>NZ_JBXAPM010000003.1:0-219156 GCF_058803965.1 Reyranella sp. GW821-FHT14A01
AAACTCTCAGCGCCAATGGTACTGTGTCTCAAGGCACGGGAGAGTAGGTCGCTGCCGGATCTTCCGAACGCAAGGCACTACAGTCCGATACGACGATTACTGCACGCGCTGGATTTGACGCGGGGTGGAGCAGCCCGGTAGCTCGTCAGGCTCATAACCTGAAGGTCGTAGGTTCAAATCCTGCCCCCGCAACCAAGCTTACAAAAGCCGTTCTCGAAAGAGGACGGCTTTTGTGCGTTCAGGTTAAAGGACTTCCGACGAATCGCCACCAGATACGACAAACTCGCTGGAAACCTTCTCTCCAGCGTCTTCGTCGCCGCTACCTACGCTTACTGGCTCACCTACGCTTACTGGCTCAATTGAGTCCGGATCTCAGGTCGAGTAGTCGCCGGCGGCGAACTTTGACCTGGCGTGCGTGCGGCTGAGCTTGCCGGAGGAGGTACGGGGCAGGCCGGGCTGGCGCTTGATCAGCACCACCTGGCTGTCGACGCCGACGGCCTCCTTCACGGCCTGCTTGATGTCGCCGAGCAGCGCCTCGCGTTCCGCGGGCTCGCTGGGATAGGCCTCGACGATGACGACGATTGCCTCGGCCGCGTCGCCCTCGATCGAGAAGGCGCAGACGTCGCCGCGGCCGACCTGCGGCAGCGCCTCGACGGCCCATTCGATGTCCTGCGGCCAGATGTTGCGGCCGTTCACGATGATCAGGTCCTTGGCGCGGCCGGTGATCACCAGCTCGCCCTTGTGCCAGTAGCCGAGATCGCCGGTGTCGAGCCAGCCGTCGCGGAGCACGCGCGCGCTCTCGTCGTCCTTCTGGAAGTAGCCCGGCATGACGCTGGGGCCCTGCACGAACAGGCGGCCGACGTGGCGCTCGCCCAGCGGCGTGCCATGCTCGTCGCGGATCTCGACACTGTGCCCGCCCATCACCTTGCCGCACACGACGAAGTCGCGCGGCCGGCCCGACTGCGGATCGATGAAGCTGTCGACTTTGACGCCGCCGAACGGCGTGCCGAAGCTCAGGCCGACGCAAACCTCGGCCATGCCGTAACTCGGCATGAACGCGCGCTCGTCGAAGCCCGTCGCCTTGAACGCCTCGGCGAAGCGCTGCAGCACCGGCACCTGGATCATGTCGGCGCCGACGCCGGCCAGGCGCACGCTCGACAGGTCGAGCTCGCCGATTGGCACAGTTTGCGCGCGCCGCGCGAGGAGATCGTAGCCGAAGCTCGGACTGAAGGTGATGGTTGCGCGGCGGCGCGAGATCAGCGACAGCCACTGCATGGGCCGGCGGGCAAAGTCACGCGGCGCCAGCAGGTCGACGCTGCGTTGCGCGCACATCGGCGCCAGGATGAACCCGATCAGGCCCATATCGTGATAGAGCGGCAGCCAGCTCACGCCGGAATCGTCCGCGTCGAGCCGCTGTGCGGCGATCGACCCGTCGATGTTCGCCATCAGCTGGTCCTGGCGGATGTCGACGCCCAGAGGCGCGCGCGTGCTGCCGGAGGAGAACTGGACGTAACAGGCCATGCCGGCGCCGAGCGGCCGCAGTTCGACCTCGGATTCAGGGAGCGCCGTGAAGATCGACATTCCGCCGGCAAAGCGCGCAGTCGTGCCTTCGGCGGCACTCCGGGCGAATTCGGCCAGTTCGTCGGGGGCCAGGACGCCCACGGCCTGCGAGGCGGTGATCTGCTTGCGGAGTTGGAAGATGTAATGCGCCTTGGCGCCGAGGCCGACCGGCACGGGGACGGGCACCGGCACGATGCCGGCATATTGGGCGCCGAAGAAGGCGACGCAGAAGCCCGGCCAGGTGTCTGCGATCAGGACCAGCCGTTCGCCGGGCTCGATGCCGGCGCCGATCAGGCGGCGGGCGAAAGCCTGCGCCTCGAGGCGTAGCTGCCGGTAGGGCAGGCTGGCCAGGAGCTGGCCCCGCGCATCGAAGAAGTTGAAGCCGGTCTCGCCGCGCGCCGCATAGTCCAGCGCTTCGCTCAGGCTGGCGAAGCCGCCGCGGCGGAAGGGCAGGGAGACGTTGTGGGTTGGCGTCGGAACGGCAACCCAGCGATCCGGACTGGATTGCAAGGTCGACGCATAGCGTTGCATCCGGCCGGCTGTACCACTGGCCGGCGTCGCATTCGAAAGAAGCGCAGGCAGGATTCCACGGATCGACGTCATCGGACGATCTCCCAAACGGTTCGCACTAAGCGCGTCACCGCTCGGTTGACCGTCCCGTTGGATCATCCCGTCCATCGGAAGAGCGACGCTATCGCCGGCAGGTCTTCTGGCTCGCGGGTCTCGGCTCCTGCCCGTCTTCCCGGACCGAAATCCAGTGACATATGGGCTCTCGCTCACCGCTTACAGCTGCGGGTACAGCTGCCGATTGGCTCCTAATGAGGGAGCGGCACGGCATTCCCTGTTAGCCCCCGGTTAAGGAGGACCGTCGATATGCACTCGTTAAGCTTGCGCTGGTCGCCGGTCAATTGCTTTGATGGACCAAAGTTTGGGAGGAAGACTGCAAAATGTCGGTAATGCGTGTAGCCGCCGCGGCGGCGCTTGGTGTTGTGTTGGCTTGGCCTGCCGGTGCGCAGGGAATTCCAAAGGTGCAATCCCCAGAGGAGGTAGGGTTTCTATCGACCAGGCTGAAGCGTCTCAGCGATCGCCTCAACGAGGCGTGAAGAACAACGAGCTACCCGGCGCGGTCGTGCTGATCGCCCGTAACGGCAAGATCGTGATGTTCGAGTCCTACGGCTTCCGCGACAAGGACGCCAAGGTCGCGATGACCAACGACACGATCTTCCGCATCGCCTCGATGACCAAGCCGATCGTGACCCTGGCCGCGATGATGCTGATGGAGGAAGGCAAGCTCACGCTCGCCGATCGTGTGTCGACCTATATTCCGGCTTTCGCCGATACCAAGGTCGCCGTTCAGAAGAAGAAAGATGACGGCACTGTCGAGGTGGTGCTGGAACCGCAATACCGGCCGATGACCGTGCACGACCTGATGCGCCATACGTCGGGTCTGACCTACGGCGCGATCGGCGCCAACCCGGTGAAGCAGTCGTATCTCGACATGAAGGTCGCGGATCGCAACCAGACCAATGCCGAGATGGCCGACAAGCTGGGCAAGCTCGCGCTGCTCTACCAGCCGGGCACGACCTGGGAATATTCGATGTCGACCGACGTGCTGGGCCGAGTCGTCGAGGTCGCCTCCGGCATGCCGCTCGACAAGTTCATCGAGGAGCGCATCACCAAGCCGCTCAAGATGGGTGACACCGCCTTCGAGGCCAGCGCCGACAAGAAAGAGCGTGGCGCCCGACCGATGAAGGAGGGGCCGAAGAACGAGATGCCCTCGATCCCCGACATCACCCAGAAGTTCACCTGGCGCTCCGGCGGCGGCGGCATGGTGTCTACCGCGGCCGACTATGCCCGTTTCCTGCAGATGTTCGCCAATGGCGGCCAGCTCGACGGTGTGCGCCTGGTGTCGCGCAAAACCATCGACCTGATGACGGCCGACGCGCTGCCGCCCGACATCAAGATGGGCGCCGACATGTTCCGCTTCGAGGCGCTGGAGCCCAGCGCCAGCATGGGGCTGGGCTTCGGTCTGGGCTTCGCGGTGCGCAACGTGCAGGGCGTCAATCCGCTGCCGGGATCGCCCAACGACTATTTCTGGGGCGGCGCCTACGGCACCTATTTCTGGCACGATCCGCGTGAGCGCCTGTATGTCGTTTTCATGATGCAGTCGCCGCAGGCCCGCCTGCGTTACCGGTTCCTGATGCGTGACCTTGTTTACCAGGCGATGGTGAACTAGCCGCCCTTGACGCTCCGCCGACGGACAACCACGTTGGCGGAGCGCCAACATGAACGGGCGGGAGGCTTGTCATGCAACAGCAGGAACGCGATCTGATCTCGGGTCTGTTCGACCGGCTGAAGCCGTTCGAGGCCCAGCCGCGCGACGGTGAGGCCGAACAGTTCATCTGGGACCGGGCGTCGAAGCAACCCGCTTCAGCCTATCTGCTTGTGCAGACCGTGTTGGTGCAGGAGCAGGCGCTGAAGGCCGCGCAGGAGCGCATCGCCGAACTGGAGGCGAAGGCCGCCGCCGCGCCGCCGCCGGAGGCCGATTTCCTCGGCAGCGCGCCGAAGATCGGCCCGTGGGGTGCGCCGCGCACATCGGTGCCTCAAACATCTGCGGCTCCGGCGCCGGGAGCCTCGATGGTTCCGTCCACGCGCTCGCCCTTGCAGGCCGCCGTCGCGCCGCCGCCGCAGCAGCAGCAGGCGGGAGGTGGCGGCAGCTTCCTGCGGACCGCGATGATGACGGCCGCCGGTGTGGCCGGTGGTGCGCTGCTGTTCGAAGGCATTCGCGGCCTGATGGGCAGCAATCCGGGCCCGTTCGGCCAGAGCCAAGCTGCGTTTGGCGGGACGACGGACTCGACGCCGCCCGAGCTGCTGCCGCCCGATTCGACAGTGCAACAGCAGCAGGCCTTTGCCGACGATCAGGCGGGTGCCGACGATTACGACACCGCGTCGCTCGACGATGACAGCGGCGGGGGAGACGACGACAGCTGGACCTGAGTGCCCGGCTGGCATTCTGTGATTTCGATGAACGGGGGAACGAAGAGATGATCGAGCTTCATACGTGGGGCACGCCGAACGGCCGCAAGATTTCCATCATGCTCGAGGAATGCGGGCTGCCCTACAGCGTGCACAAGATCGACATTTCCAAGGGCGAGCAGCACAAGCCCGAGTTCCTGCGTCTCAGCCCCAACAATCGTATCCCGGCGATCCTCGATCCGGACGGTCCGGGCGGCAAGCCCTACAGCCTCTTCGAGTCGGGCGCGATCCTGATCTACCTGGCCGACAAGACGAAGAAGTTCCTGCCGGCCGACGGCGCCAAGCGTTACGATTCGATCCAGTGGCTGATGTGGCAGATGGGCGGCTTTGGCCCCATGCTCGGCCAGGCCCACCACTTCCTGCGCGCCGCGCCGTCGAAGATCGAGTACGGCATCAAGCGCTATGTCGACGAGGCCAAGCGCCTCTACGGCGTGCTCGACAAGCAACTCGCCGGCAATGCCTTCGTGGCGGGCGAGGACTACACGATCGCCGACATGTCGATCTTCCCGTGGGCGGCGCGTCACGAGTGGCACACCGTGAACCTCGCCGACTTCCCCAACGTGAAGCGCTGGTACGACATCGTGAACGCCCGTCCCGCCGTCACCAAGGGCATGGCCGTTCCGTACCTGAACTAGGATGCCGCGTCGGTTCTGGCTTCGGGCGCTGGGGATGGCATTGCTCTCCCCGGCGCTTTTCGCCTGCGCGCAGCCCGCACCGCCGCAAACGGCTGCGCCTGCTTGTGCAGCGCCGCTCAAGCCGGCTGTCGAAGTGAACCTCTATTTCGGCCGCGGCAAGCCTGCGGGCGGCGAGGTCAGTGACGCGGAGTGGGCGGCCTTCCTGGCCGGGACGGTGACGCCGCAATTTCCCGCAGGCCTCACGGTGATCGACGCGCGCGGCCAGCATCGCGATCCGGCCGGTGTCGTCGGCAGCGAACGCACGAAGCTCGTGGTTATCGTGGTGTTCGATGCACCGGCGCATCAACCGAAAGTCGCCTCGATCGTCGACGCCTATACGAAGCGTTTTGGTCAGCACGAAGTCTTCCGGGTCGAACAGCCGGTCTGCGCCGGCCCCTAGTTCACGATCCGTCGGAAGCACGGTAGATTTGCAGCGGAAACCATTTCCAGGAGCCAGCCCATGAGCAAAGACGTGAAGGCGCGCAAGACGGCCGCGCTTGCCACCCCGACGGATCTCGGCGAGAACGCCACCCGGGACCTGACCGGCGGACTCAATATCCTGCTGGCCGACGTGGCCGCCCTCTACTGGAAGACCAAGAACTTCCACTGGCACATGTCGGGCCCGAACTTCCGCGACTATCACCTGATGCTGGACGAGCAGGCGACCGAGATCGACGGCATGACCGACGTGATCGCGGAGCGCGTGCGCAAGCTCGGCGGCACGACCCTGCGCTCGATCGGCCATATTTCCCGCCTGCAGCGCGTGCTCGACAACGATGCCGACTACGTGACGCCGCTCGACATGCTCGCGGAGCTGCGCGAGGACAACAAGCAGCTCTGCGTCCACATGCGCACGCTCCATGAGCTCTGCGACGAGCACAACGACATCGCCACGGCCAGCCTCATCGAGAACTGGATCGACGAGACCGAGAAGCGCGTCTGGTTCCTGTTCGAGACGACGCGCCGCACGGAAGGCTGAGCAGGAGCTACTGCCGCTCGGCCCAGCCGATCATCTTGCCGATGAAAGCGTCGCAGGCATCCATCTGCGACTTCGCGACGAACTCGTTGGGCTGGTGGGCCTGCGAGATATCGCCCGGGCCGCAGATGACGGTCGGGATGCCGTGGCTGCGGAAGATGCCGGCCTCGGTGCCGTAGGGCACGGCATAGGTGCGGTTGCCGCCGGTCCATTGCAAAGCAAGCTTGGCGGCTTCCTCGTTCTCCTGGGGCATCAGCCCGGGCACGAAGGAACGGCGCTTCAGCTTGATGTCGGCGTCGGGATGCTTGGCCTTCATCTTCGGCAGCAGCAACTCGGCGACATAGGCCTCGGCGCGGCGCTGAACCTCCCAGGGATCATCCCCGGGCAGGGTACGATAGCCCCAGTTCAGCGTGCATTCGCGAGCGAGGATGTTGCCCGCCGTGCCGCCGGTCACGATGCCGACGTTGATCGTGGTGTGGCCGGGCACGGTGTCGATGTCGGTGCGCTTGCGCCCCGAGAGCTCGACCTGCAGCTCGTTCAGCCAGTGGATGAAGTCGCCGGCGAAATGGATCGCACTGACGCCGAGATGCGTCATGGAGGAGTGGGCCTCGACGCCGGTGAAGGTGGCGACGATGCCGCCGCCGGCATTCTGCGCGTTGACCACGCCCATCATGGTGGGCTCGCCCACGATCACGGCCTGCGGGCGGGGCACGTTGCCGACCAGCTTCTCGGCCAGGGAGTGGGCGCCCAGGCAGCCGATCTCCTCGTCGTAGCTGAAGGCGAAGTGCATCGGCACCTTGAGCTTCGCCTTCTGGAGCGCCGGCACATGGGCGAGGCAGGCGGCGATGAAGCCCTTCATGTCGCAGGTACCGCGGCCGTAGAGATTGCCGTCGGCCTTCTCGGTCAGGGTCCAGGGATCGGTGTCCCAGGGCTGGCCGTCGACCGGGACGACGTCGGTATGGCCCGACAGGACGATGCCGCCCTCGGCCTCGGGGCCGATCGAGGCGAACAGGTTGGCCTTGGTGCCTTCCTCGTTGGGGACCAGCGTGCTCCGGACGCCGAACTCGTCCAGGTAGCCCTGGATGTACTTGATCAGGTCGAGGTTGGAGTTGCGCGAGGTGGTGTCGAACGCCACCAGGCGCTGGAGCATGTCGATCGAGGCAGAGGTCATGGCCGTACCGTCGCACGCTTCAGGCCGGGACGCCAAGAGACTGTAAATATTCAAGAAATTGCGGCCTCGTTTGACACTGCCGGGGCCGGCCGCTAGAACCGCCCGGCATCCGTCGTGGTTATGGTCGCCGGGGTCTTAAACGGGCTGCGGAGGGGTGGCCGAGTGGCCGAAGGCGGCGGTTTGCTAAACCGTTAATGGGGGTAAACCCCATTCGTGGGTTCGAATCCCATCCCCTCCGCCATTATCTAATAGCCCAATAAAATGGGCATTTTAGCCGGGTGTTCCACACAGGCTTTCCACACAGGCCATTCGGTATCTATCCACAGGCAGTTAGGTCATCCTGCCAAGATAATGGCTCAGCGCCCCGTATCGACTGCCTCTCCTGAACTATCAATGGACGACTTGAAGCGGGGAATTGCTCGCTTACAGCGCCGTATCATGGAGGTGGAAGCTTTCGATCCAGCTGCGGTCGCGGGCGACAACTTAACGCCGGCCGTGGCCTCGTTAAGTGCCGTTGTGGCTGCATTGCAAGCGTCGATCGAGGACGGCTTGGGGCAAACTTTCGGGCACCATTCAGTGGAATACAAACGCTACGTGCCCGCCGCTCGCTTCGGCCGCGCGTTGCTATACCTCCGTCACAAGCCTTTTTCACTCGTGGTGGGAGAGCTGCGCCAGCAGCGGGAGAAAGCTCTCGCAAACCAGGGCCGCACGATCATTGAGAAGTTTGAGGAGCACTCAGCGGTTGGCTTCGCCGTCGTGCTGCTAACTCCGGATGACATGGGCGGAATAGCAGGGGGGCCTATGCAGCCTCGCGCCAGGCAGAATGTGATCCTTGAGCTGGGCTACTTCATTGGTCGCCTGGGGCGCGGCAAGGTATGTGCGCTCAAGAGCGGGGATATTGAGTTGCCTTCAGACATCTTCGGTGTGGTGTGGACATCGCTAGATGCTGGAGGAGGGTGGAAGATGAGCCTCGCGAGAGAGCTTCAGGCGGCCGGGTTTGAGGTAGATTGGAATAGAGTAATGGGGGGGGGGGAAATTGATGCATTCTTGGAAATGCCCTTATTGCCAGCACCACGCCGTCTTGTCCGATCGAGTTTATCAACGGAATGAAAACACTCTGTTGTCCTCCGGTCTGGGGCGTACCGAGTTTCAAATTCATCATTGGTCGTGCCCAAATCCAGATTGCAGGCAGCTCTGTTTGCGAGGGGAACTATGGCAAGCGAGCTACAACCCCATATCACGCTCAACCGAATACGGAGAGAAGCTTACTGAATGGTCTTTGCTGCCAGCCTCCCGTGCACGGCCGCAGCCAGACTACATTCCCACGCCAATTTATCAGGATTACGAAGAAGCATCGAAGATTTGTAGCTTAAGCCCCAAGGCATCCGCAACGCTAGCGAGGCGCTGTCTTCAGGGCATGATACGGGACTTCTGGGGCATCAAGAAGAACCGGCTTATCGATGAGATTGATGCCCTTAGAGATAAAGTCGACGCGGATACTTGGTCGTCCATCGATGCGGTACGCGCCTTGGGCAATATCGGGGCGCATATGGAGAAGGATATCAATCTAATTGTTGATGTTGACCCAGAAGAAGCGTCGACGTTGCTTGAGCTAATCGAGCAACTGTTTGATGACTGGTATGGAGTAAGGGCGGCGCGCGCAGCTCGTACCAGCAAGATTAAGCGCATCACAGACGAAAAAGCTCAAGCCCGCCAAGGTGGTATTCCGATGCCGGACAAGACTGGATTGTAATCGGATCACCGTTGTTTGGCGCGATCCTGTGGGGGCTGTGCCAGCTTGCGACTTGCCTTGGCGGCCAGGGAGGTTCCGAATGGATAGAGAAATCGAAGGCTTATACAAAGCGCTTGCGCATGCCTACGCCAAGATCGGGGCACTTGAGGCGATAGTTCATGTGCTCGCCGGAATGGAAGCCCAACGAAATCCGCTAATGTTGGCGCTTCTCAAGAAAACGGCGGCGGGCGATGTGCCCAACTTTGTTCCAGATGGTCCAGTAGCGCCGCCCAACGCAACCCCCGACGAGAAAGCCGCCATTGAGGCTCAGCTTGCCGATCTCCGAAAGGCGACCCGACAGGCGACCATGGAACTCGCCAACCAGCTCTCCGGGTTCATCGAGCGGGCGAACCGGAAACCAGGTTGAAGCAAGCGTGCTGGCCCCACAGGAGCAATCCGCCGGGGCCAGCACGGCTCAACTAAGCTGCTCTGAAACGCAGCGAGGCGTCAAACAAACCGCCGATTTCCCCCGCGCTTCGGCAACGTCTGGCGGGGCACGTCGGCCCATCCTGTAACGTCGTCGAACACCACCGTTGATCCTGCGGGAGCTGGGTCGCCTCTCTCGCGCTGCCTCGCCATGATCTTGGCGGCCATACGCAAGGCTAGCACTTGGATAGCCTTACGCGGACCTAGCGGCTTCTTCGGTCTCGCCTTCGCCGCCTTCGGCTTCCTAGTCATCGTCTCGCCGTTTGCGGATCAGCTCGCCTGAGGCGTACCGCGCTTCGTCCTGCAGCCGCTTTAGGTCGGCCGGGCTGATGCCCTTCGGGATCGGCGCGAGCTTCACGGTGAGGCGCATTGCCGAGGATGCATAGAGCGGGGTCACGATCACGCCTAGGGTGCCCGTGGGCAGCTCAAACACGGTCGACGCCTTGACCATGTACGTCCCTAGCCTATGGCGCCTGCCGTGGCACTCAATGTCCAGCATGCTCGGCTCCGGGTCGCCGGAAGGGTCGAACCACTGGCCGGCGATGGCGATGAACTGGCGTCGGCCAGGATCGGCGGGGAGGCGAAGGCGGCGGCTTGTGGCGTCTATGGTGGCGTGCTGCGTCGCTGGGGCGTCTGTTGGGACGACCTGGGGAGCGGCGCTGTTCATCGCGTCGCCCACTGTCCGGCCTCGTCGCCGCCTCGCTTGCCGCCAAACTCTTCGGCCGCACGTTCGGCGCGGTCGCGCTGCATCGAGCGGAGGTAGTCGATTACATCGCGGGCGCCGTACTCGCGCTGCGTGACGTGGTAGGGCGTGTCTACGGTGAAGTTTCGGAGCGGGAATGCCTTGTCCAGTTCGTCGATCAGATCGTCGGCCTTCTCAGGTAGCTTTTGCATTGATCCTCCAAATGGAAAGCGCCCCCAAGCCGGGGAGCCTGAGGGCGCTGTAGGGTGACGTTAGGGGGTGACTAGCGGTCGCCGGGCTTCTTGTTCCGAAGCGAGTATTTGCCGTATGCGTCGACGGCAGCGCCGCCGATGCCGAGACCAAGGTCGATCATGCTGGGGCCACGGACGGTGGGCATATTGGACCGGGACCGGAACTGAGCGTCGGCCTGCTTACGCTCCTCGCGGAGCTGCTGTACCGACATGTCAAGGTTCTTCACCGTCGCACTGTCAATGCGCCCCTGCTCCGTGTAGTAGCCTCGGGCGACGCTCTCCACGCTGTTGCCCTGTACGCCAGCCTCGGCCGCGCCAGTGTCAGCCGTAGCGCGCGCCTTAACGGCACGCACTGAGTTGTCGAAGAGGGCTTGCGAGGCCGCATCCGTCTCCTGCTGTTCGCGGAGCTGGAGCTGATTGAAGGTGTTGTTGCGGGCTACTTCGGCGTTGTAGCGCTCTTGTGCCTGATACTGGGCGGCAGCATTGGCGTCGGCCACCTTACCCGCGTAGCTCGATACGGACTGAGCGGCGCCGATGGTGAAGCTACCGATCGCCAGCGCGGTTGCAGGGTCTACGCACATCCTAGGCGACCACCGTAGCCTCAGGAGCGGCCGGGGAGTTGGCCGGGTCGCTCTTGTGGGTGATCAGGAGCGCTCCGTTGGAGGTGCGGCGCGCGGCGGAGATTTCACCTGCGGCGACACGGGCGAGGGCCGCCTCCAAGTCCGGGTCATTGCCGGGGCTAGGGGTCGGCGAGGGGGAGGAAATGACGCGCTCGGCGCGGCTCTCGTCCAGCTTTGCGGCGAGCCTGTCTTTCAGATTGTTCATTGGGTGTTCTCAGAGTGAAGGGGAGAGGAGGAAGGCGCGCTAGGCGCCTCCCTGAAATAGGTTGTGAAGGGGATGCCACTCGCGGTCGGCGCGTCGCCCATCTCGACGAAGCCCAAGAACTTCAGCCAGTCGGCATAGATCGTGTTTCGCGGATCGTTCATGGCAACCAGCTCTGCGTATTGCCGCTGCCAATGGTCGACCAATCGCACCGAAAGGCGCAGCAAGTCGGCAATGGTGGCCTCACTGTGGAAGGCATCGGCGGATGCGGCCCACCACGGGAAGGCCCGCTCGGGCCTAAGTGGCAACGTAGTGAGGCCGAAGAGCGCAACCGGCTTATCGTCGAGGCACGCGAGGTGACACTCCCCGCGATCCTTAGCGAGCTTGAGGGCATCCGCAGTGGCGACGGTAGGGAAGGCTGCGGACAGGGCATCTAGGTCCGGCTGGCGAAGCCTTCCCGCAAGGTCGGCGACGTCATCGTCAGTCGCCGGCCGGGTTGTGATTGAGGACATCAGGCGCCCTTTAGACGGCCGGGAGAGTGTCGGCAGCGACGACCGAAATCACTTCGGTTCCCATCGTGACGTTGCGGATCGTGCGCTTGACGTTGCCGTCCCCGACCGGGCGGCGCGTCTCGCACCACTGATAGCCGCCTTCGGAGTAGAGGATTTGGATACCCGCCGGTTCAATGACGTTGTTCTGCGCGTCCGTGAGCGGGGCGAGGTTTGTAACTTGCATATTGGTTCTTCCTTCCGGGGATGGGTTAGGCGTCACCGCCGCGCTTGGTGGCGGCGTACTTCAGGGCAAGGGCCTTCAGCGGGCGGGCGTCGGATGCCAGGACCAGGGCGCGCACGGCGTTGCGGGCATCGGCCGGATGGTGCTGGCTCGCCCAAGCGTAAAGCGCATCCGCCTCGTGGGCCGGGACACCCTGCGTACTGACCGCAAGGTCTGCCTGACGCCTGTAGCCCTCATAGGCGTTCATAGAGAGCCCTTCGGCTGCCTCTGCGTCGATACCGATGGCGCGGGCAGCGCCGTGGACCTGCTTGAGGCTGATGCTGCCTGACTGGAGGTAGTCGTCCAGAAAGTCGTTCGTGATCTTCGCGGGCACGATGGCGTTCAGGCGGTCGACGGTGGCTTGATGTCCCTGATCCGGCTCATCGCCCGTCTTCCGCTTCTCTTCGATCTCGGCTGAAGCCTGCTGCTGTTCCTGTTGCAACTCCTCGCGCTGGGCTTTCTCGGCCATCTGCCGTTCCACCGTCGAGATTGCTTCGTACCCGCCCCCGGCAGCCGGCCGGATCAGGCCCATAGCGACGGCTTGGGATGCCTCGATCTCCAGGACCTTGGCGCCGCTCTTGTAGATCAGTAGGTCGTTGTCGGTGGCAGCGGCGGCGGCCTTTGCTGAGCCGAACTTGGTACGGAACTCGGGAGCGGCCGGCGGGGAGAACTCAGCCTGTGCCGGCTTGTCGAATGTGGCCCCGCCTTGCTCGGCGCGGGCGACCATCTGGTCGACGTAGTCCGGGCTTGCTCCAGGCGGGAGCGCAGAGGAGGGAATGCCGTGATTGTTGCTCATGGGGTGGTGTTGCCTTTCTTGGGTTGATTAGGGGATGGTCGGAGGGATGCGGAGCGGCGCTTGCATGTCGGCCGCCCGCTTCCTTGCGTCGTCTTCGGCGGCCTTGAGTGCCACTACAGTGGCGACCACCATGTCCCCGTAGTTCTCCAACATCTGCCTGCCGGTCGCGTGCAGGACGCGGGCACCTGGGGTGCCAGTGTTGGGAGCCAGCCCGAAGACGGCGCGGGCTATGGCGAACTCGAATGCTCGCTGGTCCGGGAAGAGGCGGGGGTTGTTCCGCTCGATGACGACCACGGCGACAACTCGGGCCAGGATCATCAAGGGCGTGACGTTGTGGGCTGCCAATCGTGCCCACTCGGAGCGAGCCCCCCCGGAGAGGGTATGGCCGTTGGCCGCCCGCTGGGCAGCGTCGTCTAAGTGGTGCTGTAGTTCTAGCGTGGCGCGGGACAGTCCCGGATGGTCCGCGTTGGCGGCCAGTAGGGCCTCTATCCTGCGTGACCACCCGGCTACGTCCTCTCCCGAGCGGGACAAGGGGCGAGCGGTGGGGTGCCCGTACTGGGCGAGACGGCGTCTGTGCTTGTGACAGAACCGACCGAAGCGGGTGCGATTGGCATGGCAGTCCCGCACATCACAGGGTTTGTGCTGGTTCATGTGGTCTTTGGGGGTACTGGAGGGGATGCGCTGGCGCGCACGGTCGACCACCCCCGGTAAGGAGCCTGTAGGTGTCCTACGGAGGGGTCGGGTAAGTGGTAAGGAAGGGCAACTCTACAGTCACTCCTTCGACCACCCCCGGCGGCCTGAGGTGTCCGCGAGGTTGACCCCTCGGGGTCGCGCTGTTGGGCTCAGGTGCCGGGGGCGGCGTTATGCACGGTGTCCCTATAGTAGTAGGGAGTACGTGCCTAAGTTTGGGGCTCGTCCGGGAACGCTCTATGGAAGGAGCGACTGGACAGGAACCAAGGAACATGGTCTGAGACGGCGCCCAGAGCGTCCGTAAATGTCTGCTTGTGGATGTCTCGGAGCCCTGCGTCGGCCTTGAGTTGGCGTGTCGAAACCCGGTCGACGGACTGGGGGAGACCCTTCAGGTACTCGACGATCCGGGCAGTCGTGGAGGCGGTAACTCCAGGCTGTCGGCCTTCAGGGTCGACTAGGTGCCTTGCTTCCCACTGTGCCCAGCGGACGCCGGGCATTACGGAGCTGAGTAGGGGCTGGATGCCGTTGTCGCGATGGATGATCCATCCTTTCATCGGCTTGGCCTGCCCGTCGTGCATTACCCTACAGCTACCACGGCTGAGAGCCTGATAGATCCCATGGGCAACCTCACTCCGCGCCAGCTCCTTAACGGTGGTGGTCGAGACTTCCTCCCGGAGGTTGTCCGATTGACCGATATAAGAGGCTGCAAGGTCGAGTGAGGAGCGCTGTAGGACGCCACAGAGGATCACGTTGCTACAGTGAGCCCAGCGGTTGAGGCTGGTCTCCTGTCCCCACGTCGCAACGTTGATCCTCGGGAGCCGCACGGGCTTACCGTCGACCACGGCGGGGACCGTGGCGCCTGTGTCTATCCCGGCCGCAGTCAGGCCGCGAAGCATGGCGGACTTGTAGTTGATCCCTTCCCCATGGCGATCCTTGAAGACGAAGATTAGGGCAGCCTCCTCAGGTGGAAGCACCTTCACGACGTCGACAACTTCCCGCACGGCCTTCCGCTCGGTCATCGCTGAGAAGTCGCGTTGCATCGTCTCCCTGCCACCTCCTGAAAAGAGCTGGTGCAAGGTGACATCGTTGTAGCTCTTGAGCTGCGACAGTCGTTTCCCAATCCGCTTGATCGGGTCGAGATACTTCTCCGCGTCGTGAATGGTGGTGTCGGCCTGCACGAGGCGGCGGATAGGATAGCTGGCGTCGAGAATGATGATGTTCTGTATCTCTCGCGGCACGGCCACCTGATACCAGACGGCACCATGCTCTCCGGTCGGTAACGCCCGCAGCTCTTCCCTAGAGAACTCCAGGAGATCGGCCACGGGTGTCATTACCGTTTGCCTGGGAAGCTTGGCGCGGAGCGCGGTTAGGGCCGTATCGTCCAGCTCTGGTAACGTGAGCGTGACGGGTTTGTGGTCGTTGCTCCGGGAGAGGGCGCCTTCGATTTGATCGCGAGCGCTCTTGAGCCAATCAACAAGCCGCGTACCGTCGTCTTCGGTGCCGCGCCAGATGCCTTCTAGGTATCCGATGGCGCCATTGAGTTCCCGGACGCTGACGCCATGGGCATCGCTCGCCAGCAAGCTTTCATCCCAAATCATTAGGTCCCGGCGTTTCCGCCGGTAGCTCATGAACAGGTCGTGCCCTTCGGCCATCCGCACTCGGTTGTGGGCCACAAGCATTATCTGCCGGTCGTCATTGGCTGCGGTCGGTGGGAGCGCGTAGGAGTTCCCGTTGGGGACATAGAGGAGCCCGATACGATCCTCGCTGACGCCTCGCGCCATCATCGCAAGCTTCAGTTCTACCAGGGCCTCAATCTTGCTGGCGGAAGCCGCGACCGATATGTGATCGAGCCCGAGCCGCACCAGGGAGGAACACCACGCCACAACGGCCGATGTCTTCCCCATGCCGGTGGGCAGTGAGAAGGCCCAGCGTCCAGGGCGCTTACCTTGGGCGCTCTCAGTGAAGAGACCACAGAGGGCGTATAGAGCTGCCTTGTGGTCGTCGCTGAGTACGTTGCCGTTGTCCGCCAAGGTCTGACACAGACTATCGAAGGCTTCCTTCGTGAGCGCTTGATGGGAGACGCCGTTGACCGGCACGGCATAGCCCGCGCGTTCAAGATCATGCTTGAGCCGGCGCCGCTGCTGGCGGTTCTGAGTGAGCATGGGGTCTCCGTGGTGTGAGGATGTTTAGTCGGCTGTCCCAGCTTCAGTGTGGGTTGCCGTCTTCATCAAAGGGAAGGCCCCGCAGCGCTTCCAGGCCCCGCTTCAAATCCGGCCTCGATACAGCGTTGATGCCGTTGTCGGCCAAGAACTTCCTCGCTACCTCCAACATGCTGGCACGGGCCGGCTTGTCACCCTGTAGGGTCTCCAGCAGGCGTAGCGCTATGGCGTCCCAAAGTTTCTTCAGGGCCGCTTGCTGTTCCTCAGGCGCGAGAGGGACGTAGACGTCGGTGTTGTCGGCCATTACTCCGCGCTCCTACTGGGGATGGTCAATCCGAGGTCGATGCTTCGCGAGATCGCTTCCTGCCAGTTCAGCAGCCGGCCGGACTGGTCCACCAGGGCGCCCGGAGGAGCGGCGTCGACAAGGCGGGCGTGTTCCGCGAGAGCTTGCCTCTCCGCACTCACGTCAGAGGGATACGGCTCGGAGCGGTCATCCATCCGGGCAGCGTCGATGATGCCGGACATATGCTCTGTGTAGAGGTCGACCGCCCGGCGAACGAGTTGGGAGTAGGACGGTGCGCGGGACGGATCGCCAACGAAGATGGTCGCGGTGCGCTGGAGCCAAGCGAGTTGGCTATCAGCCCTCCGGTCGAACGCCACACGGCGCGACTGGAACGGGGTCTTAGTCATAGGTTGTTCCTGTTAGGAAGGTTGGGAAAAAGAGGGCAGCGACCGTATCGGCAGTGGCGCCGAACGGGGCCGGAGGGGTCTGCCCAAACGCAAGAACGTGACGCGAGAGAAAAAATCAGGCGCGCAAGGCGGGCCAGGAGCCACCAGCCGACGAAAGGCAACCAGCGGCGCTCTACCGGCCACACCTCGCGCGCCAGCACGTCCCGGCGTGAGCCGAGCCGGGGCATACGAACGAATTTGAAAAGCTTTATGGGGTACGCGTGATAGCACTCTGGTGAGTGTTTTTCCTACGGCCTTGAAAACACGAGAGTTTTCCCGGTATTTCGAAGCACTACGCGACCGCTTTGGGGCGCTGATACCGGCCAGGGACGGGCCGCGCTATGCGTCTCTCCCGCCACCGCGACGGCGGGCGCTTGAGCTTTGAGCCGCTCAGCCGCTGTTCCACTACGACCGACACTTCAACTGACTTGTCGAGAAGACGGATACGCACTTGGTCAGTGCGGATCGGCAGGACCGGCTCGCCATCACAAGTCACGTCCCACCGCCGTAGAGCGTAGTTCTTCCCAAGGGCACGAACCTCAAGGATTGGCCTTTTGCGTCGGATGCGGGCCGGTAGCGCTGGGCATCCGCTAACTACAATTCGGAAGCGCACGCCACTTACTGTATCGAAGCACGCGATGGGGTTGTTCTTGTTGAGCAAGACGGGGGCGGCACGTGCGAGGGTCTTTCCGTAAACTAGGTAGCTGCGTTCGGCTGTCGCCTCGCTATCCGCGCTAGCTGACGGTCGTTCTTGCCCGGTACGAGAGGCGGGCATTATCAGCGGCGCCCCCGCCTTGGATGAGCGGCCCGCGTCGAAGCCTTTTCGGATGTCTTTGAGCGTTGCCATAGCGGCCCCCTAGCTAGGAACTGACCGATACGCTTACAAGCCGTGTCCTAACCCGCGCCACCGTCACCGGATGCCATGCGCCTCCGCGTGGGGCCTCAATCTCCCTGCGGTTCAACTCCTCAGCCAGGGCGCGGAGCGACAGGCGGCCGGTAGGATCGATATCCTCGAATGCGTCTCGGAATGCCGCAGCTCGCCCGTTGGCGTTCGCTGTGAGCCGGGCTACAGCCGCAGAATTGCCCTTGGCGGCCCTTCGGAGCGCTGCGGCCCCGTTAGGGTTGCCCAGTCGCCGGCCTTCCTTGGCGAGGCGCTTACGGGCCACGGCAAGGGCCTCTCGCGTGCGCTGGCCGATTAATTCCCTTTCGCGCTGGGCGATGACCGCCATGATCCCGACCACCGTCTCGTCGGCCGTGGGTAGATCGGCAGCGACGAATCGGACGCCGCTGTCGCGGAGCTGGAGGAGAAAAGCGGCGTTACGGGAGAGGCGGTCTAGCTTGGCGATCAGGAGCCGGGCGCCGCTTGCCTTAGCCCGCCGGATCGCGCGCTGCAGCTCCGGCCTGTCGTTCCGCTTGCCGCTCTCCACCTCCACGAACTCAGCCAAGAGCCGGCCCCCTGTACTCGCTAGGTAACTCCGCAGGGCCTCACGCTGGGCATCGAGACCCAAGCCAGAACGGCCCTGCCGCGCTGTACTTACCCTCACGTAGCCTATGAACTTGTCTGCTCGCATCCTCGCCTCCCGCTTCGTTACAAATCGCCTTATCCACGTCAGGCAAGATGTAACGGGGCGGCTAGATGGGCGGGAGTGAGTCAGATTGACTCAGGTCGCCATGCGGCCGACAGGCTGTGTAATCATGTGCCGCCACAACTAGGGAGAGGGCACATGCGTAAGGCATTGATCATCGCTTTGGGGATCGCTGGATGCGCCCCGCACGACGCCATCATCAAGACGACGGACGGCCTAAAGGGCCAGCCCATCCAGGCTGCGGTAGCCAAGTTCGGCCGCCCAACAAGTCAGCGCGTGATCGTGGATGAAACCGCGTACATCTGGACCACGGGCTATGAGCCGGGAACGGCGCCATGCACCCTTCGCATCTTCACGAAGGACGGCAAGATCACGGGCAGCGACATTGAGGGTAGCCCTCGCGCCTGCCGGCAGTATGCGGACTGACAAACGAGAAGAGCCCCGGAGATCGCTCCAGGGCTCTTCAATCCTCTTACTCTCGACGCCGCTCCTAGAGCCGGCTGACGACAAGCTCATAGTTCTTGATCCAGAGCCAGAGGTTGGACGCGTCCGACTGGTACTCAAAGAGCGGCTTCCCTTTCCCGGACGGTGCTTCCCGGTAGAAGTGAAACTCGTACTTGCCGATCTTTCCCGCTGCAATCGTCATGATGGTCGCTCCCCGTGGGCTGATCCCACTCGCCCCGCGCGAGTGATGGACGGGAAGATGAGTCGTGCATGCCGGGAGCGCAACGAAGGTTGCTGCATAGCGCAGATTCAAAATGACATTGTTGTTTGGGAGAGGCTCCGCAACAGGAGAGGTTCGCAAGCGTGACCTATCGGCGGGCAGCGACGTGACACTGTGGCACCACCTCGGGCCATCGCTGGCAGCACGCAAGGCGCGGTGGGCGTGGCAAAGCCGACCGAGACGCCCCTAGGGGTGGCACGGGGGGAACGCGGCGGCGGCTATGGGCGCTTACCACTTTGGAATTTCCTAAGAAATATTCGACGCCCACGTTGGGCCGCAGCAATGAGCTAACAAGGGCTTACCTGTTACAGCGCGCCCGCGCCGGCCTTCCGGAAGCTGCTAACAAGTTTATTGTTCGCGCTTAGGCTGACACGCTCCGCCAGTAAGCTGCGCAACGCCGCCGCGTCAGAACTCGAACCGGACAGGGCACGTAGCCGATGGAATACCAAGGGCAACAAGTAAGATTTGCCTGAGAGGTAGCGCCGCGATTCGAGGCCCATTTTACCGATCCGTTGTTGAATTAGGATCACCTGTTGGCGAAGAGCCCGCTTGCCAATCGCTCCTTCGAGCTTCCTCGAAAAGTCCTTGACGCGCGCGGCGGTCTTGACGGGACATAGCTCGGCAGACTTACGAATCTGCTTACAGAGCTTTTCTACGGGAAATCCACTCGTCTGGAGCCCGATGCGATTGTCTTCGGCAACCGCGTACAGGATGAACAATGGAAGTAGCTCCGCGATAATATGCGTCATCCAATTATGAATATCGAGACGTTGCTCCACATCCGAGGCAGACAAAGAATCATTCAAGTCCTGGGCAACCGACTTCACCGCAGCCAAGTCGACCAGAAGGTTTTCGACACAATAGGCATCTAGACGATGCAGTCCCCGGAGTCGCGGAGCTGGCTTGCCAAGCAATAAATCGAAATCTCCATCGATAATAAAGAGCTGTCTCTTCCCTTTGGGCCACTCCGCTTTGCCGCAGGCATCCAGTACGGCCGCCCGGCCACCAAGAGGAATTACCATCCTGACTTTGGCTCGGTCACCAAGTGCTCTCGCCGCTAGGACCGTGTAGACGCCGAGGTAGCGGCGGTCTTCTACATAAACGTCGACATCGTTGAAGCGCTTCATCAGCAACGATACGGCCGCAACGGCGCGGCGAGGATATTCTAGCATTTCTAAAGTTCCACGCAGTCGGTCACGCGATCCAAGATGATCGTTGGAGAATGAGTGGCGAGGACTACTTGTAGGTTTGGGTCGGTCTTAAGAATGGCGCCAGCAAATTTCTGCTGCCACGACAGATGGAGCGATAGTTCTGGCTCGTCGATGATCAACACCCCAGCCGCTTTTGCTGCGGGATTTAGAGCCAAGTGTGTCAGCAGCACTACGATTTGCTGCTCGCCGGAAGATAGGGCGCTAACTGGCCTTTCGTCGTTGTTCTCAAGCTTGACGCGGAGCCCTTGGGAATCGACGAGAATTCCTTTGGCAGTCTCTTCCAGAAAGTCGTTTACAGCAGTGCGATAGGCGTCGATCGAAGCATACGCCTCTCGGCGCTGAGAGATGAATTTGTCGATGGCTGCGATCGTAGTGAGAATCCTATCGTACTGCCATTTGTTGAACATCCATTCATTAACCGCTTTTCGTTGGGAGAGTTTTAGATCAGACCTTTTCATCACCGTCTGGACTGAGCCGACAGTCGGCAAATGCTCAAAGATATCGTTAAGCCGCTTGAAGTATGAGTCGACGGCTTTGGTGATCTCGGCGCCTCCGCTCTTCAACGCCGAAAGCGTTGTGTGAATTCCCTCACGCCGCGCAGCGATTGCCTTTCTCTGCTTTTTAGAAGGGAACTTGGAGGCCCAATTCCCCGGACTGGAATCGATAAACTGGAAGGCGGCACCTATGAATTTCTGTCGTAGTTCGTCTGCCGCTTGGTTTTCCGCCTGCAGAGCGTTTTGGAGCTGCCAGATGGCGAGAGCTTCCGCTTGACTAAGGCTCTCCATCATTGAGGCGCTAAACACCCTTCGCGGGGATCGATTTGGTCCTCTGAACGAGCGCTGATATGGTGTCCATGTATCGGAGAGACGATCAAGATCAGCTCGACGTTCTAGCCCTAGATACATCGGCGTTGCTAACGCGGCGAGCCGTTGGACCACGGGGTGGCTAGCATGCTTGACACTCAGCTCCTCGAAATATTTGGCCTCAAACTCGCCAGAGCGAAAAGAGGGCTCACCGGCGGGAAGAACGAATGGGAGGATGGTTAAGGGTTCGGAAACATCGGAGACAGTTAACGTCGTCGCCTTATCCTTAACGTTCGATGAAATGGTAATCCGATCGGAATTAACCTGAACGGTCAACATCATCGATTCGTGAGCTGTCGATGCGAGGATCGCCAGCCGAGGGTCGATCAAGGCGTGGACGGACCTAACAACTGTTGTTTTTCCCGAGCCATTGAGTCCGACAAGAAAGGTCAGCCGCTTGTTAAAGCTTACATTGAAATCTAGATACCCGTTTACCTTGCGGCCTTGGAAAGAGATAAGCTGCATTTTTTCTTGCGATGCCGTTTAGAGCATCGCCTTCCCCCGGAACTTAACAATCCAGACATAAGAGACCAAGGGGATGGCATTATCAACTCCCGGTAGGGCCGGCATCTTGGATTACTGAGATTGCGGGTATCGCAAGTTCGCCAACGCCGTCCGCTTCACTTCAAGCGATGCACCCCCGCTATAGAGGCCGTAGGTAATGTTCGGCTTCTCATGCCCGATGATGTCTGCGGTGATCCCCTCGGGAACCAAGGCATTCTCAAGCTGCGTCGATACGCACTTACGGATGGAGTGGAAGACATGGGCAGGCCCAAAGCCGGCTGCCGTCTTCAAGCGCCCAAAGCGCTTCCCGACAGCGTTGGAGCGGTCGCCGTACTTGTTGGGGGTGAGGTCGGCCAACACGTAGCCGGTGGTTCGCTTGGCTATCAGACGGCGGAGCGTCGGCAACAGCTTCTCATGGATGGGCACCTCACGGACGCCGGCCTCGGTCTTGGAGTCCACTACGTTGAACGACTTCCCCTTGAGGTCGACGTGTTCCACCTTGAGGCTGCACATTTCCTCAATGCGCGCCCCGGTCCACATATCGAGAGTGATTAGGTCGGCCAGTTCGGGGTCGGACGCCGCGTTCGCTCGCTTCACTAGGTCGACCACCTGGGCAGGGGTGAAGGGCTTCCAGCTTGTACCGCGCTTCGCGGTGGGGGGCATCGTGAGGCCAGAGAAGGGGGTGCCGGTGACGAGCGACAGGGATTGCAGATGTTTCCAGTAGCCCCGAATAGACGAGAGGATGCGGCCGACAGTCTTGGCGGACAGCCCGTCCTTTTTGACGATGCCCGTTACCCACCCCTGGGCGGCCTTGGCGTCGATTTCCTGGGCGTAGGGCAGGGCCTTGGCTAGGTCGAGGATCGTCGACCGCTTCATTGCCTTGGTCTTCTCGATGTCCTCAATGCCCGCTAGCCACTCCTCAAGATGCTCTGCAGTCGGCGTTAGGGTGCCTAGGGCCGCCCCGGCGAAGCGCTCGGCCGCCTGTACGTCCGCCTGTGTCTTGGCCCGATAGCGGCGATCGTCGGCGAGCCCGGCGACGTGGTCGATTAGCAGCTCGCGCTCTTCTTCGGTCTGGGCGTGCTGGATCATTTCGCGGAAAAGGGCGGCCTCAGCGTCGTTGCCACCATGAGCGGCCTTGAGGGCGTTCTTTATCCGCCTGTCCCAATCGTGGAGCCATAGGAGGTCCGCTAGGCGCTTCGCCTGGGCATGATCGCCTGTTTGCAGAGAGCGTGTTAGGCGGCGGCCTAGGAGGTGCTGGGCCTTCTTCGGCACGTCGTGCAGTGCCCACCAAGTGTCGTGCCGTTTGACGAGGTACATGGAGCCTTCCACACAGGTCTTCCACACAGCTATGAGTCAATCGGCTCCTTATTTCAACGGCATTCGATGCTGTAGGTAGGTCGGGCGGAGCTTCCCATCCCCTCCGCCATTATCTGCCCAAGCAAATAGTCTCCGGTCCTCGTTGAGGACGCTGAAGGGTGTGGGCGCCCAAGGTGTCGGGACACAGACCTCATCGCAACGAACGGCAGAAATCGCTGACGATCTGAGGCATCCAGGACTAAAAGAAAGTCAAAGTTGTAAGGATGAGGAGCCTTCTATGCCCGACGCCGCGGCTCTCCCGATTCTCGACCACGAACTGGCCGATGACGAGCTTCAGTGGGTGAAGTCTGTTTACGCGGATTTCAGCAAGGCCCGCGCCGCGGCCGGCCCCGAATTCAATCCGAAGGACGCCTTGCGTGCCATCCTGGCCCGCGAGGAATATCACTTGTCCGCTGCGCCGGATCTGACCGGACCCGGCCCGTGGCGTCTGGGCCAGAATCGGCACGGCCGCGGTGTCGCGGCGGTGTTCCTGCCGAAAGTCGAGCTTCACACACATATCGCCACCCGCACCGATCAGTTCCCCATGTATGTCGTGGGCGAGGCGGAAGGCTTTTCCATCGACGAAAATGGCAAGCCGGTGGTGACGCCGGTGGCCGGCGGTAGCCATTTTCACAACGCGCCCGGGGCGCCGCATGCCTTCATGCCGAAAGTAGGCATGCCAAAACCGGACAACTGGGAAATCGCCTTTATCGCGATCACACCGCGCAACCTGAAGGAAGACACGCACCGCGTCTCAGATGAGGTGCGCGCGCTGTACAAGCAGGTTGCTGGTCAGGACGCCCCCTTGGGCGTTTAACGCTGCAGAACTGGTGGACTTCAGATCGCTGCGATCGGGGTTGGCTTCCTCGCCATTGTTTCGTATCGCTGAAGCCGCACGCGATCATTCCGGGGAAAAGCCATGACGACCGAGACCGGCCTGAAAATCATCGACACGACCATCGGCACGGGCGCGAGCCCCAGGACCGGCCAGACCTGTGTCATGCACTACACGGGATGGCTCTTCGAAGAAGGCGTCAAAGGCAAGAAGTTCGATTCCTCCGTTGATCACGGCTCGCCTTTCGAATTTCCCATCGGCATGCAGCACGTCATCGGCGGGTGGGACGAGGGCGTTGCAACCATGAAGGTCGGCGGCAAGCGGACGCTGATCATTCCACCGCAACTTGGCTATGGAGCGCGCGGCGCCGGCGGTGTCATTCCGCCCAACGCCACGCTGATTTTCGACGTCGAGCTGCTGGCGATCAAGTAAGTATCGTCTTCGTGTCGAGCCGGCTTGTCTGGCTCATAGTACCGTCATACCGCCGTCCACGAACAGCAGGGCGCCGGTGACGTAAGAGGCGTCGTCCGAAGCCAAGAACAGGATTGCGGCGGCGACCTCTTCGGGCTTGCCCGGGCGCTTCAGCATCGTGCCTTGCGCGGCCCTGGCGTTGTACTGATCGACGGTTTCGCCCGCCGCTTCGAGACGGCGCTGATGAAACGGTGTGAAGATCGGGCCTGGGCCGACAGCGTTCACCCGAATGCCTTCCGCCGAGTGGTCGGCGGCGAGCGCCCGCGTCAGGCCCGCAATCGCGGCCTTGGTGGTGTCGTACTGCAGGTTGCCGCCGCCGGCGATGACGGAGCGGACGGAGGCTACGTTGACGATGGCGCCGCCCTTGTTGTGACGCATGAGCGGAACCGCCGCCTTGGCGCAGAAGGCGTAGCTCATCAGGTTGACGTTGAGGATTTCGTTCCAGCTGGCCGCGCTCGCTTGGTCGATCTTCTCGTATTTGCGGATGCCGGCATTGTTGACGAGGATGTCAATGCGCCCGAACTTCTGCGCTGTGCCATTGACGAAGGCAAGGCACGCAGCCTCGGTACCGACGTCGGCTTGAGTGAAGGCGACCTTGCCCCCGGAGGCCTCGAGCTCAACCGCCACGCGCTGGCCACGCTCGCCATCGCGATCACAGAATGCCACGCTGGCACCCTCGGCGACGAAACGCCTGACCGTTGCCTCGCCAATTCCAGATGCCCCGCCCGTCACCGCAGCAACCTTGCCATCGAGCCTTCCCATACCGGCCACCCTTTCATTGCGCTAACCAAATGCGCGTCCACGATACGTCGTATCCATTCGAGGGGCACCGCTTGGTTGATCCGACGCTGCCGAGCCCGTCGCTGGGCGATGCGCTTCAGGAATACAGGCTCCCCGGGGAGAGCTGGAGCAGCCTATTGACCGGAAAACTGAGGTCTGTAGGGATTGGCTGAACAGAAAGCCCGATCGACCGAAACCGAGGAAACCTCAATGACCCAGAAGGCAGCGGCCGCGACCAAGAAGCCGGTCCGTCCCGATCTCGACGCCGAACTGAACAACCTTGCCATGTCGAAGGAGGCGCAGCCCCTGTTCGACGCCGTGAAGGCGCATATCGACGAGAATGTCGCGCCGATCACCGAGGAGTTCTTCCGCCTGGGCGAGGGCCGCAAGGATCGCTGGAGCTGGGCGCCGGGCCAGCTCGAGCTGCTCGAGGGCGCCAAGAACAAGGCCAAGGCCTCGGGCCTGTGGAATTTCTTCCTGCCGCATTCGGAGATCGGCCGCGGCCTCACCAATCTGGACTATGCCTACATCGCCGCCGAGCTGGGCAAGTACCAGCTCGCCTCCGAATCGCTGAACTGCTCGGCGCCGGACACCGGCAACATGGAAGTGCTGGAGAAGGTCGGCACGCCCGAGCAGAAGGAGAAGTGGCTGAAGCCGCTGCTCAACGGCGAAATCCGCTCGGCCTACGCCATGACCGAGCCGGGCGTCGCTTCGTCGGACGCCAAGAACATCGCCACGCGCGCCGAGCTGGTCGGCGACGAGTGGGTGCTGAACGGCGAGAAGTACTACATCTCCGGCGCCGGCGACCCGCGCTGCAAGATCATGATCGTCATGTGCAAGACCAGCCCTGACGCTTCGCCGCAGTTCCAGCAATCGCAGATCCTGGTGCCGATCGGCACGCCGGGCCTTGAGATCGTCGGACCGATGACCGTGTTCGGCCATGACCATGCGCCGCGCGGCCACATGCATCTCAAGTTCAACAACTGTCGCGTCCCGGCCTCGAACATGCTGCTGGGCGAGGGCCGTGGCTTCGAGATCAGCCAGGTCCGCCTTGGACCGGGCCGCATCCACCACTGCATGCGCTCGATCGGCGCCGCCGAGAAGGCGCTCGACCTGATGGTCAAGCGTGGTTCGACCCGGACCGCGTTCGGCAAGCAGCTGATCGCCCTCGGCAAGAACCTCGAGCTGGTGAGTCGTGCCCGCATCGAGATCGAGGCGATGCGCCTCATGGTGCTGAAGGCTGCCAAGGCGATGGATGTGCTCGGTCATCGCGAGGCCCGCGTCTGGATCAGCATGGTCAAGGCGATGGTGCCGGAGAAGGCCTGCTTGATCATCGACCAGGCGATGCAGATCCACGGCGCCACCGGCATCTCGCAGTGGTCGCCGCTGTCGGAAATGTACATGAACCAGCGCCACCTGCGCTTCGCGGACGGCCCGGACGAGGTCCATCACATGGTGGTCGGCCGCGCCGAGATCAGCCGCCACTAGGAGAGCGAACCGGGCCCGGCCTTGACAGGCCGGGCCTGGCGTAATTTTGTTGCTGGGCGTTACAAACGGGAAGAGTGGATGAAGGCGATGAGGACATCCCTGCAGGCGGTCGTGGTGCTTCTTCCGGTGCTGCTGGGAGGCTGCGAGGCGGCGAGTTCCATGGCCAACGCCGGCCTGTCCGATCCCAAGTTGATGAAGAGCATCAACGATGCCTACGAAGCCCGCGACAATTGCCTGATCGCGAACGTCCATCTGGCCGATGCTTTCAGCAACAGTACCCGATCGCTCGCCGCAAACGTGGCGGCGTCCTGCCAGACCCAGACCGATGTGCTCAATACCCTCAGCAATCCCCATGGCGATCCGCGGATCACCGCGGCGATCCAGAAGGATTCGAGCTTCCGGGCAATGGGCTACGTGCTGAAGTCCCGCGGTCAGACCTGACGGGCGGCGTCAGGCCCGCCGCCACATCGGCGGGCGCTTCCGCACCGGGTCGAGCAGCGACCAGTCGCCCTGGTCGACGACATGGCCCTTGGGAAAGGGCGAGCGCGGCTCCTGGCCGAGCGAACGCATCACACGGTCGTCGCGGTAGTAGCAGAGCAGTACCACTCGATTGAGGGCAAAGAGGGGAGCGCCGCCTTCCTCCTTGAAGCGCGCGGCGACCTCGGCGCGGCGTTCCGGCGTGAGATCGGCGAACGCACCGCCGGACAGGCCGGCCAGTTGCGCAAGGGCCGTCCGCGTATCCGCCGTGTCGCGCTCCAGGTTCTTCACGATATCGCCGAAGATCAGATCGTCGTCGGCACCGGGCACGCCGTAGGCGGCGCTCGAGGGGATCATCAGGCCGGCCAGCGCGCGCAGGTCGCGGGTCTCGGCGTCGCTCAGGGTGTCGTAGGTCATGTGCGTCGGCCTCAGTCGAAGAGGGTGGCGTCGGCGAGACGCCGCTTGATGTTGTCGGCGATGTAGAGCGCCAGCGCCTGGATGGTCGAGGTCGGGTTCACGCCACCGGACGTGACCCAGATGCTGCCGTCCACGATGAACATATTCTTCACGTCGTGGCTGCGGCCCCATTCGTTGACCACGGACCGGTCGGGATCGGTGCCCATGCGGGCCGTGCCCATCAGGTGCCAGCCGGCATTGAGCATCGGTGCATCGCTTCCGACATTCTTCGCGCCGGCCGCTTCGAGGATGTCCTTCGAGCGTGCGACGCCGTGGGCGATCATCTTCTTCGTGTTGTCGCTCAGCGTGTAGTCGATCTTCGGCGCGGGAATGCCGTTGCTGTCCTTCAGCACCGGATCGAGCGTCACCCTGTTGTGCTCCTCGGGCAGGTCCTCGCAGATCGCCGAGAGGCCGAGCTTGCGGTTGAAGATGGTGCGGTAGACGTCGTGATGCGCCTCGCCCCAGGGCAGGAAGCCGCGCGCGGTGTTGGCGATCGCGTCGACGATCGTGCCCGCGCCGCGATGGAGCTGCAGCGTGTAGCCGCGCACGAAGCCGCGTTCCCGGTCGGTCTCGTAGAATTCCTGGCTCCACAGCGAGAGCTGCGCGCCGGTGTTTCCATCGATCGGCTCGTCGACATAGCCGTAGGTATGGGCAAACGGATGGAACATCAGGTTCTTGCCCACCAGCCCACTCGAATTGGCGATGCCGTTGGGGAACTTGGCCGACACCGAATTGAGCATCAGGCGCGGCGTGCCGATGCCGTTGCAGGCCACGATCACCATCTCGGCCGGCTGGAAGTGCTCCTTTCCCTCTGCGTCGTAGTAGATGGCGCCGGTCGCCAGACCGTCGGGGCCGACCGTGATCTCGCGGACGCGTGCGCGCGTGCGCAGTTCGGCGCCGGCGCGGATCGCGTGCGGCCAGTAGGTGACGTCGGTGCTGGCCTTGGCGCCCTGGGCGCAGCCCGGCGTGCAATGGCCGAGATTGATGCAGGGTGCGCGGCCGTCATACTCGGTCGTGGCGATGGCTGAGTCCGACGGCCACCAGTGCCAGCCGAGCTTGTTCATCGCCTGGCCGAAGCACTTGCCGGTCTTGCCGAGCGGCAGGGGCGGCATCGGCAGCGCATGGTGCGGATAAGCGGGATCGCCCTCGAGGCCCGCGACGCCCGTCATGCGGTCGTTCTCGGCGAAGAATGGCTCCAGCGTCTGGTAGTCGACCGGCCAGTCGTCGGCCACGCCGTCCAGCGTCTTCACCCGGAAGTCCGACGGATGCAGGCGCGGATAGTGCGCCGTGTACATGATGGTGCTGCCACCGACGCCGTTGAAGTTCACGACCTGGATCGGCGAGGTGCCGTTGTTGATCGGGTAGTCGGTCTCGCGCGCCCGACGGTTGGGGTTGATGGCGAAGTCGCTGAACAGCCGCGCCTCCCAGTCCCGGCCGTTGGTCGGATAGTCGGTCGGCTTCACCCAGTCGCCCTGTTCGAGGCAGAGGATGCGCATCTTCGTGTCGGCGAGGCTCCAGGCCACCGCCGCGCCGGAAGCGCCGGAGCCGATGATCAGGACGTCGACCTTGTCGTGCATGGCGTTCTTCCGTTAGCGGGCGAGATGCTGGCTGATGGCATGGGCGGCGAGGGCATGGCCGCGGGCATTCCAGTGGCCGTCGTTGGCGAAGTGGTAGGAGAGCGGATCACCTTGTGCCTCCAGGACCGGCTGCAGGTCCAGCACGTCGATGCCACGCCGCTGCAGGGCGACGACGAAGGCCGTGTGGACCCGATCCTCGACGGCACGGGCGTTGCCGACCCAGAGGGCGCGCGACGGGATGAGCACGACGAGCGTGCGGTAGCGCTCCGCGATGTTCCGGAGCCGATTGGCGGAGGCTTCGATGATCGCCGGGTCGTACTCGTTCTTCGCGATGCCCTCGAGGTTCGGCACGATCAGGCCGGCCTTCACCGCGATGTCCCGCAGCCATGGCGTCTGCTGAATCGCCGTGACGGCGAGGAGATAGAGGGCCGAATGGCTCGACAGCCATTCCTTCAGTTCGGGCGCACCGTCCGGCGGCGGGCCTTCCCTTGTGTATCTGTAGAGGCGGAGATCGTTCTCCATGCAGACAGCGACGACGACGCGGCCGGCCCTGGAACCGAGTGTCTTGGCGTAGGCGAGGAGGGCGGCGTAGCCTTCGATATCGGTGGGCGTCGAAAGATTAAAGGTCCGACGGCCGGTGAGGATCTGGAGCTGGTCGGAGAAGCGGTCCTGGGCCTCGACGCCCCAGCCCCAGGTGAAGGAATCGCCCACCACGAGGATGTCGTCCGAGCCCGCCGTAGCCACATCGTTGGTGTCGCGCAGCCCGTGCGAATTGATGCGGACGGAGACGTCGTAATCGCCGGTATTCTTGACTTGGCGGGCTTCGGTGCCGGGCTTGCCGAGAAGCAAAGATCCCACCGGATAGGTGAATTCGAAGCGGCCGGAGGGATCGAAGGCGGGGAAGAGCTGGCGGGTCAGGCCTTCGGCGAGGCCGAGAGCGACGACGACGCCCACCAGGACGGCAAGGACAATTGACAGGACACCACGGCGTTTCCGGTCGGTTTCGACTCGTGGCATCTGGGGGCTGGCTTCGACGCTCATGTTCAAGCAAGACTGGTGTCAGATTATCAGCAAGGAAAGAGACTTCCCATGCCGGATACCAGCCTGGCGCGGCAAGTGGCCGCGAAGACCGAGCATTTCGACGTCCTCATCGTCGGCGCCGGCATTTCCGGCATCGGCGGCGCCTATCACCTGACCAAGCAGTCGCCCGACCGCAGCTTCGTGATCCTGGAGACGCAGGAGAGCTTCGGCGGCACCTGGCTCACCCACAAATATCCCGGCATCCGCTCCGACAGCGACCTCCACACGTTCGGCTATCGCTTCAAGCCGTGGAAGGGCAAGCCGATCGCCACCTCCCACGAGATCAAGGCCTACATGGGCGAGGTCATCGAGGAGAACGATCTGGCGCGGCACATCCGTTACCGCCACCGCATCGAGTCTGCTTCCTGGTCGAGCCAGGACAATCTCTGGACGATCGAGGCCGTGCGGACCGACACGGGCGAGGCGGTCCGCTTCACCGCCAGCTTCCTGTGGATGTGCCAGGGCTACTACCGCCATTCGGTCGGCTACACGCCGGAATGGAAGGACACGGAGAGCTTCAAGGGCCAGATCGTCCATCCTCAGAACTGGCCGGAGAACCTCGACTACACGGGCAAGAAAGTCGTCGTGATCGGCTCCGGTGCCACGGCGGCAACGGTCATCCCGGCGATGGCCGACAAGGCCGGCCATGTGACGATGCTGCAGCGGACGCCGACCTATTTCATTCCCGGCCGCAACGCCATCGAGCTCGCCGAGACGCTGCGCCAGCTCGAGGTCGACGAGGAATGGATCCACGAGATCGTGCGCCGCAAGATCCTGCACGACCAGTCGGTGTTCACCCGGCGCGCCTTCGAGGAATCCGACAAGGTGCGCGCCGAGTTGCTGGCCGGCGTCCGTGCCCATGTCGGACCGGATTTCCCGATGGAGCCGCATTTCACGCCGAGCTACCGGCCGTGGCAGCAGCGCATCGCGTTCGTGCCCGACGGCGACCTGTTCAAGGCCATTCGTGCCGGCAAGGCCTCGGTCGAGACGGACGAGATCGACCGGTTCGTGCCGGAAGGCATCAAGCTCAAGTCGGGCAGGGTGCTGGAGGCCGACATCATCGTGACGGCGACCGGCTTCGACCTGTCGGTGATGGGCGACATCGCCTTTGCCGTGGACGGCAAGCCGGTCGACTTCGCCGACACCGTGACCTATCGCGGCATGATGTTCACCGGCGTGCCCAACATGGCCTGGGTGTTCGGCTATTTCCGGGCGAGCTGGACCTTGCGTTCGGACCTCGTGGCCGATTTCGTCTGCCGCCTGCTGGACCACATGGAGAAGCGCCAGGCCCACAAGGTCGAGGTCGCCTTGCGGCCCGAGGACAAGGACATGGCGCTTTTGCCCTGGATCGATCCGGAGAACTTCAATCCGGGCTACCTGATGCGCGGCATGCATCTGCTGCCCAAGCGCGGCGACAAGCCGGAATGGCAGCACACGCAGGATTATTGGGGCGAAAAGAACGTGTTTCCGGCCATCGATCTGGAGGATAAGGCGTTCGTCTACGGCTGATTCGTCGGCCGGCTCGAGGCTTGGGGGAGCGGGGGATGGAGCGAGGCAACACGCGCCGGGTCATTGCGGCCGGCGCTATTGGTAACGTGTTGGAATGGTACGACTTTGCGATCTACGGCTACTTCGCCGCCGCGATCGGACGGGCCTTCTTTCCCAGCGAAGATCCCGTCGCGCAGGTGCTGGCGGCGTTCGGCATCTTCGCCGTGGGCTTCCTGATGCGCCCCGTGGGCGGGGCGGTGATCGGGGCGATCGGCGACAGGCTCGGTCGTCGTGCGGCGCTCACCTTCTCGGTGGCGGCGATGGCCGTTCCGACCTTCCTGGTCGGCGTGCTGCCCGACTACCAGACGCTCGGCATCGCCGCGCCGATCCTGCTCACGCTTCTCCGCATGGTGCAGGGCCTGTCGGTCGGCGGCGAATATACGACCTCGATCATCTTCATCATCGAGCAGTCGCCGCCCAACCGGCGTGCCTTCGTGGGCGCCCTGGGCTGCTGCGGCGCCGTCGGCGGCATCCTGCTGGGCTCGGCGACCGGCGCGCTGCTGGCCTCGGTGATGTCGGAACAGGCGCTGGAAAGCTGGGGCTGGCGCCTGCCGTTCCTGCTCGGGCTGCTGGTCGGCCTGGCCGGCGTCATCCTGCGCCGTCATGTCCAAGAAGCGCCGCGCAAGCCCTCGGCCAAGTCGCCGCTGCTCGACACGATCCGCAACCATGGGCCGCTGCTCGGCAAGCTCGCCGCGCTCTCGGTGTTCAACTCGGTCGGCTTCTACCTGATGTTCGTCTACATCGTGAGCTGGCTGCAGTTCGCCGACAACATCGCACCGGCCACGGCGCTGGCGATCAATTCGACCAGCATGGCCGTGATGCTGCCGGTCATGCTCCTGATGGGCTGGCTGTCCGATCTCTACGGAAGGCGCCCCATGATGCTGGGCGCGGCGGCCCTGGGATTCGTCGGCGCGCTGCCGTTCTTCTGGCTGATGCACCAGGGCCAGCCCGAGCTCGTCCTGCTGGGCCAGTTCGGCTTCGTATTGTCGGTCGGCGCCTTCATCGGCGGCCAGCCGGCCCTGATGGTCGAGGCCGTGCCGGCGGAGATCCGCTGCACCGCCATCGCGCTGGGCTACAACATGACCCTGGGTGTCATCGGCGGCCTCAGCCCGTTGGTGGCCACCTGGCTCGTCGACCGGACGGAGAACGACTACACCCCGGCCTTCATGATCATGATCGCCGCCGCGGTCTCGTTCGCGGCCATCCTCAAGTTCGACGAGACCTACCGGCTGAAGCTGCAGACCGCTTAACAGCTTTCCTCCCTCGTCATACGGGGGAGGTGGCCCGAAGGGCCGGAGGGGGAAGGCTACAGACCCCGACCTTGCCCCAAATTCTTCGCGTTGCTTTCCCCCTCCCGGCCTCCCCGTAAGACGGGGGGAGGTGGAAGAATTGGGCGGCGAACTTCTACTGCAGCTTGATGCCGGCCTCGGCGATCAGCTTGCCGAGCAGGTCGCGCTGGCCGGTGAGCCAGGTCTTGAACTCGGCCGGCGTGCTGGCGACCAGATCGGCGCCGGTCGGATCGAGCCGTTCCTTCACCTTCGGATCCTTGATCGCCTCGGCCACCACGGCCTGCATGCGATCGACCAGGGCCGGCGGCGTGCCGGTGACGGCGAACAGGCCGTTCCAGTCGTTGAGGTCGAAGCCCGGATAGCCGCTCTCGGCGAGGGTCGGCACATCGGGGAAGGCGACCGAGCGCTTGAGGCTGGTGACCGCCAGCACGCGCGCGCGGCCGGCCGCGACAGGCGGGCGGATCGAGTTGGTGGTGATGATCACCGAATCGACGGCGCCGGCGCCGATGTCGCGCGCAGCGTCGGCGCCGCCGCGATAGGGCACGTGGATCAGCTTGATGCCGGCGCGGCGCTGCAGTTCCTCGCCCGCCATGTGGGCCATGCCGGCCGCCGGCGGCGTGCCGTAGCTGATCGTGCCGGGCTTGGCCTTCGCCGCTTCGATGTATTCCTGGATGGTCTTCGGCGGGAAGTCCTGCTTCACGGCGACGACCTGCGGGAAGCTGGCGAGCTGGCTGACCGGCAGCCAGGTCTGCAGGTAGTCGAAGGGCAGGTCCTTCATCAGGAAGGGATTGGTGATCTGGTTGGCGGCGTCGACCAGGAAGGTCTGGCCGTCACGTGGCGCCTGCAGCACGGCGTTGGCGGCGACGACGGCGTTGCCGCCGGTGCGGTTGTCGATGATCACCTGCTGGCCGATGATCTCGGCGACGCGCACGCCGATGTTGCGCGCCACCGTGTCGGCGGCGCCGCCGGCTGCGAAGGCCACGACCCATTTGACCGGACCCTTGGGCCAGTCGCCCTGGGCAAAGCCCTCGCGCGCGATGAAGGGAGCGGCAAGCGCCGCTCCCAGGAGAGTTCTACGGGCAATCCGGCTCATTTCTTGGGCTCCAGCAGTTCAGGCACCACCCAGAGCGCGGGTTCGCCGCGGGCAACCCTCTGGATGTTGTCGAAGCCGTTGCGCAGGCGGGTGATGTTGCTCTCGAAGGTCGGACCGGCGAGGTGCGCGGTCAGGATGACGTTGTCGAGCTTCAGGAGAGGATTGTCCGGCGGGGTCGGCTCCTCGTCGAACACGTCGAGGCCGGCGCCGAACAGGTTGCCGGCCGAGAGGGCGGCGGTCATCGCCTTCTCGTCGATCACCGGGCCGCGCGAGGTATTCACGATAATCGCCGATTTCTTCATGGCGGCCAGCTCGTCCTGGCCGATCATGTGGCGGGTCGAGTCGTTCAGCGGCACGTGCAGCGAGATGATGTCCGAGTGCTTCAGGATCTCGGGCAGCAGGCGGAAGCGGACGCCCAGCGCGTCTTCCTCTTCCTCCTTCAGGCGGGCGATGTCGTAGTAGTGGACGATCATGCCGAAGGCGAGCGCCAGCTTGGCGACCTTCTTGCCGATCGTGCCGAGGCCGACGATGCCCAGCACGCGGTTGCGCACCTCGTGGACGGTCGGCGGCGAGTTGCCGTGCCAGCGGCCGGCGGTGACGTTGTTGTGCTGGGTGATCAGCCGGCGCGAGACCGACAGCATCAGCAGCATCGCGTGCTCGGAGACGGCGACCGAGTTGGCGCCGCCATTGGCGCACAGCGGCACGCCGCTCTTGCGGGCGGCCTCGAGGTCGGCGCGGTCGTAGCCGGCGCTCAGCATCTGGATGAGCTTGAGGTTCGGCGCATCCTTGAAGAGCTGCGGCGTCACATATTGCTGGATGAAGCCCATGAAATAGTGGGCGCCGGGCAGGGCGGCCTTCTGCTCCGGCGAATTATGCAGTGCCTTGATGATCTCGTAGCCCTTGGGGGCGAGGTCGTCGACCATCGACAACGTGTCCTTGGGCCCGACGACGAGTACGCGTTCAACCATAACCATTCTCCTCAGACGACTTTCTCTAGTTTCTGCAACGAGCGCAGGTGTTTCGGCACCGGGGTGCCAGGGAAGGTGCTCGGCCAGTTGGTGTAACTCACCTCGCCGACATAGATGTCGCCGCGCGAGTCGACCGCCAGCCCGTGCGGCGACAGGAAACGGCCGGTCTGCTCGCCGGGACCGTCCTGCCCGCCGAGGCGGGCCAGCGTCTTGCCTTTGCTGTCGACGATCGACAGGCGGGGACCGAGATTGGTGTGCTTGCTGTTCACCGGCATACCGGGACCGAGCTCGCCGATGATGAAGGTCGGGTTCTTCGCCCCACCGCAGCAGTAGAGGGCGCAAGGCCGGTGCATGTTGTTCCACTGGGCTTCGTACTTGCCGTTGCCGTCGAACACCTGGACGCGGTGGTTCTCGCGGTCGGCGACATAGACCCAGCCATCCTCGTCGGTGGCGATGTTGTGGGCGATGTTGAACTCACCGGGATCGGTCCCGGTCGTGCCCCAGCACATCAGGTGCTTGCCGTCGGGCGAGTATTTGTGGACGCGTGAATTGCCGTAGCCGTCCGAGACGTAGATCTCGCCCTTGGGCGATAGCGCCGTATGGGTGCAGCGGTTGAACGGCTTGCCGCTCAGGAAGGGCGCGGGCTGGTTTGGCACGCCGATCGTCATCAGCACCTTGCCGTCGGTGGTGATCTTGCGGACCGTATGGTCGCCGTCATCCGTGCAGTAGAGATTGTCGTCGCTGTCGATATGGATGCCGTGGGCGCGACCAAACAGGCCTTCGCCCCAGGAGCGCAGGAAGTTGCCGTCCTTGTCGAACACCATCATCGGATGTTCGCCGCGGTTGAAGACGTAGACGCGGTCCTTGCCGTCGACGGCGACGGCCGCGACGTCGCGGAACTCCCAACCGTCGGGCAGCTTCGCCCAGTTCTCGACCACGCGATAGCGGTGCTCGCCGCTACCCAGAACGACAGACATAGGCTTGCTCCTCAGTGAGCGGCGAGGACGGCTTCCGAGATCTTTTCGGCCGTCATAAGGGTGGGGAAATTGGTGTTGGCGCAGGGCACCACGGGGAAGATCGAGGCGTCGACGACCCGCAGGCCCTGCACGCCGCGGACCCGGCCCTGCGTGTCGACGACGGCCATCGGATCGTCGTCGCGGCCCATGCGGCAGGTACAGGAGGCGTGCCACACGCCGATCGCCGCCTTGCGCACGAAGGCTTCGAGCGCATCGTCGTCGTTCATCACCTGGTCGAAGGTGAAGCCTTCGACGACGTAGTTGTCTATCATGTAGCGTCGCAGCGCCGCCGGCCCGTCGAGCAGCGTCGCCACGAAGCGGGTCAGCCACTTGTTCTTGGCATTGACCACGCCGATCTGGCGCACCCGGTCGCTGTAGGCGGCCGGGAAGGGCGCGTCGCTCACCTGGCGCAGCGCATCGGTCATCTGCACCGCGGCCATCAGCTTGAAGCCGCTCATCAGCCGGTCGAGGTCGCGCTTGTCGGACAGCAGGTTGAACTCGACGAGGGGCTCGCTGCGCCAGTCGCGCGAGGTGAGCTTCACCTGGCCGGTCTCGGAATAGGTCTTGTTGATGAAGGTGAGCAGCGAGGCGATCTGCTCGCCGACCGCATGCCAGGCCGACTTGCTGACCACGGCCACGAACATGTCGCCCTTCGGCACGCCCGGCAGGTTCGACGAGTAGCGCAGGCCGACATGGATGTGGCGCCGGGTGTGCTCGCGCAGGCGCGCGCTGCGCTTGATGAAGGAGGACAGTGCGATAGAGGGATGGTCCATCAGCCGCTGGCCAACACCGGGCAGGGCCGAGACGACGGGGATGCCCAGTTCGGCGAGCTGGCCCACGGGGCCTATGCCGGCGCGCATCAGGTGCGCAGGTGAATGGATGGCGCCGCTCGACAGGATGACCTCACGGGCGTGGAATTCCTGCTCCTTGCCGGCGACGCGGGCCGTGACGCCGACGCAGCGCGTGCCCTCGAACAGCAGGGACATGACCTGGGTGTCGGTCGAGATGTTGAGGTTGGCGCGCTTGCGGGTCTCGGCGTCGAGATAGCCCATGGCCGCCGAGACGCGCCGCTCCTCGGCATTGGAATGGGTGACCGGGAAATAGCCGTCGACGAACTCGCCGTTCTGGTCGGGCAGGTACTTGAAGCCCTTGGCCTCGAAGGCCTTGCCTACGGCCTGGGCGTGGCCCGCCCACTTCTCGCGCGGGATGCGGCGCACGGGGATGCGGCCATCCTTGCCGTGAAACGGGCCGTCGAAATCGAGGTCGCGCTCGACTTTCTTGAAATAGGGCAGGACGTCGTTCCAGCCCCAGCCGGCGGCGCCGCGGCTTTCCCATTCGGCGTAGTCGGTGGGCGCGCCGCGGTTGGCCATCTGGCCGTTGATCGAGGAGCCGCCGCCCAGGACGCGCGCCTGCTCGTACTTGCGCAGCGGCGGGCGGTTCTCCTGCGGATTATTGTGGCTGACGACCTGGGTATGGACCTTGAGGTCGGTCCAGTGGAAACGGGGATCGAAATAGGCCGTGCCGGAATAGCTGTCGGCGATTTCCTTCGGCTCCTGGCCGGGCGGCGTGTCCGGACCGGCCTCGCACAGGAGCACCTTGTTGGCACTCCGGGCGGACAGCCGATTGGCCATGACCGAGCCTGCCGACCCGCCGCCGACGATTATGTAGTCGTACACTTGGCGTTTCCCCGTTTATTGCGCCCACGCTAGCACGGATAGGGCCGGTTGTGGCGGTCCGCTTGCCGGAGGGGGAGAAGCCTGCAATCGTCGACAAAAGCCAGATCGGGAGGTTTCGTATGCCGGACGTTACAGCCGCAAATACCGATATCGCCACGCCTGAGCTCATGAAGGCGATCTCCGCCGCCTTCAACAGCCGCGACGTCGACCGCATCGTTTCCCATTTCACAGACGACGCCACTTTCTGGCTGGCCCGCGGGCCTGAGCCGGTGGGCCGCACGCTCAAGGGCAAGGAGACGATCCGCAGGACGCTCGCCGAGCGCTTCAAGGTGATCCCCGACATGCGCTGGGACCACAAGGAGTACATCTACGCCGGCAACCGGGCGATCTCGGTCTGGACCGTGAAGGGCAAGGGCGCCGACGGCGAGGATCTGAACTACCAGGGCTGCGACATCTACACGTTCCGCGGCGGAAAAATCTCCGCCAAGGACACCTACTGGAAGATCGTCGAGAACAAGGATCGCCTGTGATGGCCTACGATACAGTCATTCGGGGCGGCACGGTCGTCGACGGCTCCGGCGCCCCGCGCTTCACGGCCGATATCGGCATCAAGGACGGCAGGATTGCCGAGATCGGGCGCATCACCGCGCCCGCATCGAAGACCATCGACGCCCATGGGCTGATCGTCTCGCCGGGCTTCATTGACGGCCATACGCACATGGATGCGCAGGTCGCCTGGGATCCGCTGGGAAGCTGCTCCTGCTGGCATGGCGTCACGTCGGTCGTGATGAGCAATTGCGGCTTCGCACTCGCTCCTTGCAAACCCGAGGATCGCGATCTCTACGCGCGTTGCCTCTCCGCAGTGGAAGATATCCCGACCGAGGCGATGGCGGCTGGCATCGACTGGACCTGGGAGACCTTCCCGGAATATCTCCAGACCGTCGAGCGCCTACCCAAGGCCATCAACTACGGCATGTATATCGGCCATTCGGCGCTGCGGATGTACGCCATGGGCAAGCGGGCCTTCACCGAGAAGGCGACCGAGGACGAGATAGTCCGCATGGCCGATCTCGTGAAGGAAGCGCTGAAGGCCGGCGCCATGGGCTTCTCCAGTTCGCGCGCCTCCACGCACGTGACGCCGGACAATACTCCGGTCGCCAGCCGCATCGCCGAGTGGGAGGAGATCGACCGCATCGTGGCGGCGATGGCCGAACTCGATGCCGGCATCTTCCAGGTCGGTCCCGACATTGCGAGCGGCGCGGCGCACCGCGCTTTCCTCGCGCGCCTTCGCGAGGTGGCGCTCACCTACAGGCGTCCAATCATGTTCGGTGTGCTGGCGACCAAGCAGGGCGATGATCCGACGGGCTGGGCCTACCAGACACGCTACATCGACGAGACCGTGGCGGCCGGTGGACGGATGTTCGGCCAGGGCACGACGCGGTCGATCAATGCGATCTTCTCGCTGAAATCCTATCTGCCGTTCGACGTGCTGCCGGCGTGGCGCAAGGTCCGCGACCTGCCGATGGACGAGCAGAAGCGGCGGCTGGCCGATCCCGAGGTGCGGCGCGAACTGGTGGCGGCCGAAGAGCGGATGAAACCGCGCGACAACGTCTTCCAGGGCGGAGGGGCGGCGACCACCGATCCCCGCAAGCCGGACTATGCCAACCTGTACGCTCTGAACGGTGTCGACTGGGACGATCCCACGGTCGAACAGCTCGCCAAGGCGTGTGGCAAGCATCCGGTCGAAGTCATGATCGACCTGTCGCTGGCCAACGAGAACCAGGTCTATGTCCAGCCGCTGGTCAACGAGACGCCGGACGACGTGCTCGGCATCCTGAAGCATCCGCGCACTCTGGCGACCTTCTCCGACTCCGGTGCCCACGTCGCGCAGGAGATGGGCTCGTCGCTGCAGACGCATCTTCTCAGCTACTGGGTGCGCAAGCGCGGTGCCTTCACACTCGAAGAGGCGGTGAAGAAGATCACGCACGACAATGCCGTCGCCTGGGAAATGAAGGGCCGCGGCCTGGTGCGCCCGGGCTACCAGGCCGACTTGGTCCTGTTCGAGGAGAACGGCATCCGGCCCTGCCTGCCGACGGTCGAGCGCGACCTTCCCGGCGGCGCGCGCCGCCTAGTCCAGAAGGCCGAGGGCATCAAGGCGACCCTGGTGAACGGCGCCGTCGCCTTCCAGGACGGCGAGGCGACCGGCGCCCTGACGGGCACGGTCCTGAAGGGACGGCTGGCCTCTTGAAGGCGATAGCCGTCCTTGTCGTGCTGGTGATGGCGACCCCTGTCGCCGCCCAGACCAAGCCACCGGCGCCGCTTGCGGGCAGCGCCGGCGTGAAGCAGCAGTTGCAGTCGTTGCACTACAAGGACGTGCACGGCCTGCGTCGCGGCCCGGATGGACAATGGACCGGCAAGGCGACGCGCAACGGCGTGGAGAAGCAGGTGACCGTTTCTCCGAATGGCGGCGTCACCGGCCGCTAGGCGAGTTCCTTCCGGACGATCGCGGCGCCCTCGGCAAGGGACTTCAGTTTCCCGAACGCGGTCTCGCGCGGCAGGTACTTCATGCCGCAATCGGGAGCCGGCAGGAGCTTGTCCGGCCCGATATGCTTCAGGCCGGCGCGGATGCGGTCGGCGACCTTCTGCGGCGTCTCGATCTCGGGATCACTGAGGTCGATCACGCCCAGCATCACCTTCTTGGGCGCGAGGTCCTTCAGGACGCCGAGGTCGAGCTTGGGCTGGGCGGATTCGATGGAGATCTGCTGGGCGATCGTGTCGGAAAGCTGCGGCAGGAACGAATAGCCGGTGGGCTTCAGGCCGCTCACGACGGCGGCATAGCCGAAGCAGAGATGGATGACGGTCGGCACCGTGATGCCCTGCAGGGCGCGGTTGATCACCTTCACGGCGTAGCGCTTGGCCTCGTCGGGATTGTTGCGCAGCCAGGGTTCGTCGAGCTGGATCACGTCGGCGCCGGCCTTGACGAGCTCGTGCGCCTCCTCGTTCACGGCGGCGGCATAGTCCATGCACATCGCCTCGGCGTCCTTGTAGAACTCGTCCTTCACCTGCTGGCCCATGGTGAAAGGACCGGGCAGGGTGATCTTGGCCAGCCGGTCGGTATTGGCGCGCAGGAACTGCATGTCGCGCAGTTCGACCGGCCCGGTGCGCCGGATCTTGCCCACGATCCGCGGCACCGGCGTGCGGCTGCCGCTGCGGTTCACGATCTCGGCCGGGTTCTCGTCGTCGATCCCTTCGAGCGCCGTCGCGAAGCGGTTGGAATAGCTCTCGCGGCGCATCTCGCCGTCGGTGACGACGTCGATGCCGGCGCGCTCCATGTCGCGGATGGCCAGCAGGGTGGCGTCATCCTGCGCCTGCTCCAGATACGGCTCGGAGACACGCCACAGCTCCTTCACGCGGGTGCGCGGCACGCCCTTGCTGAGCATTTGCCGGTCCACCAGCCAGTCCGGCTGGGGGTAGGAACCGACGACGGTGGTCTGCAGGAGCGCTTCGGCCATTGTGAAAATCCGTTTCTCTCGAACCATTGATTGCGCTGCAGTCTGCGACCCGATTAAGTCCCTGTCCATGTTCAGACGCTTCGTGTTGCTGCTGGTCCTGGCCGTCGTCGGATCCTGCAGCGGAGACCTGCCCAGCAGTGCGGTGAGCGACAGCCAGGCCGAGCGCGATTTCGGACTCCTGCGATCGTCCACCTCCATCGTGGCCCTGATGAAGGACCGCGACATCCGGCCGCCCGATCTCGCCGCGCCCGATCCGCTGCAGCAGCTCCAGCGCGAGCTCGCCAAGAGCGACCCGGCCGGCGCCTTTGCCGGGATCACCTACGACCTGACGCGCGGCAACAGCCTGCTCGTCGACTGGCTGGTGCAGACGCCCAACCGCTGGGGCCGCCGGGCCGACGATCTCACCTGGTTCGCCATGGACTGCAAGGACTGCGAGCCCGACATCTCGCTGCCGGCCTGCAGCACCGATGCCGACTGCAAGGGCGGGACCTGCACCGCGATCTGGCCGCGCACGCCCGGCCTGCGAACCACCACTCGGAAAGTCTGTCTTGGCCATTCGGATGCACTGCCGCTCCGGATCCACGACTTGATCGCCAGTGCCCGACGGAGCGTCGACATCGTCGAGTTGCAGCCCGCGCCGACCGGACGGTTCACCACCGCACTGAAGGCGGCCATTGCCGAGCTGGCCTTCAGTCGCCGTCAGATAGAGGTGCGCGTGCTGATCGGGCAGTTTCCGCCCAAGGGCGTCGATGCGGCGGCGTTCCTCAAGGAGCTGGTCGAGACTGCGCGAAACATTCCGGGCTCGCGCGTGACCGTCAGTGTTTCGGCGATGCGGACCTGCACCGTCCTCGAATCGTGCAACAGCTTCTCGTGGAACCACGGCAAGTTCATCGTCGTGGATGGAAGCGAAGCCATCGTCGGCGGCCACAATCTCTGGACCGAGGACTATCTCACCGATAACCCCGTGCACGACCTCTCCATGCAGGTGAAGGGACCGGCGGCGGCGAGCGCTTCGCGCTTTGCCGATCGGCTGTGGAGCTATGTTTGCAGTAATCTCAACTACAAGGATTCGATCTCGCTGGTCACTTATACACCCGGCCAAAGCGAGCTGGGGCAGCGTTGCCCGGCCGCGCTGGCAACGCGTCGCACGGCGGGCGGCACGGGCGGCGTAGAAATCATGGGCATCGGCCGGCTGGGCGCCGGCATCACCGAAGACTTTGCCAACCAGAGCGAGCTGGCGCGAGACCTGATGTTCGCCGCCGCCCGCAGGACCATCCGCGTCTCGCAGCAGGACCTGGGCTTTCGGCTGGGGCGGTCCGACACGCTGTTCCCGGAAAGCGCGCTCGACGAGATGGTCGACCTGATGGAGCGCGACGGCGACGTCTATGTCGTGCTGTCGAATCCCGGCTCGATCGGCAATGGCGGCAGCCCGTACTACAACGACGTGCCGCTGCGGGCGCTGGCCAAGCGTATCAAGGACAATGTGCAGAAGCGCATCGACACGGCCGATCCAAGGTCGCGCTATGCCATCCGCAAAGGCCCCGACCCGGTGAATGCGATGCTGTGCAGCCGCTTCCACCTGGCGCCGTTCCGTTTCGGACCGGACGATTCCTGGCCGGGCAACAAGACCATCGCAAACCATTCCAAGCTCTGGATGGTCGACGACCGGGTCTTCTACATCGGCTCCGATAACATGTACCCGGTGAACCTGCAGGAGTTCGGTTACATCGTCGACGACCGCAAGGCCGTCGATACGCTGATCGAGTCCTACTGGAACCCGCTCTGGCAATGGTCGAAACGCGTCGCGGTATCGGGGGAAGGCGTCGAGAAGTGCATCTTCCGCGAGATAATTAAGTAGGCGAAGTCAGGCACCCGTCAGGTCGGGCGCCCATGCTCGACGCATGACAAACCATATCAAATTGCTGATTGCCGGCATGTTCCTGTCGCTGCCGGCAGCAGCCTGGGCGGCCACGGACGACGCGACTTACTGCAAGGCGCTGGCCGTGACGTACGAGACCCTTGTATCGAACCGCGGCGGCGGGCGCGGGCCCATCGTGAGCGGGGTCGAGACTTCCGTGGCCCTGGACCAGTGCAAGAACGGCAATCCCGCCGGCATTCCCGTGCTCGAGCAGAAGCTGCGCGACAGCAAGATCGACCTGCCGTCGCGCAACTGAGGTCGGCTCCTACGCCGCGACGGGATCGATCGGTGTCACGATCCCTTCGGCCGCCTCGATCACCTCGCCGGCGTCCAGGGTGAGGTCCTCGCGGTTGCGCATCGCCATGATCTGGACACCGGTGCGCAGCTTGCCGTGGCTGCCGACCGGCACCGCGAGTCCGGGCAGGCCGAACAGAGGCGCGATCAGGGCGGAGCGCATCGAGTCCAGCACGCCGCGCTGGCCGTCCGGCGTGATGTCGGCCACCTGCTTGGGCGGCAGGTCGCAGAGCGTCGGGAAGATGACCAGCGGCCATTGCTGCATGAAGGTCATCCACTTGAACAGCATCGCCTCGCGCTCCGTCAGGGCCGAGACGTAGGTCGCGAGATCGACCGGCTTGTGGATCGAGAGCCAGGCCTGCATGGCGGCGATGCCGTCGGGATCGCCCATCTTCTGCATGACCGGCCACAGGCCGCCGAACACGTCGGTGACGCAGATCTGGTGCCACAGCTCGACGCAGCGCTCGATGTCGGGCGGCAGCACTTCCTCGACGACGTAGCCCGCGCCCTTGAGATGCTTGCCGGCGAGCCGCACGGCCGCGACCTGGGCGGGATGGCTCTTGCCGCCCGGCACCTCGGGCACGATCGCGACCTTGATCGGCCGCGCCGGCGGGTTGCCCCGCATCGGCACGTCGTTCCAGCGCCAGTCGCGCCGGTCGCCCCGCGCCATCACTTCGAGGGCGAGACGGGCGTCGCGCACCGTGCGGGTATGCGGGCCCTGCGTCGCCATCAGGATGGCGCCGATGGGGCGGCCCGAGGCGACGCCGGTCGGATTGAAGGAGGGGACGCGGGCGAAGCCGGTGCGCAGGCCGACCACGCCGTTGCAATAGGCGGGGATGCGCACCGAGCCGCCGATATCGTTGCCGTGGGCGATGGCGCCGATGCCGGTCGCCGTTGCGGCGCCCGCGCCGCCGCTCGACCCGCCCGGCGTCACGCTGGGATCGCGCGGATTGAGCGTGCGGCCGTGCAGGGCATTGTCGGAGAAGATGCGCATCGAGAAGGCGGGCGCATTGGTGCGGCCCACGATGATCGCGCCGGCATGCTTCAGGTTGGCGACGACGGGGCTGTCCTCCTGCGCGATCAGGTCCTTCAGCGGAATGACGCCGTTGTCGGTCGGCAGGCCGGCTTGGTCGACGTTGATCTTGGTCGTGACCGGCACGCCGTGCAGCGGCGGCAGGGCATGGCCACGCGCGCGGGCGGCGTCGGCCGTCTCGGCCTCGGCGCGGGCTTCGCTTTCCAGCACGCGCACCACGGCGTTGATGGCGGGATTGACCTTGTGCAGCCGGCCGAGGACGGAATCGACCGCCTCCCGCGCCGATGCCTGTCCGGTCCGGATCAATCGCGCCAGGTCGGTCGCGTCGTACTGCCAAAGCTCCATGCTACCCCTCGATCAACTCGTTTTCAGTTCCGTGGCGAAGAAGATCATGTTGCCGTCGATATCTGCAATGCCGAAGTCACGCAGCCCGTAATCCTGGTCCTTTGGCGCGTTGAGGATCTTCGCGCCTCGACGCACGAGATCGGCATGCACGGCGTCGACATCGTCGACATAGATGCTCACGGCAGCGTGGCCGGGAGGACGCGGCGCCTGCGCGGCGGCGATCAGGTGCAGGGAGACTTCGCCAGAGCACAGGCCGACATAGAAGGTCGGCGTGCCGTATTCGAAGGCGACGTCGAAACCGACGCAGTCACGGTAGTAGGCGAGGCTCGCCTTGGCGTCCTTGACGGTGAAGATCGTGGTGCTGCCGCGCATCATTTCGGTGGCCCCTTGGTCACGTGTTTCTGGAAGGCCAGCAGGGCGCTGGAGGGAAGCCTGTCGCGGCGGCGGACGAAGACAGTCTGTACCCGCGCCTCCGTGGCCGGCAAGCGATGCGCCCGGATCTGCCCGCCGCGCCATGCGGGGCCAATCAGGGCGCGCGGCATCAGCGTGATGCCGAGCCCGGCCGCGACGGCGCCCAGGATCGCTTCCAAGGTGCCGAACTCCAGCCGGCGCAGGCCCACGACACCGCGCCGCGCCAGCACCTCCTCCAGCCGTTGCCGGTAGGAACAGCCGGCTCGCAGGATGACGAGGCGCAGGTCGGGCCGTTGCAACACCGCCGCCAGGGATGACTCGGTGGGGGCACTGAGCAGGGCCAGTTCCTCGCTGAAGGCCGCCACCGCAACGAGCTGCGGATGCACGACCGGTCCACAGACGAAGGCGCCCTCCAGCTCGCGATCCAGCACGCGTTCGACCATTTCCGCCGTCGTGCCGGTGCGCAGGACGAAGTCGACACCGGGATGCGCCTGTACATAGGAGGCGAGAAGGGGAGAGAGCCGCAGCGCCGCCGTTGTCTCCAGCGAGCCGACGGTGAGGGTGCCGCGCGGTGCGCCGTCGTCCCGGGCGGCGCGGCCGGCCTCGTCGAGCAGCGCGTCGACGCGGGTGGCGTAGGGCATCAGCCGCTCGCCGGCCGGCGTCAGGCGGGCACCGGCCCGGCTGCGCTCGAACAGCGAGACGCCCAGCGCCTCCTCGAGCCGCCGCACGCGCTGCGTGACGTTCGATTGGACGGTGTTGAGCTCGCGCGCGGCGCGACCCATGCCGCCCAGGCGCGCGACGGCCTCGAAAGTGGCCAGATCCTTGGCATCCATGGCATCAGATTATCTGATGAGAGCGATCTGTTTAAATCGCTATTTGAGATACCTGCAGATGCCTAGACTGCGGACGCAACAAGGAGAACAGCCATGAAATGGCAGGACCGCCGCCTTCTCGACCTCTTCGGCATCGAGCATCCCATCCTCCAGGCGCCGATGGCCGGCGTGACCTCGCCGCAGATGGCGATCGCAACCTCGGAAGCGGGGGCGCTGGGATCCATCGCCGGCGCGATGCTGACCCTGGATGGCCTGCGGCAGGAATTCCAGATGGTGAAGCAGGGGACGGCCCGGCCGTTCAACGTGAACTTCTTCGTGCACAAGCCGCCGACCGTCGATGCAGCGCGCGACACTGCGTGGCGCAAGAAGCTCGCCGGCTACTATGAAGAACTGGGCGTGGCGCCCGGCACAAAGGGGCCGTCGCGCGCCGCCTTCGACGCCGCCGGCTGTGACCTCGTGCTGGAGTTCATGCCCAAGGTCGCGAGCTTCCATTTCGGCCTGCCCGACAAGACGCTGATGCAGCGCCTCAAGACGGCAGGCATCCTGGTCATCGCCTCGGCGACGACGGCCGAGGAGGCGCGCTGGCTGGAAGGCGAGGGCGTCGATGCCGTCATCGCGCAGGGCGCCGAGGCCGGTGGCCATCGCGGCATGTTCCTGGTGGACGACATTTCGCGCCAGGCAGGGACGATGGCACTGGTTCCCCAGGTCGTGGATGCGGTGAAGGTACCGGTGATCGCCGCCGGCGGCATCGGCGACGGCCGCGGCATCGCTGCCGCACTGGCTCTTGGGGCTGCGGGTGCTCAGATCGGCACCGCGTTCATGCTGGCGCCGGAAGCGCGGACGGGCGCGCTGCACCGCGCCGCGCTCAAGAAGGCCAACGACAACAGCACCACGCTCACCAACGTGTTCACCGGTCGCCCGGCGCGCGGCATCGTGAACCGCATCGTGCGCGAGGTCGGGCCGATGAGCCCCGACGCTCCGGCCTTTCCGCTGACTGCGGAGGCGACTCAGCCGCTCCGTGGTCCCGCCGAGGCCAAGGGTTCGACGGACTTCACGCCGCTGTGGAGCGGACAGGCGCCGACCCTGGCGCGCGAGATGCCGGCCGGCGAACTGGTGAAGGCGATGGTGCGCGAAACCGAGAGCGTTCTCAGTCGCGTACGCGGATGACGGTGTCGAGAAGCTGATCGACGAAGCCGCGCGTGATCGGCGCGTGGCCCATCAGCAGCCGATAGAAGAGGGGACCGAACACGAGGTCGAGCGTGACCTCCATGTCCTCGGGCGGCGCGATCGCCTTGTCGGCGATGCAGCGTTCCAGCAGCGCGCGCGTGGCATCGCGGTTGCGGGCGATGAATTCGTTGCGGAACGCCTTCGCAAGCTCGGTCTCGGACTGGGCCGCCGCGACCATGGCGGCAACGCTGCGGCCGGCGGGGGCCGCGAAGGCGTCGGCCAGCGCATGAAGCTGGGCACGCAGGGCTGCGAGGGCCGTTCTCGGTGACCTCGCGGCGTCGGCCGCGCCCGTCGTCTCCAGGAAGGCAGCCATCGCCACGGCAGGCGCGTTCGGCCAATAGCGATAGATCGTCGGGCGGCTGACGCCGGCCTTTTGCGAGATGGCTTCGATGGTGACGGCGGTCAGGCCGCCGCGTTCGAGCAGCGCGCGAGCCGCAACGAGGATCGCGGCGCGGGTCCGTGGATCGCGCGGTCGGCCGCGCACCGGTGAGGCAGAGGAGGCTTGACGGGGCATCTATTAACGTTACGATACGTAACGTAATATAACACAGGTGATGCCATGACCGCAAAGACCGCGACTTCGGGTCAGACCGTGCAGGCCCACATGACGGTGCACGACGCCAAGGCGGCGATCGATTTCTACGTGAAGGCGTTTGGCGCCGTGGAACTGTTCCGGCTGGTCGAGCCGGCGGGCCGCGTCGGCCATGCCGAGATCAGGATCTGCGATACGGTCCTGATGATGAACGACGAGTACCCCGATTTCGGCGCCCGCAGTCCCGGCTCGATCGGCGGCTCGCCCGTGGCGTTCCGGATCCAGGTTCCCGACGCCGACAAGGCCGTCCAGCGCGCCTTGGACACGGGCGCCACCTTGGTACGGCCCGTTCAGGACCAGTTCTATGGCGACCGAACCGGTATGGTGGCCTGTCCGTTCGGCTACCGGTGGTCCCTCGCCGCCGTGAAAGAAGTGCTGAGCCCGGACGAACTGCAGAAGCGCTGGACGAAGATGCTCGAGGGCGGGGAGGTCTAGACCGCCACGCTCTCCTCGATCCAGGCGGCGTAGGCCGGAGCGACGTGCATCATCGGGAAGGCGTGGATCGCCGGCACCTCGTAGGGATGCAGGTCGAGGATCGCGCGCTCGACGGCGGAATAGTGTTCGTCGAGCGTCTTGAGCAGCACGCGGTATTCCTTGCCGGTCTCGATCGCGCCTTTCCAGGAATAGACGCTCTCGATGCGCGAGATCTGGGCGCAGGCGACGAGCTTCGCCTCGACCAGTGCGCGCGCGAGCGAACGGGCGTCCTTCCTGTTGGCGACGGTCGTGACGACGGCAATGGCGGTCATGTCTCGCGTTCCCCGGTCCGTTCGACCGGCATCACGGTGATGCGGCGCAGGGCGGCGCCGGCGATGACGGTCAGAACCGTCTCGATACCGATGCGCGCGCCGCTCAGCAATCGCACCAGATCGTCGGCGCCCGTGACCGGCTGTCCGTCGAGCGCGATCACGATGTTGCCGGTCTCCAGGCCGGCCTTGGCGGCGGGGCCACTCGCCTCGACCGCGTCGAGCGCGACGCCGCGCGCCTGGGCGAGGCCCAGTGCCAGAGCGAGCCGGCGCGGCAGCACGACCGTCTGGCCGGAGACGCCGATGAAGGCGCGCGGCACGCGCCCGTGACGCACGATCTCGCTCACGACATGGCTGGCGGTGTTGCTGGCCACGGCGAAGCAGATGCCCTGGGCGCCTGCGATCACGGCGGTGTTGATGCCGATCACCTCGCCGCGCGAGGAGACCAGCGGGCCGCCGGAATTGCCGGGATTGAGCGCAGCGTCGGTCTGGATGACGTCGTCGATCAGCCGGCCGGTCTGGGCACGCAGCGAGCGGCCGAGGGCCGAGACGACGCCGGCCGTCACCGTGGATTCGAAGCCCAGCGGGTTGCCGATCGCCACCACGAGCTGGCCGCGCTTCAGCTCCTTGGAATTGCCCAGCCGCGCGGCCGGCAACGAGACGTCGTCGATGATGCGCAGCAGGGCGAGGTCGGTGTGCGGGTCATTGCCCATGACCCGCGCCTTCACGGTGCGCGCATCGGCCAGCGCCAGGCGCACGGACGAGGCGCCCTGAACAACATGGCTATTGGTCAGCACCAGCCCGTCCGGCGAGATCACGACGCCCGAGCCGGTGCCGCCGCGGCGGCGGGACTCGGGATCGGCCGGCGTCTCGACCCGGACGACGGAGGGGCCGACGAGGTCGACGACATCGACGACGGCCCGCGAATAGGCGTCGAACAGGGGCGCTTCATCGGTGGTGGTTTCGAGCGGGATACCAGGTATCTCCGCGTCGCGGCGCTCGTCATCGACGAGCAGGGGATCGAAGTCGAACATGCCCGCTATATGGGGAGCGGACCGGATTTCTAGAACAGGGAGAAATACTCCCGCTGCTCCCAGTCGCTGACCTCGAGCTCGAACCGGTCGATCTCAGCTTGCTTGAGGCGGAGGTAGTAGTCGACGAAGAAGTCGCCCAGCCCGGCGCGCAGGGCCTTGCTGTCCTTCAGGGCCGCCAGCGCCTCGCCGAGCGACCGCGGGAGCAGCGGCGCCTTGGCCTCGTAGGGCGTGTCGGCCGACGGTCCGGGGTCGAGCTTCCGCTCCAGCCCGTCGAGGCCGCAGACGATCTGGCTCGCCATGTAGAGGTAGGGATTGGCGGCCGGCTCGCCGATGCGGTTTTCCAGGTGCGTCGCGGGATCGCCGGGGCCGCCCAGCACGCGCACCATGACGCCGCGATTGTCGCGGCCCCAGATGGCGCGGTCGGGCGCCAGCGAGAAGGGGCGGTAGCGCTTGTAGCCGTTGAGCGTCGGCGTGCTGAAGGCGGCCGCGGCGCGGGCGTGCTCGAGCAGGCCGGCCATGTAATGGCGGCCGGCCGCCGATAGCGGCTCGCTGGCATCGACGAAGGCGTTGGCGTGGCTCTTCCGGTCGGTCAGCGACTGGTGCAGGTGCCAGCCGCTCGACATCACGTTGGCGAGCTTGGGCCGGCACATGAACGAGGCGTGGAAGCCGTTCCGTTGGGCGATCTGCTTGGTGGCGCTGCGGAACAGCACCATCGTGTCGGCGGGATCGAGGCAGGTGCCGGTGCGGAAGGTGAACTCGACCTGGCTCGGTCCGTATTCGACTTCCAGCGAGCGCAGCGGCAGGCCGAGATCGACGAGGTTGGTGCGCAGGATCTCCAGGATCGGATCCATTTCGTCGTAGCGCTGCTCGGTCAGGTACTGATAGCCCTGGTTCAGCAGCGACACCTCGGGCGGCTCGCCCGGCTGGCCGGCATCGCCGGTGCCGAGCTTGGCCTTCTCGAGCTTGAACAGATGGAATTCGACTTCGAGGCCGGCGCAGAAATCGTAACCGCGATCGGCCAGCGCCCCGAGCGTCCTGCGCAGCACCTGGCGCGTGCAGAGCGGCATCGGCCGGCCGTCGGCGAAGTAGATGTCGCACAGCATCCAGCCGGAATGTGGCGCCCAGGGGAGGGCCCGGAAGGTCGCGGGATCGGGCAGCATGACCACGTCCGCGGCACCTTCGAGTTCCTTCATGCCGAAGCCGCCGCCAGGCTGCCAGACGGGGAACACAGTGCGGTGCGACGTGTCCTTCAGCAGCATCGTAGTCGTGAAGCCGACGCCGTTCTTCAGGGCCGCGTCCACTTCGGAGGCGACCAGTGTCTTGCCGCGCAGGATGCCGTGCTGGTCGGCGAAGGCCAGTCGCACGACGGACATTTCGCCCGCCTTCATGCGCCGCTCGGCCTCGCGCGTCGCGGCCTTGCGGTCCTCGGTCCAGAGGCCCGCGCGCTCGACCAGCGTCATCGGCTACGCGACCAGCGGCGGGATGGTGTCGGCCGCCCAACTGGAAGAGCGGCGGCGGCGAACGTCGACATCCTTCCAATAGGCTTCCCAGCCCTCGGTCGGACCCATCCCGTCGATCGCGACAGGACCGCGGATCGCGGCGGCGCGCTGGCGGTCGAGCCACATGATCGGACGCTGGCCGTTGTCGACCTGGCCGATGGCGGACAGCAGCATGCGGCGGTAGGCGACGATCGCCTTGTCGGTCGTGCCGAGATGCTCGCGCGTGCGGTCCTGGATGCGGCCCTGGCTCTCGACGGCCCACTGGTCGTGGACGTTGATGTCGAAGCCCATGCCGGTGAAGGTCTGGTTCTTCTGTTCCGTGACGTTGTAGCCATAGTCGTTATGTCGGCCGATCAACGGGCGGTAGTCGGGAAGCTGGTAGAGCTTCAGCCGCTGCTCGCGCATTGCGGCATGGTCGACCGGCTTACCGAAGCTGGTGAAGATCGCGTACCAGTAGCAGCTCGTATCGTCGATCGGCACATGCCACTGCGTGATCGTCATCTCCGCGCTCATCGGAATCACGAAGGCGTAGGGGAAGACAAGGTTGGTCACGCGCACATGCGTGTGCTGCTCGTTCAGTTTGCGCAGCGCGAAGAGGCGCAGGCCGTAGTCGGTGGCTTCGACGTCGAGCTTCGGCCGCGGGAAGTCGCGCAGCAGGCGCGTCATCGGGATTTCGGAATCGGCGGAGGCGGAGCGGAACTGCTTGCCGTAGGCAGCACCTGTATCCTCGTCCTCGTAGAAGCGGTGCAGGTAGGAGGCGTGCGCGGGATCGATGCCGACCTCCAGCGCCTGCAGCCAGTTGCACTCGATCAGGCCCTTGAAGGCGAAGGCATGCGTGCCGGGCGCCAGGAAGCAGTCAAAGTCGGGGAAAGCAGGCGCCTCTCCCTCGCCGAGATAGGAGAAAACGATGCCGTTCTTCACGACGACCGGATAGGAGCGCTGGCGCACCCTCTGGCAGAGCACGCTGCCTTCCGGCTCGGCCGGAGTCTCCAGGCACTTGCCGTCGACATCGAACAGCCAGCCATGGAACAGGCAGCGCAGGCCGCCGTCTTCGAGGCGACCGAAGGCGAGGTCGGCGCCACGATGCGGGCAGTCGCGGTCGAGCAGACCGTGTCGGCCACGCTCGTCGCGGAACAGCACGAAATCCTGTCCCAGCACGCGCACCGGCTTGGCCGGCCGCTCGGCGGGCAGTTCGTCGGCGAGGGCCACGGGATGCCAGTAGTGGCGCATCAGCGCGCCGCACTTGGTGCCCGGACCGACGCGGGTCATCAGCTCGTTCTGCTCGGGACTCATCATGCGCAAAGTCTCGCGCAAATGCCCTTATCTGTCACGCGGACAGCAGCGCGCGGCAGTCGAGATCGTCGGCGGCGAGATGAATCCGCTCGAGATGGTTCCACCAGATCACGGGGGGAATCCCGGCGGACTGCATCCAGATCGGCCGGGTGGTCGCCCAGAGGACGGACAATCGATAATCGTCCTGCAGCGAGGACCGGTCGTAACCCGTCACGCCGCGGTCGATCAGCTCGGCATGGTAGCAGTCGAGCAGACGGCGCTCCGCCCGCTGGCGCAGGTCGGGATACCAGTGCATCGCCATCATGTAGGCGAGGTCCTCCGCGCCGACGGTGGATCGCCAGGAATCCCAGTCGAACAGCCTCGCAGTGTCCGATGAGCTACGAGGCAGGAAGCAGTTCCAGGTATGAGAGTCGCCCTGTACGAGTGTCACGTTGCGACGGGTGCGGTAGCGCTGGAGCAGACGGGGCGCCTGGTCGAACAGCCGATCATAGAAAGCGCGCCGCTCCGCTGACAGGCGGTCACCCAGCAGGTCGGCGAACTTCGCGTAAGCCCTGGTGAGGTTTTTCAGCCAGTCCTCGACAGCCTTCGGTGTCACGCCTAGGCGAGGGTCGTCCCACCAGGCAGCCTGGAAACGCGCATGGACGCGAACGATCGCCTCGCTCTGCTCGATGGTCGGCGGCAGCGGCCATTGTGTGGCAATCATGTGCGAGTCGGTCAGGTCTTCGAGCAGCAGATGCCACGCGCCGGTTGCCATATCATGATGCGCCTCGAAGCAGCGGAGCAGCAGGCCCGCGGGTGTTGCCGGGGCGACGTCGGTATAGAAGGCGACTTCCTTGCGGCCGCTTTCCCAACCGGCGCCAGGACGGTTCGGCAGGTCCGTCTTGAAAATGATCGACCCTGGCGCGTCGGTGGCTTCCCCTTCATAGGTGAGGCGCAGCCGCTGAACCAGGGACAGCAGGGTGGGGAATGGCTTGTCGATTTCGACGGCAGAGACGCGGCCGCCGCCCAGAACGCCACTCCGGCGAAGCACCTCAGTGAGGTGCTCGGCGCTGGCGGCCTGGGGCATTGGGAGCGTCATTGTCCTCCATTGTGCCGGAGCGACCGCAGCCGGTAAATTGCGGCATGAACACATTGAACGGCATGCCCGGTCCCACCTCCCGGGTCTTCTTCTCACAGCGTCTGCGTTTGCATTACATCGATTGGGGCAATCCCGAAGCGCCGCCGCTTCTGCTCGTCCATGGCGGCCGCGATCACTGCAGGAACTGGGACTGGGTCGCTCAGGCGCTGCGCAAGGACTGGCACATCATCTGCCCGGACCTGCGCGGGCACGGCGACAGCCAGTGGTCGCCGGACGGCAACTACTCGATGGCCGCCTACATCTACGATCTGGCCCAGCTCATCCATCAACAGAACCTGGCACCGGTGACGATCGTGGCGCATTCGCTGGGCGGCAACATCTGCCTGCGTTACACCGGTATCCATCCCGACAAGGTGCGCAAACTGGTCGCGATCGAAGGCCTCGGGCCGTCGCCCAAGGTCATCGCCGAGCGCGGTGGCAAGCCGATGAGCGAGCGCATGACCGACTGGATCGACGAGCAGCGCAAACTGTCGGCCCGTGCGCCGCGCAAGTACCCAACCATCGAGGATGCCTTCAAGCGCATGCAGGAGGAGAACAAGCATCTCTCCGCCGCGCAGGCGCGACACCTGACCGAGCAGGGCGTCAACCAGAACGAGGACGGCACCTATAGCTGGAAGTTCGACAACTATGTGAGGGTCAACCAGCCGTACGACATGAGCTATCCCGAGATCGAGACGCTGTGGTCGCAGATCACCTGCCCGACCCTGCTGGTCTACGGCAAGGAGAGCTGGGCCTCGAACCCGGAGAAGGACGGCCGCATCAAGCATTTCAAGACCGCCGAGGTCGTGGAGTTCGAGCGCGCCGGCCACTGGGTGCAGCATGACCGTCTCGACGACTTCGTCGCCACCACACGGGAGTTCATCAAATGAAGGCAGCCGTTCTCCGCGGCGGCGACATCGTCGTCGCCGACGTCCCGGCGCCCGTGCCGGCGGCGGGGCAGGTGCTGGTCAGGACGCTGTGCTGCGGCATCTGCGGCTCGGACCTGCACTATGCCAGGCACGCGCCGCACATGGTCGAGCTGTCCAAGCGCATTCCCGGACGCCAGCCGCTCGACCTGTCGCGCGACGTCGTGTTCGGCCATGAGTTCTGCGGCGAGGTGCTGGACTATGGCCCCGGCACCGAACGCAAGCTGAAGCCCGGCGCGCTGGTCTGCTCGATGCCGGTGATCCCACAGGCGGACGGCCATCGCACGGTCGGCTACTCCAACGACTTTCCCGGTGGCTATGGCGAGCAGATGGTGCTGGCCGCACCGCTGTTGCTCGAAGTGCCCAACGGCCTGTCGGCCGATCATGCGGCACTCACCGAGCCCCTCGCGGTCGGTATCCACGCTGTCGAGAAGGCGGCGCTGCAGGAGAATGACGCGCCGCTGGTCGTGGGCTGCGGGCCGGTCGGCCTCGCGGCCATCGTCGGCCTGCGGCTGAAGGGCATCCATCCGATCATCGCGGCGGACTTCTCTCCGAAGCGGCGCGAGCTGGCGGCAAAGATGGGCGCCGACATCGTGATCGATCCCAAGGTCGAATCGCCCTATGCGAAGCTCGCGCCCGGCAAGCGCGCCGTGATCTTCGAATGCGTCGGCGTGCCGGGCCTGCTGCAGCAGGTCTTCGAGGCAGCACCGCGCGACGCACGCATCGTCGTGGCGGGTGTCTGCATGGAACCGGACCGCATCGAACCGCTGTTCGGAATCGTGAAGGAACTCTCCATCCAGTTCGTGCTGGGCTACACGCCGGAGGAATTCGCGCGCTGCCTTCGCCTGCTGGCCGAAGGCCAGGTCGAGGCCGATGCGCTGATCACCGGCAAGGTCGGGTTGGCCGAAGTGAAGGGTGCGTTCGTGGAGCTGGGCAATCCCGAAAACCACACCAAGATTCTCGTGGAGCCGTGGCGCTGACTTTGATAGCGCTTCAGGTCTTCACGGGAGGAAATGAAAGATGAAGTTCTATAATTCGATCGGCCCCAACCCGCAGATGGTTCGCATCTTCATGGCCGAGAAGGGCTTCGACGTGCCGCGGGTCGAGGTCGACCTGCGCGGCGGCGAGAACCGGCGCGAGCCCTATCTCAAGGTCAATCCGTCGGGCCAATGCCCCGCGCTCGAACTCGACGACGGCACGGTCATCGCCGAGATCACTGCGATCTGCGAGTATGTCGACGAGGCGAAGAAGGACACGCCGTCGCTGATCGGCGACACGCCGGAGGAGCGCGCGAAGACCCGCATGTGGGTGCGCCGCATCGACCTCAACATTCTCGAACCGGCGCTCAACGGCTACCGCTTCTCGCAGGGGCTCAAGTTCTTCCAGGATCGCGTCCACTGCATTCCGGAAGCCGCGGATGGCCTGAAGGAGACGGCGAAGAAGAAGCTGGCCTGGCTCGACGGGCTGCTGGGCTCGAAGCCGTTCATTGCCGGCGACAAGCTCACCATGGCCGACATCCAGCTCTATCCTTTCCTCGAATTCCTGGCCAAGGTCGGCCAGCCGCTCGATCCGGCGAACAAGAACCTGACCGCGTGGATGGAGCGCATGAAGGCCCGCCCGAGCGTGTCGGCCTGATCGGACGCGCGTGAAGGACTGGACCCTCGCGGCGGCCCTCAACAACGCACGCTGGTGCGACGCGGTCTGCCGCGCGCACGGCCATGCCGGCCGCATGCTGCCGCACATATGGGTCAATGCCTCGACGGTGCCGCGTTTCTATCCGAACGCGGTCACCCTGGCGGTCGGCGACGCCGCGCTGGAAGAGCAGCGGACCACCGTCGAGATCCTGCAGAAGTCGAACCTGCCGGGGCGCTGGTCGGTGAAGGACAGTTTCAACACGCTCGACCTGTCGCGCCGCGGTTTCGACCTGCTGTTCGATGCGCAGTGGATCCGTGGCGGCATGCCGGCCGCGGGACCGGAAACGGACATCGTCTGGCAGCGTGAGGAGAAGGGCACCGAGAAGTGGCCGTTCGACGATCCGGGCTTCGCGATGTTCAAGGGGCGGCGGGGCTTCAAGGTCGTGGCGGGCTTCATGCTTTACCGCGCCGAGGATGTGGTCGGTGTTTCGAATGTCGTCGCCGAAACGGCCGATGCAGCAGCCGTATGGCGCTCGCTGACCCTGCTGTCGGCGCAGACGTTCCCGCGCCTGCCGTTGGTCGGCTACGAGTCCGGCCGCGAACTCCAGGCCGCGGTGGATGCCGGCTTCGAGGCCGGCGACACGCTCAGGGTGTGGGTGACGGCTCGGGATTGAAGCCGCAGGCCTTCAAGGCCGCCAGCATATGCGCGGGTGGCGGCGCAGTGACGACGACCGGCGGCTTGCTCTTGGACAGCGGCAGGACGATGCCGTGCGACTGCAGGTGAAGCTGGTTGTTCGGCTCGGCCCGGCCATAGAGCCGGTCGGCGATCACCGGGCAGCCAGCGGCGGCACAGTGCACGCGGATCTGATGGGTGCGGCCGGTCTCGGGCTTCAGTTCCAGCCACGTCATGCCCCCACCTGACATACCCGCCGCGCGGCCCATCACCTTGTAGCGCGTCACCGAAGGCTGGCCCTTGTCGGAGACCTTTACCGACCAGCCGCTGCGCGTGTTCACCTTCAGCAGCGGCATGTCGAACACGCCTTCGTCGGCCGGTGGCGCGCCTTCGACGACGGCCCAGTAGGTCTTCTCGGTGTCGCGGCCGGAGAACAGTCGCCCGAGCTTGGCCAGTGCCTTGGGATGACGCCCCAGCACCAATACGCCCGCCGTGTCGGCATCCAGCCGGTGGGCGAGCGCCGGCGGACGCGGCAGGCCGTAGCGCAGATCGTCGAAGCATTCTTCCAGATTGGGCGCACCGCTGGGGCCGGCATGCACGGCCAGGCCGGCCGGCTTGTCGATCACCAGGATCAGCCCGTCGCGATGAAGGACGCGCGCCTGGATCTGCTCGGCGGTCAGCGGCGGCGGGCGCCTTCTCAAAGGTCCGGCCATCGGTCGAGCCAGCTCTCGCTCGCCTCGTAGAGGGCCGCCACGCGCAGCACCGAGGCCTCGTCGCGGAAGCGGCCGACGATCTGCAGGCTGATCGGCAGGCCTTCAGAATCGTAGCCGTTGCAGATGCTGAGGGCAGGGTGGCCCGTGATGTTGAACGGCATCGTGTAGGGGAACCAGTTGCGCCGGAGCTCGCCCGCCTCGGCGCCGTCGATGGTGATGGGATCGAACAGGTCCTGGTCGATCGGCAGCGCCGTGCGCGAGGTCGTGGGCGTGACCAGGAAGTCGGCCTTCTCGAACCAGCCCTGGACCATGCGGAAGAGATCGGCGCGCTGGAACATGGCGCGCTGATAGTCGGCGCCCGACCAGTCCGCCGCCTCGGCCACCTGACGCACCAGCGAGGGCGTCATGCGATTGCCGTCGCGGCGGATCATCTCGTCGAAGCGCGCCTTCCACGTGGTGTGGTTGATCACCTTCCAGGCCGTTCCCATGTCGGGCAGCGCATCGGTGAGTTCGACCAGCTCGGCGCCCAACTCGCGCAGCCGCACGAGCGACGTCTCGAAAGCGGCGCGCACGTCCTTGGCGACCATCGTGTTGCCCAAGGTGGCGCTGTAGAGGATGCGCTTGCCCTTGAGATCGCCCTCGGCGCGAGCCGCGGTGAGATAGTCCTTCGGCTCGACGCCGATCGACCACGGGTCGGAGGGATGCGGTCCGGCCATGGCCTGCAGCATAAAGGCCGTGTCCATCACCGTGCGGGTCATCGGCGTCACATAGGTGTAGTTGCCGAAGGCGTCGGCCACCTGGCTGTGAGGGATGACGCCGTTGCTCTGCTTCAAGCCGACCATGCCGTTGATCGCGGCGGGAATGCGGGTCGAGCCGCCGCCGTCGGTCGCGATGCCGATGGGTCCGATGCCGGCTGCGACGGCAACCGCCGCGCCTCCGCTCGATCCACCGGACGTATGATTCGCACTCCAGGCGTTGCGCGTGCGTCCAAACAGCGGCGCGTCGGTCAGCGCCTTGTGCCCGAACTCCGGTGTCGTCGTCTTGCCGAACAGGATGCCGCCGGCTGCCTTCACCCGCGCCGCACAGACCGCGTCTTCCTTCGGCACGTTGTTCTCGTAGAGCAGCGAGCCGAAGGTGGTGCGCACGCCGGCCGTGTTCACGAGATCCTTGGCGGCGAACGGAATGCCGTGCAGCAGGCCGAGTGGCTTGCCCTGCATCACGGCGTCTTCAGCGACCTTTGCCGCCGCGCGAGCCTGTTCGGGTATCAGGGTGATGAAGCAATTCAACACCGGCTGCAGCTTCTCGGCGCGTGCCAGTACGGCGTCGGTCAGTTCGACGGGTGAGACTTTCTTTGTCGCAATCAGTTCGGAAAGGTCGGAAGCGGGCAGGCGGGTAAGGTCGGTCATACTCTTTCCGTATCAACGCAAAAGGCCACGCGCAGCAAGGTTACGCATCAGGGCGCCCGCGCCGAATGTCCACGGCGCGATCTTGTCGCAATGGGCCACCTTGTTGGTGAGGGTGCCGAGCTTGGGCGAGCGGATGGAGACGAGGTCGCCCACCATGTGCGTGAAGCCGGTGCCGCCCGGCTTGCGCGGCTCGGTTGGCGCGAACAGCGTGCCGGTCATCAGCACCATGCCGTCGGGATATTGATGCGCGCTCATGGCCTGCGCCACGAGGTCCGTGGGATCACGGCTGATCCTCGAAAGATCGCTCGATCCGCGCAGGCGGAACTGGTCGGGGCCCGTCACTTCGAGATCGACCTTGGCCTTGCGCACGTCGTCCAGCGAGAAGGTGTCGTCGAACAGGCGGATGAAGGGGCCGAGCGCGCAGGAGGCGTTGTTGTCCTTGGCGATGCCCAGCAGGAGGGCGCTGCGGCCTTCGATGTCGCGCAGGTTCACGTCGTTGCCCAGGGTCGCACCGACGATCTTGCCCTTGGCGCTGACGATCAGTGTCACCTCGGGCTCGGGATTGTTCCAGTCGGAGTCCGGCCGGATGCCGATGTCAGCGCCGTACCCGACGGCGGCCATCGGCGGCGCCTTGGTGAAGATCTCGGCATAGGGACCGATGCCGACCTCGAGGTAGGGCGACCAGGCGCCGCGCGCCATCAGCGTCTTCTTCAGCGCCTCGGCCTCGGGCGAGCCCGGCTTGATGGCGCTCACGTCGGCGCCGATGATCGAGTTCAGCTCGCCGCGCACCTGCTCGGCGCGGGCGGGATCGCCCTTGGCATGCTCCTCGATCAGGCGTTCCAGCAGGCTGACGGCAAAGGTGACGCCGGCGGCCTTGAGCGCCTGCAGGTCGACCGGCGCCAGCAGGTCGCGGACGAGGTCCTGCAGCGCGCCGATGCGTTCGCCGGGCGAATTGCGGGCGAGCGCGGCCGGATCGGGCGCATTGCAGAGGTCCGCCATCGTGGGGACGGTCGAGGACAGGTCGAAAACCCCGTCATTCCGCACGGCCACGACCGCGGGGCCGGCCGGGTTTCCCGCACGCCATACGCGGCCGACCAGGGTGCCGGTCGTGCCGTCCTCGGGCAGAATTTCGCTAAGAGATGGTGACACTGGACGTCTCCGGCGCTTCGTTGCAGAAAAGGCGCGCCATTCCCGGGAGAAATAAGATCATGGCCGCAGCACGGATCAAAGGCGTTCTTTCGCCCGTCGTCACGCCCTTCAAGCGCGACCTGTCGCCCGATGTCGGCCGCTTCATCGCGCACTGCAAGTGGCTGATCAGCCAGGATTGCGGCCTCGCGGTCTTCGGCACCAACTCGGAAGCCAACTCGATGTCGGCCAAGGAGCGCATGAGCCTCCTCGAAGCCGTCGTCGCGTCCGGCGTGCCGACCGAGCGCATGATGCCCGGTACCGGCGCCAGCTCGATCAGCGAGGCGGCCGAGGTCAGCGCGCATGCGGTGAAGCTCGGCGTCGGCGGCGTGCTGATGCTGCCGCCGTTCTACTACAAGGGCGTTCCGGAGGAGGGGCTGTTCCGCTTCTTCTCGGAGGTGGTGCAGCGGGTCGGCGACGACCGCCTGCGCGTCTATCTCTATCACATCCCGCCGGTCTCGGCCGTGCCGATCACGCACAAGCTGGTCGAGCGCCTGATGAAGGCCTACCCGAAGCAGATCGCCGGCATGAAGGATTCGTCCGACGACTGGCCCCACACCAAGAGCATGATCGACGCCTTCGCCAAGGACGGCTTCGACGTCTTCTCCGGCAACGAAAAGCCGATCCTGGAGAACCTCAAGGCGGGCGGCGTCGGCTGCATCAGCGCCACGGCCAACATCAATCCGGGCAAGATCGCCGAGACGATCAAGGCCTACGGCACGCCGGAGGGTGACAAGCTCCAAGCCTGGATCAATGAGGTCCGCGGCGTCATGCAGGGCTACGTCATGATCCCGGCGCTGAAGTACGTGATCGCGCACTACGGCGCCGACCCGCAGTGGAACCCGGTGCGCCCGCCGCTCGTCGAGATCGACGAGAAGACGGGCAAGGACATGATCGAGAAGCTCGACAAGCTCGGCTTCACCATGCCCGGCCTCAAGCAGGCGATGGCTGTCGCGGCGGAGTGACGGCCTGAGGCGACCTCTACTGAGAGTTGTTTATTGACCTTGTAGATCGCCGATCTGCTCTTTAGTCTCCCCGCGTCAAGAACGAGAATGACTTGGGGGAATGATGAGTTTCACGCGTATTTTGCGAGCCGCGCTGGTCATTGGCGCGGCCGCGTCGCTTGGCGCTTGTGCGGACGGATGGGCCACGACGCAGGTGACGCCGACGGCAGCGGCGGCGGGACGGACGGCGACCCCCGTCGACAAAATCCAGATCATCGAAGGCGATGTTACGGACCGGCCGTACAAGTCGCTGGGCGATGTCTCGGCGACCGTCAACAAGACCACGCTCTTCAATGCCGATCCGACGCGGGAGATGGTCAACAACAGATTGAAGGCCGAGGCGGCGAAGCTGGGCGCCGATGCGGTGATCCAGGTCCGCTATGGGACGGTCGGCATGGGAGTGGTCAGCTGGGGCTCGCTGGACGGCAAGGGGCGGGCGATTGCCTATGACCAGCAGTAAGGCGGCCGCGCTGGTTTTCGCATTGGCGTTGGCCGGGTGCGCCCGCAATGCGCCGCAGTTGCCACCCGATCTCAGCCACCTTCCGCCGGAGCAACGCCTTCTCGTCGGCGATCAGGAAAGTGCGGAGGGTAAGCTGACCTGTCCGGAGCTGAAGGAAGAGGCCGTAAAGGCAAATGCCGCCAGCCGCCAGCTTGAGGGAATCATCGCCTCGAACAGGGGGTACAATACGGCGATCATCTATGTGAGCGGCTTCCTGCCGCCCCTGGCGCTTGCCGCACGCACGGATGAGGAAGCGAAGACTTCGCTCGACAGTCTCCAGGTGCGCCGCGACCGCATCGACCGACTGGCCAAGGCAAGGAACTGCGGCGCGATGCCGGCCAATTGACAGACCTGCGACCAGAAGCTTATAAAATACCCATGCGCACGACCCTGTCCCACAACGCTTGGTATTTTACGCCCCTGACATAGGCGGCGCGAAGGGTCATGACTCAACGAAGCCGCCGCATCCCGGCGGCTTTCGTGTTCTAGGATCAGGCCTCCGGGCCGCGGCGGAAACCGCAAACCGGAGGACGATATGTCGATCATCGAAGCAGAAGTTGAACCGCATCAGTTGCCCCTCGCCATCCGCGTGAGGCTGGCGGGGCCGCGCGACATCGAGGATCTCACCGATCTTCTCGACAGTGGCGAGAATGGCCGCGAGCAGGTGCTCACATGGCTCGAAACACCCGGCACGACGCTGCTGGTCGCCCAGAGCGAGATAGGCGTGCTGGCGGTCGCCGTGCTGATGACGCGGCTGGTGCCGCTGGAGGGCGGGAGCGTCCACAAGGTCATCGAAGTCGACAATCTCGTCGTGCGCGCCGACCAGCGCGGCCGCCGCATCGGTCGGCGCCTGCTGGCCGCCGCCGTCGAATGGTCGCGCCAGCGCCGCGCGGTGCAGGTCGAGGCCATGGTGGGCGAGGGCGCGGCCAAGCGTTTCTACGAGAATTTCGGCTTCGCGGTCGCCAACGATCGCCTGGTGCTGGCGGCGTGACCGTATCGGTGCGCCCGGCGCGTCTCGACGACTACGAGACGCTGTGCACCCTGTTCGACGAGCTGGACGAATTCCACCGCCAGGCGCGGCCGGATTTCTTCCGCCCGTTCGACGGTCCGGCGCGTACGCGCGAACAGGTCGAGCGATGGTGCCGCGGTCCCGATACCGCGGTTCTGGTGGCGGAAGGAGATGGCGAGGTTGTGGGACTCGCAGTCCTGCTGACGCGCACCCCGTCGGCGTTTGCCGGCGCCGTACCGCGGCACGTCATCGAGCTCGACAATCTGGTGGTGCGTGCGGATTGGCGTAGCCGACAGGTCGGGCACCGCCTTCTGAAGGCGGTGAGACGATGGTCCTGCGAGCAAGGGGCCACGCACGTCGAGGTTGGAGTCCACAGCTTCAACCGGGACGCCCGGCGATTTTACGAGCGTTTAGGGTTCTTTCCTTCGATCGACCGGCTGGTGCTGGCGGTCTGATTTCCGGGTTTCCGCGATGTGAACAATCGGGTTGCAGGTCGAACAATGTGGTATGGTGAATTTTCTTGCACACGCAGTGCCGGACAAATGTGCAGGAGTAACACGTGGCCAAAAATCACAAGCCCGCGCCCGAGAAAGCACCCGTCGCCGTCAAGCAGACGATGACCAAGCCGGTCTCCAGCTACACCGATTCCAGCCAGCTGCGCACATTGATGGAGAACGCCAAACGGATGGGCCGCGAGGACATCTGGCGTGAGGCGTTCGATCGGCTGTGCTCGCTCGAGGGGGCTGACAAAGAGGATCCGCTGGAGCGGGCCTTCTACGGGACGCTGGCGGCCTACGAACAGCTGCTGACGCAGAAGAACCGCCGTGCCACGCGCGCCAGCCGGACGCGCCTCAAGCTGAAGAGCAAGGGCGTGATCGCTTGCCTGGAGGATTGGGCCAGGAGCAAGGAAGCGCCGGAGTCGTTCGACCTGTTGGTCGCCAACGGCATGGTCGAGCTGACGGGCGAGCAGCTCGTGCTGACCTATCCCGACCGGTTCTCGGCCGAAGCGATCGCGGGCGCCACGGCGCGTCTGGCGACGCTGACGAAGGCGGCGCCCGCGAGCTGATCTCTATGCCGGCTCGGCGTCGCGGTCGGCCCACATCTTCTTGAAGGCCGGACGGGCCTGGCAGGCGGCGAGCCAGGCCTTCACCTTGGGCGCGCCCTCGAACAGGTCCGGGGCGGCCAGGGCGTAGCGCACGATTTCGGCGGCGTTGATGTCGGCCACGGTGAAGCGGTCGCCGACCAGCCAGCCGCTCTCGGCCAGCGCCTTTTCGAGCACGGCGAACGGACCCTTGAGCGCTTCGACGGCGGCGTCGGCCACCTTCGGATCCTTCACGCCACTCGGGTTGCCCAGGCGATGATAGAGGACGTTGATGGCGTGCGGCTCGACCTCGGTTGCCGCCCACAGGGACCACATGGCGAGCTGGCCTTCCTCGGCGATGTTCGCGGCGGCCACGGGGCCTCCGTGCTTGCGGGCGAGGTAGAGGTTGATGGCCAGCGATTCGTGCAGTACCAGCCCGTCATCGTCGATCGAGGGGATGTGGCCGTTGGGATTGACCTTCAGGAACGCGGGCGAGCGCGTGTTGATCGGCGCGTCGGGCGCCAGGGCGTCGGGAAGTCGGTAATGCGGGATCACCGGCACGCTCTTGAACGGGATGCCGAGCTCCTCGGCCAGCCAGATGTTGCGCGACGCGCGCGAGCGGTAGACGCCGTAGATCGTAAGCATTGAAAATCCTGGGTTAGCCAACTGTACTCTTGACGAGGTCGGGCCCGTTCTTAAGGCTTGCCGGGTCCAAGGCACAGTAAAAACCGGACCAGGCTCTCCGGCAGGAGGATCGACGATGTCGGCACCCAGGACACTCGAAGCCGTGAAGGATGCCAGCCACCTCTACGAGGTCGAGCGGCGCGCCTACCATCTGCAGCGGCCGGGCTTCCGCATCGCCGAGCTGCAGCTCTCGCCGACGCAGAAAGTGCCGTGGCACTTCCACAACAATATCAGCGACACGTTCTACGTGGTCGAAGGGACGATGCGTCTTTTTCTGCAGAAGCCCAAGCAGGAAGTGATCCTGAAGCCCGGTGACAATTTTGTGGCCGTCGCGGGGAGGCCGCATCTCGTGACCAACGGCGGCGACGTGTCGCTCACCTTCCTGATCATGCAGGGCGTGGGTGAGTACGATTACGTTCCGCTGGTTTGATGCCTAGCTGATCGCCGGCACGTTCTGTCCGACGAACTGCGTGCGCAGTTCGCGTTTCAGCACCTTGCCGGTGGCGTTGCGTGGCAGGGCGTCGACGAAGGTGACGGACTGCGGCACCTTGAACTTGGCGAGCCGCGTGAGGCAGTGCTGGATCACGTCGCCCTCGACAAGGGCCTGGTCGGGTTTGCGCACGATGATCGCCAGGCCGACTTCGCCCCAGCGGTCGCTCGGCACGCCGATGATCGCGGCGTCGGCGACGGCGGGAATCTGGAACAGCACGTTCTCGACCTCGGCGGGATACACGTTCTCCCCGCCGGAGATGTACATGTCCTTCCAGCGGTCGACGATGTAGACGAAGCCTTCCTCGTCCAGCCGCGCAGCATCGCCGGTGTGCAGCCAGCCGTCGGTGAAGCTGCGGTCGGTGGCCTCGGGATTGTTCCAGTAGCCCGGCGTGATGTTGGGACCCTTGATCAGCAGTTCACCGATGCCGTTCGTTGCGACGTCGTTGCCCTCGTCGTCGACCACGCGGATGGACGTGTGCATCATCGCCTTGCCGGCCGAACCCAGCTTGGTGATCGCGTCGGCGGCATCGAGCATGGTGCCCGCCGGGCTGGTCTCGGTCATGCCCCAGCCCTGGACGAGCGGCACGCCGCGGGCGATCCAGGTTTCGAGGATCGCCAGAGCACAAGGTGCCCCGCCGACACCGGCGATCCGCAGGCGCGAGAGGTCCGCGCTCTGGAACTTCGGATGCTGCATCATGAATTGATAGGGCGCGGGAACGGCGAAGACGTGGGTGATGCCCAGCGACACGTCGGAGATGCAGTCGAGCGCCTGGCCGGGATCGAAGGTGCGCATGACCACGATCGTGCCGCCGGCATGGAGCACCGGATTGGCGTAGCAGTTGAGGCCGCCGGTATGGAACAGCGGCAGCACCACGAGCTGGACGGTCTCGGGCGTGATCAGCGCCGGAATGCCGAGGTTCACGCAGTTCCAGAAGACCATGCCGTGCGTGATGATCGCGCCCTTTGGATGCCCGGTGGTGCCCGACGTGTACATCACCATGCCGATGTCGTCGTGAGTCAGCGGCACGGAAGAGGGCGCCGGGCCAGCCTTCGCCAGCGCGATCTCGTAGGTGCTGTCGGCGCGCTCGGGATCGATCTCCAGCCGGGTGGCCGACAGCATCGCGGCCTGGGCCGCAAAGTCCTTGTCGTGAACGAGCAGCTTGGGGCTCGAATCGCTCAGGATGTATTCCAGCTCCGGTACCGTGAGCCGCCAGTTGAGCGGCAGCATGATGGCGCCCAGCCGGCCGCAGGCGAATTGCAGCTCGAAGTATTCCGTGCCGTTGGGAGCCAGCAGGGCGATGCGATCGCCCTTCTTGATGCCTCGAGCCTTGAGGACTGAGGTCAACCGGGCAATGCGCGCGTCGAGCTCGGCGTAGGTGAGCTTCCGCCCCGTATGAAGGTCGTGGATGGCGAGCTTGGTTGGACGCCGGCCTGCATGGTGGGCGATCCAGTCGTAGTGGGGAATGATCGGCATCAGTTCACGGCCCTGGCGAGGCCCTTCCAGTAAGGTTCGCGCAGTTCGCGCTTCAGGACCTTGCCCGCACCGGAGAGCGGCAGGGGCGTGTCGCGGAAATCGACGCTGCGCGGACATTTGTAACCCGCGATCTGGTCGCGGCAATGCTCGATCACGTCCTCCGCGCTGAGGGTCGTTCCCTGCTTCGGGACGACGATGGCATGGACGCGCTCGCCCCATTGGTCGTCAGGAACGCCGATTACTGCCACCTCGGCGACGCCGGGATGCATAGAGATCGCGTTCTCGACCTCGGCGGAATAGACGTTCTCGCCGCCGGAGATGATCATGTCCTTCAGCCGGTCGACGATGAAGACGAAGCCTTCCTCGTCCATGTAGGCGCCGTCGCCGGAATAGTACCAACCGTCCTCAAGCACGGCCTCGGTCTCGGCTGGCTTGTTCCAGTAGCCCTTCATGACATTGGCGCCGCGCACCGCGAGTTCGCCCGTCGTGCGGCGCGGCACTTCCAGCCGGTCGGCATCGACGATCCTGACCTCGCACCCGTGCACCGCCTGGCCGCACGATTTGAGCCGGCCGGCATGGGGACCGTCGAGCACCGTGTAACGCGGGTCAAGCAGGGTGACGATGGGGGCGGCCTCGGTCATGCCGTAGCCGTGCATCAGGCGGACATGCGGCATCATCTCGATCGCCTTGCGCAGTGTTCCCTCGGGCATCGGCGACGCACCATAGAGGATGAAGGCGAGCGTCCCGATGTCGAACTCGCCGAACCGGCTGTGATTGACCAGCATGTTGATCATGGTCGGCACGAACTGGGCGTGCGTGACCTTCTCGGTCTGGATGGTCAGCAGTACTTCCATCGGCTCGAAGCGCGGCACGAAGGCATGGCGGCCGCCGGACAGGGTGACGCCGAAGGTCGAGGCGCCGTCGGCCAGATGGAACATCGCGCCGGAATGGAGGTAGGCCGTGTCCGAGGTGAAGCCCATGCCGGCCACGCCGTTGAGCGCATTCACGACCAGGTTGGTGTGGGTGAGCATCACGCCCTTGGCGCGCCCCGTCGCGCCGCCGGTGTAGAAGAGGCCCGCCAGGTCGTCGTCGCTCGCGCCGACATCGTCCATAGCCTCGTAGCTGGTGAGATCCTCGTAGTGGAGGATGCCTTCAGGACCGGCGAGGTCGTCGAGCCAGATGACCTCGCGGACCGAAGGCGTCCTGCCGTCGAGCGCCGTCAGGTGGTGCGACATGCCGGTGTCGACGAACAGGGCCACGGCGCCGGAATCGTTCAGGACGTACTCGATCTCCGGCGCGGCCAGCCGCGTGTTGACCGGCACCATGACCGCGCCCAGCCAGGGCAGGGCGTACATCAGCTCCAGGTATCGGTCGGAATTCAGGGCCAGGATCGCCACCCGGTCGCCGCGGCGCACGCCCAGTGCGGAAAGGGCGCCGGCGACCCGGCTGATCCGGTCGGCGCTCTGCTGCCAGGTCCGGCGGCGACTGGCGAAGCAGGTGGAAGGACCGTTGGGGCGGGTCTGGACGGCGCGGCGAAGTCCCTGGGTCAGTGCAAACATGGGTCGATGCTAGGGGCTCGTTCGTTCGCGCGGCAAGGGGCTTCGTGGTAAAGGATAAGGATGGATACCATCGCCCCGCCGACCGCACCTGCGAAGGACCTCGCGTTCAACCCGCTCGATCCGGCCTTCATCGCCGATCCCTATCCGTTTTACCGACGGCTGCGCGAGGCGGCGCCGGTCCTGAAGACGCCGCAGGGCTTCTGGCTGATCACGCGCTACGAGGACATCGCGCTCGTCCTGCGCGACAAGCGCTTCGGCAAGGACTTCGCCGGCAACATGCGCCGCCGCTATGGCGAGGACCGCATGAACGAACCCGCCGTCGCCAGCCTGGCCAACACCATGCTGGTGCAGGATCCGCCCGATCACACGCGGCTGCGCGGGCTGGTTACGAAGGCTTTCACCGCCCGTCGCGTCGCCGACATGCGACCGCGCATCAAGGCGCTGGTCGACCAGCAGCTCGACCGCGTCGCCGACAAGGGCGAGATGGATGTGATGCGGGACCTGGCTCATCGCCTGCCGGTCATCGTGATCTGCGACATGCTGGGAATTCCCGAAGAGCATCGCGCGCCGTTCCTGGCCGGCAGCAACGTCAACGGTCGTATCCTCGAACCGGTTCCCATGACGCGGGAAGAGCTCGACCTGGCCAACCGCAACACCCAGATGTCCGGCGTCTATTTCAACCAGCTCTGCGAGCTGCGCCGCCGCGAACCGCAGGACGATCTCACAACCGAGCTGGTGAGGGCCGAGGAAGCGGGCGACAAGCTCTCCGCCGAGGAGCTTCAGGCGAATATCGGACTGCTGTTCGGCGCCGGGCACGAGACGACCACCAACCTGATCGGCAACGGCCTGCTGGCGCTGCAACGCAATCGCGACCAGTGGGAAAAACTGAAGGCCGACCCGTCGCTGATCCCCAACGCGATGGACGAGCTGCTGCGCTACGACTCGTCGGTCCAGCTCACCGGCCGGGTGACCCATGCCGAGGCCGAGCTGAGCGGCGTGAAGCTCGGACCGCAGGAGAGCGTCGTCTGCCTGCTGGGCGCGGCCAACCGTGATCCCGAGCAATATCCCGATCCCGATCGTCTCGACGTCGAGCGGCAGAACATACGGCCGATGTCGTTCGGCGGCGGCATCCACTATTGCCTGGGCGCCCAGCTCGCGCGCCTCGAAGCCGAACTGGTCTTCACCGCCCTGATCGAGCGGATGCCTAATCTCAGGCTGCCCGAGATCGATACGCCCGCCTGGAGGCGCAGCTTCACCCTGCGCGGTCTCAGTAAGCTCCCGGCCGTCTGGCACTAGAAGGTTTGACACTGGACATGGCGACGCGGTGGCGGGGCGAGGGCGGCCAGCATCAGGGCGCCCGCCCTTACCAGGAAGATAGTTGGCGTCTCGCGACGCTGGGCGACGGCTCGCTGCTGGCCGTGGTGGCCGATGGCATGGGGGGTCATGCGGGCGGCGCCGTCGCCAGCCGGCTTGCCGTCGATGCCTTCGTCCATGCAGTCGAGCAGGGTGGTGGCCTCACCGACGGGCTGACCGACGCCAACGCTGCGGTCGGTAAGGGCACGAAGGGCCACCCGGAACTCAACGGCATGGGGGCAACGCTCGTCGCGGTGCATCTGCGCGGCGACGAGGTGCGCTGGATCAGCGTCGGCGATTCGCCCTTCTTCCTGATCGAGGCCGGCCAGATCTCGCGTCTCAATGCTGATCACTCGATGGCGCCGCAGATCGACGCGCTGGTGGCGCGCGGCATGCTGTCGGAAGACGAGGCCGAGCATCATCCCGGCCGCCATACGTTGCGAGAAGCGGTGATGGGCGAGCCGCTGACCCTGATCGACAAGGGCAGCCGCCGGCTGGGGCCGGACGCGCGCCTGCTGGTCTGCAGCGACGGCGTCCACAGCCTGAAGAACGAACAGCTTCTGGCGCAGGCGTCGCTGCCGGTCGATCGCATCATCGCGGCGGTTTTGGCGACCGCCAAGGAACACCAGGACAATATCACCGTGATCAAGCTGGAGCGCGCGCGATGAGCCGGGGCCCTGTCGTCATCGAAGTCACCCGCGGCCCGGTCGTCGAAAGCCGGCACGAGGGCATCGCCGCGGTCGTGAAGGCCGACGGCACCGTCGTCGAATCCTGGGGTGACATCGACGCGGTGATCCTGCCGCGCTCGGCCAACAAGCCGATCCAGGCCATGGCCTTCGTCGAAAGCGGCGCGGTCGAGCGCTTCGGGCTGGGCGACGAGCATGTCGCGCTGTCCTGCGCTTCGCACAGCGGCGAGACACGTCATGTCGAGACGGTTCGTGCGTGGCTCGCCAAAGTGGGACTCAGCGAAGCCGACCTCGAATGCGGCACCCACGCGCCGCGGCTCCAGACGAGTATCGAGGCGCTGGCGCACGAAGGCGCCTTGCCGACGGCTGCGTTCAACAACTGCTCAGGCAAGCACAGCGGCTTCCTGACGACGGCCGTCCAGTATGGCGAGCCGACCAGGGGCTACATCAAGTACGACCATCCGGTGCAGCGCCGCTTGCGCGAGACGATGACCGACCTGTGCGGCCTCGACGCCAACAGCTTTGCCCACGGCACGGACGGATGTGGCATCCCGACCCTCGCGACGCCGCTGAAGAGCCTCGCCCAGGCGATGGCCTCGATGGCCGATCCGTCGCGTCTGTCGAGCAAGCGGGCCGATGCCGCGAACCGTATCCGCAAGGCGATGAACGCCGAGCCATTCATGGTCGCTGGCAGCGGCCGCTTCTGCACGCGCATCAACGAGGCGGCGCCCGGCGTGATCCAGGTGAAGACCGGCGCCGAGGGCGTGTTCTGCGGCATGCTGCCGACCCTGGGTCTCGGCGTGGCGCTCAAGGTCTGGGACGGCGCGGGACGAGCCGCCGAGGTCGCGATGGCGACCTTGCTCGACCATCTCGGTGTGCTGCCGGCCGGCCAGCGCGACGAGGTGCTGCATCCGCCGATCAAGAACGTCGTCGGCCTGCTGGTCGGCGAGATGAGGCCGGCGAAGAGCTGGCTGGGCTGAGGCCCCCCGGGATCATATCGTGAGTATTACGCTCGACATCCTGGAGGTCGGCGCCCGCGGCGACGGTGTCGCCGAACTCGAGGGCAAGCGCTATTTCGTGCCCTACTGCCTGCCCGCCGAAACGGTCGAAGCCGAGCCGCTCGACAAGCGCGGAGATGGCATCGCCTGCGACCTGCTCGAAGTGCTGTCGCCGTCGCGTCATCGCGAGACGCCGCCGTGTACCCATTTCGGAACCTGCGGCGGCTGCGTGCTGCAGCATTGGCGGTGCGACATCTATACTAATTGGAAGAGCGAACTGATCGCCAAAGCCTTGGCGCAACGAGGCGTGAAGGCGCCACGCTTCGAAGCACCGGTCACCTGCGAGCCGGCCGAGCGCCGGCGGGCCGACATCGTGCTGCGGTGCCAGGGACGGCGAATCCTTGCCGGCTACCATGAACGGGCGAGCCAGAACGTCGTCGATGTCGGCACCTGCGTCGTCGCCCGCCCGAAGATAAATGCCGCCATCGTGGCATTGAGGTCGGCGATGAAGGCCATCCTTCGGGATGGTACCTCGGCCGACGCCGTGGTCAACGAGACCGATACCGGGCTCGACGTGCTGATCCGGCCGCACAGGAAATTCGACCTGACGCTCGCCATCCGTGAGACGCTGATTGCATTGGCCGAGAGCGCCGACATGGCGCGGGTGAGCTGGGGCGACCGTGCGACCGCCGAGCCGGTGATCGTGCGCCGAACGCCGCAACTGATCCTGGGCGACGTGAGCATCGAGCCGCCCCCGGGCGCCTTCCTGCAGGCAACGAAGCGCGCGGAACTGGTCATGCGCGCCGGCGTCAACGCATGGGCCGGCGAGGCAACACATCTCGCCGACCTGTTTGCCGGCATCGGCGCCCTGTCGCTTGGCAAGCCGGGCAGACTGAGCCTCTTCGAATATGACCGGCCGTCGGTCGCCGCCGTCGATGCCGCCGCGCGCAAGCTCGGCGGCAACCGCGTGACCGTGCAACTCCGCGATCTCTTCCGCCGGCCGTTGAGCACGAAGGAGCTCGAAGCCTTCGACGCCGTCGTACTCGACCCGCCGCGCGCCGGCGCATCGGCGCAATGCGCCGAACTCGCGGCGTCGAAGGTGAAGCGCGTGGTCTACGGATCCTGCGACCCTGGCAGCTTCGCCCGCGACGTGCGCACCTTGCAGGATGGCGGATACCGACTGGAGAAACTCATGCCTATCGACCAATTCCTCTGGTCGGCGCATGTTGAGCTCATTGCATTGCTGACCAAATGAATCGAGGAGACGACGGATGATGTTCGACCTTTCCGGCAAGGTGGCCGTCGTGACCGGCGGCAGCCGCGGCATCGGCCGCTCGATCTGCGAGCAGATGGCCGCACACGGCGCCAAGGTCGTCGTCTCCAGCCGCAAGCTGCCGGCCTGCGAGGAAGTGGTGAAGGCCATCAAGGAGAAGGGCGGCGAGGCGACGGCGTTCGCCGCCAGCATCTCCGACAAGGCCCAACTCGAGAACCTCGTCGCCGAGGCCCGCAAGGCCTATGGCCGCATCGACATCATGGTCTGCAACGCCGCGTCCAACCCGTATTTCGGCCCATTGACGGGGCTGAAGGACGAGGTGTTCCAGAAGATCATGCAGAACAACGTGATGTCGAACCTCTGGCTGATGAACATGGTCGGCCCTGAGATGGCGGAGCGCAAGGACGGTGCCTTCATCATCGTCTCGTCGATCGGCGCGCTGGTCGGCTCGGCCCATATCGCGGCCTACAACATGAGCAAGGCGGCGGATCTCTCGCTGGTGAAGTCGCTGGCCATGGAGTGGGGCAAGCACAACATCCGCGTGAACGCGATCGCGCCCGGCCTGATCCAGACCGACTTCGCCAAGGCACTGTGGGACAATCCGCAGATCCGCGCGGCGCAGGAAGGCAAGGCGGCGCTGAAGCGCATCGGTCAGCCCGACGATATCGGCGGCGTGGCCGTGTTCCTGGCTTCGAAGGCCGGCAACTTCATTTGCGGCCAATGCATCATCGCCGACGGCGGCGTGATCGGCGCCGGCGCGGAGTAGCTCAGCTACGCCGCGACGTCGAGCTCGCACCAGACGGGGACGTGATCCGACGGCTCCGTCTTGCCGCGCTCGGCCTTGTCGATGCCGACCGCGGTCAGCCGGTCGGCGGCCTGTGGTGACAGCAGCAGGTGATCGATCCGCAGCCCGTTGCCCTTGGGCCAGGCGCCGGCCTGGTAATCCCAGAAAGTGTAGCACTCGCCGTCGGCATGGAAGGCGCGGACGGCGTCGGTCAGGCCGAGATTGAGCAGCTTGCGCAGCGCCGCGCGCGACTCCGGCTGGCAGAGCGCGTCGCTGGCGAAGGCCTTGGGATCGTAGACGTCCATCTCGGTCGGACAGACATTGTAGTCGCCGCACAGCGCGAACATCTCCTCGCGCGCCAGCAACTCGCGGGCATGGGCGAGCAGCCGCTCCATCCAGGCGATCTTGTAGGTGAACTTCTCGGTGCCGATCGGATTGCCGTTGGGCAGGTAGAGCCCGCCGACCGTCAGCGGCCCGCGCGGCGTGAACACGCGACCCTCGACATAGCGCGCCGGCTCATCCTCGGCATGGCCGGGCAGGGCGCGCTCCGTCACGTCGAACGCATGCCGCGACAGGAACGCGACGCCGTTGAAACCCTTCTGGCCGACGATGGCGCACTTGTAGCCGGCCGCTTCGACCTCGGCCGTGGGGAACTGCGGTTCCTGCGCCTTGATCTCCTGCAGCACGACGATGTCCGGCTGGGCGCTTTCGAGCCACGAGACCAGATTGCCGGTCCGCTTACGGACGGAGTTCACGTTCCAGGTCGCGATCTTCATTTGGACAAATTATCTCGATAGTTCAGATGGTCAATAAGGACCGACCTTGTCCTTGTCCGCACTGATCCGGTCGCTAGAGTGAAATGAACCTAAATGTGGGAATTTCAAAATGAGAAAATTCCTTCTTTCTGTGTTCATGCTCGCCGCAGCGTTCACGGTAGCCGGTTGCGTATCGAGCACTGAGGGCGGCCCGGCAGATGGCCGATACGCTGACCATGACGGGGGCCGCGCCAATTTCCGTGGTGGTGGCTGATTGGGTGCCCGTACGGCACTTTAGTCCGACTTAGGGTCCTTCGAGGAAGAACTACTGACTGGCGGGTGGAAGTTGCCTGTCAAAAGCCGGCTCGTAAGGGCAACTTTGAACGGCCACGGAACATCCTTCGGCGTTCGACCTATAAACCATCAAAGCCGCGCCTTTTTTGAACGTTTTCCACGATTGCGAATGATGTCTCGACGGCTCTTGCTGCCAACCAAGCTGAGCAAGGTCCTCGTTCACTCGGGCATTTGGAATGCACCTGCTTTTGTCTCCAAATGTATCCGGTCGCCATTGTATCCTGGCGGAGCTGTACGATTGCTTTGCGCTGACAATGGCGATGAGAAAGCGCTCTCCGTGGATTGAAAGAATGTGCTGCACGAGCCCGGCCGATATTTCTCTAACCCCGGGAAGCATCAGGCCAATGACCTGCTCGAACTGTTCCTTGGATATCTTTCCATCGGTCTCGCGAAGAAGCTCGAGCCATCGGCTCCATAGCTCCTCGGAGCTATTTGGTGGAGAACGCAAGGAGGGGGCTTGTTGCGGATCAGCTGGCTGTTGAGCCAACTCCAGCAGACAGGCTGTATCGGCCCTCGCGTGATCTGCCGAGAAAATCCCAGACAAAAGCAATACCGCGGCAGCGGTAAAGCGCCTAGCCGACAAGAGCCGGGTCAGACGCTGAAGGAGTTGCCGCAGCCGCAAGAGGACGTCGCGTTCGGGTTCTTTACCTGGAACGCCGAGCCGACCATTTCCTCGACATAGTCGAGCTGGCTGCCCTTGAGGAATTCGAGCGACGTGGCGTCGACCAGGACGGCGGCGCCGTCGTGCTCGATGACGAGGTCGTCCTCGTTGCGCGCTTCCTCGAACGAGAAGTTGTACTGGAAGCCCGAGCAGCCGCCGCCCAGGACCGCCACCCGCATCATGACGGGCTTGGGCTCCTTGGAAGCCAGGAAGGCGATCCGCTTGGCCGCGTTGGGGGTGACGGAGAAGGTGGTGTCGGTCATAGCCACAAGATGTGGTTGGCGGGGCGATTCGTCAATCCCGACAAAAACCCTAGGAGATTAGGGCTTTTTGCGCTGTCGCGCCCTGATCCGCTCGCGGTGGAGGATGTAGAGGCCGGAACCCATGACCAGCGGCAGGCCGTACCAGACGGTCCAGGAGGGCTGTTCCCTGAACCAGAGGTAACCGAAGGCCACGGCCAGGACGATCGAGGTGTAGTCGAAGGGCGCCAGAACCGCGGCCGGGGCCAGCCGCCAGGCACGGGTGATCAGGATCTGGGCGACGCCGCCCAGCAGGCCCAGGGTCAGCAACCAGACCCAGTCGAGCAGGGGCGGCCATTTCCATTCGGGGATGGCGCAGATGAGCGACACGCCGCTGCCCACGATCGCGAACCAGAACAGCGTTACGACGTCGGGATCGTGCCGGCTGAGCAGGCGGACCAGCACGGTCGAGAGGGAATAGCAGAAGGTCGCCGCCAGGATGATCAGCGAGACCATGTGGAACTCGATCGCCCAGGGATCGAGCATGATCAGCACGCCGGCAAAGCCCACGCCCACGGCGGTCCAGCGCCGCCAGCCGACCGGCTCGCCGAGGATCGGCACGGAAAGCGCCACCATGAAGAGGGGGGCGGCGAAGGAGATGGCGTAGGCATCGACCAGCGGCATGCGCGGGAAGGCGTAGAAGAAGCCGAACATGCTGCCGAAGCCGATGCCGACCCGGAGCGCCTGCAGCCACGGCCGGTTGCTGCGCACCACCTTGAGGCCGCCGGCATGCCAGATCAGGACGGCGACCGGCACCAGGGCGACGGCGCTGCGGAAGACCATGAGCTGGAAGGAGCCGTAGGTGCCCCCCAGCCCCTTCACCATCGCGTCCATCGTGCAGAAGAGCACGAGGGCGCTCATCTTGAAGTAGATGCCGTGCAGGGCGGTCTGGCTGGGTGCGTGCGGCAAGGTCGCGCTATTTGGCTCGCGCATCATCCCCTGTAAAGTGAAGTTCGTGGGGGAGCAGAGGGTCAAAGGCGCATGAACTGGTTGCTGCGCTGCATCAACGCGCCGCGAGCGCCGGTCTTCGTGGCCTTCGTCGTGCTGCTGGGCGCCCTTGCGCTGCGCTTTACCGATCCTACGGCTGTTGCCCGGCTTCGCGACTTCGCCTTCGACAGCTACCAGCGCATCGAGCCGCGCATCTACAATCCCGAGACGCCGGTGCGCATCGTCGACATCGACGAGGCGGCGCTCCAGGAATACGGCCAATGGCCGTGGCCGCGCACGATCGTGGCGCGGCTGGTCGACAAGCTCACCGAGAAAGGCGCCGTCGTCGTGGCCTTCGACGCGGTGTTCGCCGAGCCGGACCGGTCGTCGATCAGCCGCATGGTGCGCGACCTCGTGGCCTTCACCGATCCCGAGACGGTCCAGAAGCTGGCGGCGGCGATCCAGGACAATGACAGGGTTCTGGCTGACGCGATGGCGCAGTCGAGGGTCGTCACGGGTTTCGGCTTCGACGTGAAAGGGACCGGCAAGCCGCCGCGCACCTTCCACGGCGTCGCCTTCGCCGGCGACCAGCCCAGCCAGTTCCTGCCGCAGCAGGGCGGCACGGTGAAGTCCATCGACCTGCTGGAAGCCGCCGCCAAGGGCAATGGCAGCGTCAACACCGATGTCGACAGTATCGTGATCCGCCGGGTGCCGATGCTGTTCCGCGTCGCCGGCTACGAAGGTCTTTTCCCGGCGCTGTCGATCGAGGCGTTGCGGGTGGCGCAAGAGGCATCTTCCTATCTGATCAAGTCTTCCGGTGCGAGCGGGGAGATGTCGTTCGGCGAGAAGACCGGCATCGTCGCCATCAAGACCGGTAATCTCGAAGTGCCGACCGACGCAAAGGGCAGAGTCGGCCTCTACGACACCGGCCACAAGGAAGAACGCTTCATCTCGGCCCGCGCCGTTCTGAAGGACGAAGTGCCGCCGGAAAAGATCGAAGGGCACATCATCTTCGTCGGCACCAGCGCCATCGGCCTCAAGGACCTGCGCAACACGCCGGTCCAGGACGCCGTGCCGGGTGTCGAGGTGCATGCCCAGCTCGCCGAGCAGATGCTCGAGCAGAAATTCCTTGCCCGGCCCGACTATGCCGACGGTGCGGAGTTCCTCTATCTCGCGGTCGTCGGCCTGCTGCTCGTCGTGCTGTTGCCGCGGCTGTCGGCCGGCAAGATGGCCTTCGTCGCCGCAATCTTCATCGCCATCGGCCTGATCGTGCCGTGGATCGCCTACTCGAAACACCACCTGCTGTTCGACCCGATCTATCCGCCGGTCACCTTCGCGGCGATCTATGTCGGCGGCACGGCGCTGGCCTTCATGCGCACGGAGCGGGAGCGGGCGGAGATCCGCGGCGCCTTCGGCATGTACCTGTCGCCCGACCTCGTCGAGCAGCTCGCGCGCAACCCGAGCCTGCTGCAGCTCGGCGGCGAGCAGCGCGAGATCACGGTGATGTTCACCGACGTGCGCGGCTTCACGACGATCTCCGAGCAGTTCGACCCGCATGGGCTGACGCGGTTCATGAACCGCTTCCTGACACCCATGACGGATCTGATCCTGGGCCAGCGGGGCACGATCGACAAATACATGGGCGACGCCATCATGGCGTTCTGGAACGCGCCGCTGCCGGTCGAGCGCCATGCCGCCCATGCCTGCGACGCGGCCCTGGCCATGCAGGCCCGGCTTGCCGAGCTGAACGAGGAATGGAAGGCCGAGGCGGAGGCCGAGGGGCGCAAGCACATTCCGGTCAATATCGGCGTCGGTCTGAACACGGGTCCCGCCTCGGTCGGCAATTTCGGCTCGACCCAGCGCTTCACCTATTCCTGCCTGGGCGACGACGTGAACCTGGCGTCGCGCCTCGAAGGCCAGTGCAAGACCTACGGCGTCGGCATCATCATCGGCCGCAAGACGCGGGAAGAGGTCGAGGATTATGCGACGCTGGAGATCGACCTCGTCACCGTGAAGGGCAAGACCGAACCCGAGCGCGTGTTCGTGCTGCTGGGGGATTCCCGTGTTGCGCAGTCGCCTGCCTATACGGCGCTGCTCAAGCAGCAGGACGAGTTCCTCGAGCACTACCGCAGCGGTGGTTTCGCCGAGGCCATCGACATGCTGGAAGCCTGCGAGGCGGCGGCAGCGGCGGCGGGATGGCGCCAGAGTTACTATCGGATGATGCGTGGACGGCTCGACGACCTGATCGACGATTCGCCGCTGGACTGGAAGGGTGTCTATGTCGCCAAGGACAAGTGAGCAGGACCGCCGCATCGCCGACATCGAGGCGCTGGTGTGCCGCGATGTCGGCCGCAAGACGCAGGAACTGATCGACGCCAACCGCGGCGGCCTGGCCGAGGCGGCGACGTCGCTGGCAACGGCGGTGCGTGTCGGCTTGATCACCGGCTTCTTCGTGCCGCGCGGCGATGTTGCGGCGCCGGAGACCGACGGCCCTGTCGGAACGGCCCTGCTCGCGGCGGCCCTCGCGGCCTGCGGGGTGCCGACGCGCATCGCCGTCGATACGCCCAGCGTCGAGGCCGTGCGCTCGGCGGTCAGGGCGACCGGAGAGACGGTGATTGTCGACGAGATCCCGCTCGGCGACGACCGCGCGATCGACGAGCAGGCGAGGATCTGGCGGCAGGACAGGCTCACCCACGTCGTTGCCATCGAGCGCTGCGGGCGCAGCGCCGACGGCAAGCCGCGCAACATGCGCGGCGTCGACGTCTCGCCCTGGACGTTGCCTTTGGATGCGCTGTTCGAGGGCGGCGATTGGGCGAAACTCGCGGTCGGCGACGGCGGCAACGAAGTCGGCATGGGCAAGCTGCCGCCCGGCCTGATCGCGCAGCACGTGCCCAACGGCGCCGAGATCGCCTGCGTGACCTCGTGCGACCACCTCGTGGTCGCCGGCGTCTCGAACTGGGGCGCCTACGGGCTCATGGCCGCGCTTGCTGTCCTGCGTCCCGACTGGGCGCCGACGATCGCGAAATTCCTGACGGCGGAACGGGACTTCTTCGTGACCGACACGATCGTCAAGGAAGCGGGCGCGGTGGACGGCGTGACGGCGCTGCGGCAAGCCACCGTGGACGGATTCGGGCCGGAAATTCACGGGCCGCTGGTCGACAAGCTTGGCCGCATTGCGTGGGGAGAAGGCGCGCATTAGCTTGCGCGCCATGGAAAATCCCTACGCTCCGACCCATCCCGAGATCCGCGACGCGGTTCGCCAGCTCTGCCTGAAGTTCGACGGCGCCTACTGGCGCGAGCTCGACCGCGAGCGCGGCTATCCGACGGCATTCGTGAAGGCACTGACCGAGGCGGGCTGGCTGTCGATCCTGATCCCCGAGGAATATGGCGGCTCGGGCCTCGGCATTTCGGCCGCGAGCGCGGTGCTGGAGGAGATCCACAAGGCCGGCTGCAATGCCGCCGCCTGCCATGCCCAGATGTACATCATGGGCACCGTGCTGCGGCACGGGAACAAGGAGCAGAAGGAACGTTACCTGCCGAAGATCGCCACCGGCGAGCTGCGCCTGCAGGCCTTCGGCGTCACCGAGCCGTCGAGCGGCACCGATACGCTGAGCCTGCGCACCACGGCGGTGAAGAAGGACAACAGCACCTACGTCGTGAACGGCCAGAAGGTGTGGACCAGCCGCGCCGAGCATTCCGACCTGATGCTGCTGCTCGCCCGCACCACGCCGCGCGACCAGACCAAGAAGAAGACGGACGGCCTGTCGGTGTTCCTGGTCGACATGCGCTCGGCGCTGGGCAAGGGCCTCACCATCCGGCCGATCCGCACGATGATGAACCACAACAGCACCGAAGTGTTCTTCGACAACATGGAAGTGTCGGCCGAGAACCTGATCGGCGAGGAGGGGCAGGGCTTCCGCTACATCCTCTCCGGCATGAACGCCGAGCGCGTGCTGATCGCCTCGGAATGCATCGGCGACGGCAAGTGGTTCATCGAGAAGGCCGTGAACTACGCCAAGGAGCGCAAGCTGTTCGGCCGCCCGATCGGCCAGAACCAGGGCGTGCAGTATCCGATCGCGCGCGCCTACACGCAGATCGAGGCGGCCGACCTCATGGTGCGCAAGGCGGCCTCGATGTACGAGGCGGGCATCAATGCGGGCGCCGAGGCCAACATGGCCAAGATGCTGGCGTCGGAAGCCTCATGGGCCTGCGCCGAGATGTGCGTGCAGACGCATGGCGGCTTCGGCTTCGCCGAGGAATACGACGTCGAGCGCAAGTTCCGCGAGGCGCGGCTCTACACGGTGGCGCCGATCTCGACCAACATGGTCCTGAACTTCGTCGCCGAGCACGTGCTCGGGCTGCCGCGGTCTTATTAGCTTTTTTCTGTCATCCCGAGCGCAGCGAGGGACCTTTGTACGGCGGCAGTAAAGGTCCCTCGCTGCGCTCGGGATGACAACGGTTTTGCGTTTACGAATCTGCGCCCACCGCATCCACGATCATCTTCTGGAAGTGGATGACGAGGTGCTCGCTGTTGGTCAGGAACCTGCCTGTGTCGGGCAAGCCCCCCAATAGCCCGCGCTGGACGGAGTCCGTCAGCGCATCGTCTTCTGCCGCGACCTGCTTGTTGAAGGCGACGAGCGACTTGGCGAAGTCGTCGCTCACGCCGGGGCCGAAGAACTGCTCGGAGAAACCCCGGGTCGCGTTCGGGCCATCGGGTGTCCAGACATCGATCGACAGGTTCGGGAAACCCGGATTGATGTTGATCGTCACGTTCGGCCACAGGAAGTGATACTGCGACTGCGTCACCGCACCGGTGACGTCGTACAGCTCGATCTTGCTCTTGCCCTCGAGCGCCGCCGGACGGACCTGGCCGCTCTGGCTCGAGAAATAGCCGTGTGATTTCAGCGTATAGACGTCCGGCCGCACGTCGATCGCGGCATTGAAGCCGGGATGGGCGACGGCGCAGTGATAGCATTCGAGATAATTCTCGAGCATCGTCTTCCAGTTGGCGTTCGAGCGCCATTCCTCGCGGCTGTAATGCAAGAGCGTGTCGGGCACGACGCCGCTCTCGGCGATCAGGTCGAGGATGGGGCCGTAGCAGGACGCAGCCGTCGGCGCATCGGCGTCGAGATTGACGAAGACGAACGGCCCCAGCGCTTCGGCCCGGATCGGCAGCAGGGGCCAGTCGGCGAGGTTGAAGTTCGGCTCCGACGCCGAACGAGGCACGCGCCGCAGTCCGCCCGTCAGATCGTAGGTCCAGGCATGGTAGCCGCATTGCAGGCTCCTGGCGTTCCCGCGGCCTTTCAGGACCTCATGGCGGCGATGGCGGCAGACATTGACGAAACCCGCCAGGCCGTTCTCGTTGCGCACCACGGCGACCGGCACGCCGCCGGCATAGCCGGTGACATAGTCGCCGATCTCCGTGAGCTGAGAGAGGGGACCGACATAATTCCAGCTCTTGCGGAAGACCTGCGTGATCTCGCGGTCGGTGATTCCAGGATCGGTGTACCAGCGGGCCGGGAGAGACTCGCCGCGCTCGAGGGCGGCAAGCAGGCTGGGAGAGGTATCGGCAAGCAAGGTCATGGCGGCAGCTCACGGTTGATCGCTAGCCGAAGATAATCCCTCGCAGGGTCGAAATTGCGGCCACGATTGCGGCATGGCCGACCATGAAGAGAAACACCGTCCAGCAGGCGGTAATCACCGTCAGGAGCCAACCCAGTATCGCCATTAAACCGTCATCTTCGATAAGGGCGAAACAGAAGAAGAGAATGGCCCAGGCCGGGAACAGATTGTCGAAGGGGATCGGCAGAGCGAGGATCACGATGTTCATCGACCAGGCCAGCAGCAGCAGCCGGCGCGGCATGCCGTTGACCCACCATTCGTAGCGCGCGTGCACCGTGTTCTCGAGCCAGCGGATGAAACGCCGCGCGCGATCGAGGAAATCCTGGAGTTTGCCGCGGGGCAGGCCGCGCTTGCCGATCATGAGCGGCAGTGACGGCACCGGCCGGCCGGCGAAGTATTGCGCCAGAAGGTAGAGCATCGGCACGCCCGTGATCGTCGACAACCACGGGATGCCGGTCGGAATCGCATTCACGATGTTCAGCGCCAGGACGGCGAAAGCGTAGGAGCGGCCTTCCAGCGCTACGAGGAACTCGTTCAGCGTGAGGATAGACCGACTGTCTCCGCTGAACAGCCGGTCGAGCGTGTCCAGAAGGCCGAAATTGTCCTTCATCCACCCTTCCGCGCGACCAGGCGGCGGGCGAGCACCAGATGCGGCTTGTCGAGCATCTTGCCGTCCATGGTGAGGACGCCGGCGCCCGGATTGCCCTCGAAGGTCGCGATGACGCGATTGGCCCAGTCGATCTCCGCCTCGGTCGGCGTGAAGACCTCGTGGATGATCGCGACCTGGTCGGGATGGATGGCGATCTTGCCGCCATAGCCCATGCGCCGAGCATCGCGCGCTTCGGCGCGCAGGCCCTCGACGTTCCTGATGTCGGGATAGACCGTGTCGTATGCCGTGACGCCGGCGGCGACCGAGGCCATCAGGTTGACCGTGCGCGCCATCCTGAACGTGTCGTCGTAGACGCCGGGTGAGGGACCCTTCGCCAGCGCGCCGAGGTCGGCCATCAGATCCTCGCCGCCCCAGGAATGGCCCATCAGGCGGGCGTGCTTTGCCGGCGCCGCCGTCAGCGCCAGGATCGCCGCCGCGCTTTCGGTCGCGATGGTCAGGATGCGCGTCGCGCCGCGCTCGATGCCCTCGCGCGCTTCCAGCGCATCGAGGTAGTTCGACATCAGGTCGAGATCGGCCTGGCCGACGCATTTCGGGAAGACGATGCCGTCGGGCTTGCCCTGCATGACGGTGGCGAGGTCGCCCAGGGTCAGGCCGGTATCGAGCGCGTTGACGCGCACATAGAGCTTGGGGCCGGCGCGGTTGGCGTTCTTGAGATAGGCGAGTGCCATGTCGCGCGCGACCATCTTGCGATCGGTCGCGACCGAATCCTCGAGATCGAGGATCAGCCCGTCGGGACCGGAGGCGGGACCCTTGGCGAGCTTGCGCTCGGAATCGGCGGGAACGAACAGGAAGGAACGCATCTCTTCAGTCCTTGGGCTTCTTGCGCATCAGCGCCTGGCGGGTGCACTCGGCGACGGTCTCGCCGCGCTGGTTGATCGCGGTGTGGGCGAACTCGACGATGCCGGCATCCGGCCGCGACTTGCTTTCGCGCAGGCTCAGCACGCGGGTACGCACATGCACCGTGTCGCCGTGGAAGACCGGCTTGGGGAAACGCACGTCGGTCATGCCGAGATTGGCAATGGTCGTGCCGAGCGTCGTGTCGTTGACGGTGATGCCGATCATCAGGCCCAGCGTGAACAGGCTGTTCACGATGCGCTGGCCGAACTCGGTCTTCGAGGCGAATTCCTCGTCGAGGTGCAGCGGCTGCACGTTCATGGTGAGCGAACTGAACAGGACATTGTCCATCTCGGTCACGGTGCGCGTCCATTCGTGCTCGAACACGCGGCCGACGGTGAAATCCTCGTAATAGAGCCCTGCCATCTTTCTCCTCGCGGAAGTCGAGCCTTCCTAGCATGGATGGACGCTGGCCGGCCCGCCATCGTATCAATGTCGCCACAGGACGAAACACGAGAACGGGGAGCGAGACGATGCGCGCAATGCTGAGCGAACTGCCGGGCGGGCCGGAGAGCCTGAAGCTGGTGGAACTGCCGTCCAAGCCGGTGGGCAAGGGCCAGGTGCGTGTCGCCACGAAGGCGGCCGGCGTCAACTTCCCCGACACGCTGATCATCCAGGACAAGTACCAGTTCAAGCCGCCGCGTCCCTTCGCGCCCGGCCACGAGATCGCGGGCGACATCACCGAGGTCGGCGAGGGCGTCACCGGCTACAAGGTGGGCGACCGCGTGATCGGCATGATCGGCAGCGGCGGCTATGCCAGCGAGGCCGTGGTCGACCAGATCCAGCTCCTGCCGATGCCCAAGAACATGAGCTACGAGGATGGTGCCGCGTTCACCATGACCTACGGCACCTCGTACTACGCGCTGAAGCAGCGCAGCAGCTACAAGCCGGGCGAGACCCTGCTGGTGACGGGTGCCTCGGGCGGCGTCGGCCTCACCGCCGTCGAGCTGGGCGCGTTGATGGGCCTCAAGGTCATTGCCGCCGTCGGCTCCGACGAGAAGATGGAGATCTGCAGGAAGTACGGCGCCACGATGTTCGTGAACTACGCCAAGGAGAAGATGCGCGACAAGGTCAAGGAACTGACCGGCGGCAACGGCGCGGACATCATCTACGACGCGGTCGGCGGCGATGCTTTCGACGAGTCGGTGCGCTGCATCGCCTGGTACGGCCGCCTGCTGGTGGTCGGCTTTGCCGCGGGTCGCATCCCGTCGCTGCCGGCGAACCTGGCCCTGCTGAAGAGCTGCGACGTGCGTGGCGTCTTCTACGGCGCGTGGCGCGGCCGCGAGCCGGCCGAGGCCCGCAAGAATTTCGACGAGATGCTGGCGTGGTACGGCGAGGGCAAGCTGAAGCCGCACATCTCCATGCGCTTCCCGCTGGAGAAGGCGGCCGACGCCATGAACGCCCTGCTGTCGCGCAAGGCGACCGGCAAGGTCATCATCGAAGTCGCCTGAGGCGACGGAGGCATCCATGGGCAGACTGGCCGGCAAGATCGCGATCGTGACGGGCGCCGCTTCGGGTATCGGGGCGGCGTCGGCCAAGCTGTTCGCCGAGGAGGGCGCGCAGGTGCTGGCGGTCGACCGGCCGGAATCGGCGATCGACACGGTCCACGTGGGCAACACGGCGATCGAGGCCTTCGCGGCCGACATCACCGGCGAGGACGCGCCGAAGACGATCGTCGCGGCCGCGCTCGGCCGGTTCGGCGGCCTCGACATCCTGTTCAACAATGCGGGCGTCAGCGGCCGCGCCTTCGTCGAGGAAATGACCGACGAAATGTGGGACCGCGTGAACGCGGTGAATGTCCGCGGCATGTTCCGCCTCTGCCGAGAGGCCATACCGGCCCTGAAGCTTCGGGCGAGGGAGAAGGGCCGCGCCCGCATCGTCAACACCGCCTCGGTCATGGCCTTCGACACCGATTACGGCCTCGCGGCCTATTGCGCCTCGAAGGCCGGCGTCGGCGGGCTCACGCGGACGCTGGCGCTGGAACTCGGCAAGTTCAACATCACCGCCAACTATGTCTGCCCGGGCGCCATCTACAGCGGCATGACGCGCACCAATTTCGACAAGCCCGAAATCCGCGAAGTCTGGGAGAAGAAGGCGGCGCTGCGCCGGCTCGGCCAGCCGATCGACATCGCCCGCGGTGCGCTGCTGCTGGCCTCCGACGAAGCCGACTTCATCACCGGTCACGAGCTGGTGGTCGATGGCGGCCTCACTTTGCGCACCTGAGACGCAGGCCAGAAGAGTAGTCGCAAAAGGCGCATCATGAAGTCGCAGCGCCGGCACAATAGGTGAACCGAGCGCTATTGCGACCAGCAATGTTAAGCAAACGCACGGCTACGAAGGCGGCGAAGCTTTTTTAATGGCCTACTACTGCGCGGCGCCATCCGGTTACGCCATGGAGGGCCGGGTCGGGACCCGCAAGCACCGGAGCCTTCAGCTCCTCCAGCTGATCAGCCCGACAGAGCCAGCGGACGACCGCTGCGCTTGGCATCGCTCAACCCTCCGACACCGTCGTGATTATAGCGGCGAACCCAAGTCGCGCAGCGTCTGACGATTCATCCCGCAGGCCTCCGCCGCCTACGCGCGCGACCATCCCCAGCACCATCGTCATCGCTAGGACCCGGCCAGAAACACATAGCCGATAGCAGTATCGAGTCCGATCGTCGGTTCGCGTCGAGATTTGACGCTTGCATATCCAAAGTCCGGCTCATCAGTAACTCAAGGGCTCGCTTCTCACAGGAGAGATGGCTTTGAGAACATCTGACGCCCCCGGCGATGATACTGCCTATTCCCTCGTCCTCGTCGCCCCTGTTGCCGCGTGCCTTGTCGCGGCCATTGAGCACGATCACCCGGAAGGCTGACCTCGCGGCGTAACTGCCGACCGTCGCATCAACCGGGTCGAGCGCGCCGAAATCGCCGGCCACCGAGCAGACGATGACCGGGGCTGTCCGGGCGGCGGAGCCGCTTTCCATTTCGATGGCACGCGACGGCAACAGCGCCCTCCAGGCCCCGATTGGCCGCTGAACGGAGACGAACATGGTAAGCATCATGACGGAAGGGCTGCTCTCGGCAGCGCCAGCCGCGGAACCATGGCCGCGCATCGAGCTTGGGAACGACAGCGCGCGCGGACTTCAGGTCGACGAGATGTTCGCGCGCCAGCTCGACACCGGGTTCGCGGGCGAGGTGCGCGGCCTGGTGACCGATCCGGTGACGGGTCTCGCGGGCCGCGACCCCGAGCGCGCGCTAGCCGGGATCGCCGAGACCACCCGGCTTCTGGGTGCGCTGAAGGACCGCTATCTGGCGCAGGCGAAAGGCCCACGACAGAAGGCGCTGCTCGAACCGCTGATCGAGCGGCGTCTCGAGCGTGCCGGCGGCGACCTCGGGCGGATCGCGGAGCAGGCGACGTCGGTGCTGGACGACCGCATCGTGGCCGAGCGCCTCGCCGATCTGCAGCAGGATGCGGCGCTGTCCTGGCAAGACCCGGCCCATCTGCGCACGCTGGGCCGCACCGCGGTGGGCGAGCTGCGCTACCAGGGCGAACGAAAGGGCTGGGACGCAAGCAGGACCGACACGGCGGTGCGCACCAGCCTGAGCGATCTCTATGCCGGCGCGGTCGAGGCCGCGATCAGCCAGAATCCCGAGCGCGCGGCGAAACTGTACGACCACGCACGCGACGTGATCCAGCCGGAGCGGCGGGCGGCGGTCGAGCGCAGGATCGAACAAGCGCGCGAGGAGCGTCGCGTGACGGAGATCGTCGGGGGGCTGGCCGACACGCCGGACGATCCGACACGACGCCCGGAGCTCGACGACTACCAGGCGCGCGCCGCCGAACTGACACCGCCGGACGCCTCGCCCGAGGTGCGGGCGCAGGTGTCGAGGATGGCGCGGATCGAACAGGCGCGCGCCGACCGGGCGTGGCAGGCGGCGCGGGGACGTGCGGCCACGGGCGCGCTCGATTGGCTCGGCGCCAATTCCGCGGCGTCCCTGATGGCGATGCCTGCGGAGCTGCGCGACGGGTTGAGCCCGGAGCAGATGGAGGCGCTCGACCGGACAGCCATGAACGGCGGCCGCGTCGTTACTGATCGCGACCTTTACGAGAAGCTCGACGACCAGGCCGTACGCGACCCGGAAAGCTTCGTCGGCGTCGACCTCACGCAATACCGGCTGTCGCTCGGCGACAGCGATTACGACCGCTTGACCAAACTCCAGAAGACTCTCACCGAAGGCAAATCCGATCCCGCCTTCGAGCGCCACCGTCTCGGCCGCCTGTTCCTGGAAGAAGGATTGCGCGCTGCCAACCTCGATCCCGACGGCGATGAGGCCCGGACCGCGCGGCAGCAACTCGACAGGCTCCTAGGCGCCTTCGAATCCGTCGAGGGCAAGCCGCCGACGATGGCCGACATTCGCGGCTTGGTCGGCGACGTGCTGCCGCGCGTGGAAGACGATCCAAATATCGTCCGGGTCGGCGATGAGTCGGTCGAAGCGCTGCCGCCAGAGCTTGAGGCGAAGGACGCCCTCGATGGGGGAGAGCCCCGCATTGCCCATCATGACGACGGCAGCGCGAAGATAGGCGAAGCCTTCGATCCGCAGAACATCATTCTCGCGCAAGCCGGAGGTGGCGGCGCTCGCGGTGGCGGAGCCGGTCGCGTTCCCTCACCACCCCGCCCGCCCGGGACACCAGCCCAACAGCCCGCACCAAGCATCGGGCACAACCGGCCGCCGGTGGAGTCTGGACTGCCAACGGCAATCGAGAAGTTGCGGCGTTGGTTTCCGCCCTCGCCCCAGCCATCGGGCACGCAGCCTGCACCCGATACGGCTGGAGCGGCAGCCGCTGCTGAACAGAAACCATCGCCTCAAGCCTTCGGTGATTGGTTGGGGGAGAGAGCCCAACGGGCCGAAAGGGACCAGTACGTTGGCGCCGACGGCATCGACACGGCAGCCCGCATTAAACTCGATCCCCGTGTTGGCGAGCCGGCGGCAGGGCGTGATTACTTGCCCGACAACGAGAGCCATCTCAAGGGATTGCGCGGAGAGTACGGGCTGGCCAACGACATCGCGCAGCATTTCCCCGACCACACGGTGATCGACTTCGGCAGGAAGGCGGGCCAGCGGGGCCCGGATGTAATCTCGGTGAAGAGCGACGGCGAGGTCACCTTCTGGGATTCCAAATGGCGTAGCTCGGACACCTCGATCGGTCCTGGCGGACGGGCACACCAGTCAAAGAAGTCATTCGAGGATGCTCAGGAGCATGGGGAACGCGGCATACGAGCTGCGATGGCGAGCGGACGCCTGTCGCCCGAAGCCGGCGTTAAGGCGATAAAGAATTTGAAGAACGCGAACCTGACAATCGTCACGGTGGGGACTGGAAGCGCGCGTAATGGCGTGGTTGAACAAATCGTGGGCGGTGAGCGTGCCGTCGTCCACCCGTAGAGGAGGCCGTGATGCCGGGAATTTCCGAGCCCGAGAAGAGTCGCCAATTCTATCTGGACTTCCTCCTGCCGATTGCGATGGAGTTCGAACCGGAAAAAACCGGACCGTTCAATCGATCACACTATATGAGAAGTACGCTGCACTACCTGATTGAGGCGTACTTACTGGGCTTGCGCGATCGGGTGTTGCCGCTGGCGCAGACGGCCGTGACCTGGATGGAGGCGCAGCCTGAGCCGGTCGAGGGCAAGGATACCGACGAATGCTTCCGCGCCTATCAGTGGTGGCAGACGTTGGGGCTATGCAAGTGGCTGATCGATGGCGATCCAGCGGTGGCCGAGTTCAGCCGCGCAAGCGAAGCCGACTGGCGGCAGTGGGACCGGTTCGACCGCCTCGAGCCCAACGGCGCGAAGCTGTTGATGCGGGAAGGGCTCGAACGCTCGCTGCCGCTGAACCTGGCGGCGCAGCGTCATGACGTCGGCCTGAAGCTCTGTCAGGAGGCGGGACTCAGCCCCAAGGCCTCATCGGCGCCGGCCATCGTGCGGGCGGAACTGATGTACGGGCAATGGGCCTGCCGTCATCTCGCTGACGGTGGCAAGCCCGACGCGGCTTATGTCGCCAAGGGCGAGGAGATGCTGCGCAAGGTCATGTCGGAACGCTTCATCGAGAACGGCTACTACACGAGGATGGCGCTGTGGCTGAAGGCGATCTACCACGACAGTGGCGTTACACGGACGCCGGAGGAGACCATACTCAAGGCCTACGACACAATGACCGGCGTTGAGAAGCCGGCTTTCGCCAAGATCTGACGTTGGGAAGAGTTTAGGGGTGCCTTCGCCGGCTTCCTCGACACCGGTGAAGTGAGCCAACTCTGTCCCTCTGACTGGAAGAATCGCGGTGGGCGGATCGCGGAGCAGGCGACGTCGGTGCTGGACGACCGCATCGTGGCCGAGCGCCTCGCCGACCTGCGGCAGGACGCGTCGCTGTTGTGGCAAGACCCGGCCCGTCTGCGCACGCTGGGCCGCACCGCGGTGGGCGAGCTGCGTTACCAGGGCGAACGAAAAGGCTGGGACGCAAGCCGGACCGATACGGCGGTGCGCACCGGCCTGAGCGATCTCTATGCCGGAGCGGTCGAGGCCGCGATCGGCCAAATCCCGAGCGCGCGGCGGCGCTCTACGACCACGCACGCGACGTGATCCAGCCGGAGCGGCGGGCGGAGGTCGAGCGCAGGATCGAACGGGCGCGCGAGGAGCGTCGCGTGACGGAGATCGTCGGCGGCCTGGCCGACACGCCGGACGATCCGACACGGCGGCCCGATCTCGACGACTACCAGGCGCGTGCCGCGGAGGCGACGCCGCCGGACGCCTCGCCCGAGGTGCGGGCGCAGGTGTCGAGGATGGCGCAGGTCGAACAGGCGCGTGCCGATCGGGCATGGCAGACGGCGCGGGGCCGCGCCGCCACAAACGCTCTCGACTGGCTCGGAGAGAATCCCGCGGCACCGCTGATGGCGATGCCGACGGCGCTGCGCGACGGGTTGAGTCCGGAGCAGACGGACCGACTGGAGGCCGCGGCCATGAACGGCGGCCGCGTCATCACCGATCGCGAACTTTACGAGAAACTCGACGACCAGGCCGTCAACAAGCCGGAAAGCTTCACCGGCCTCGATCTCACGCAATACCGGCTGTCGCTCGGCGACAGCAACTACAGCCGCCTGACCAAACTCCAGAAGACTCTCGCCGAAGGCAAATCCGATCCGTCCTTCGAGCGTCACCGTCTCGGCCGCCTGTTCCTGGGAGAGGGCTTGCGCGCTGCCAACGCCGATCCCGACGGCGAGGAGGCACCGACCGCACGGCAGTAACTCGACACGCTCTTAAGCGCGCTCGAGCCTGTCGAGGGCAAGCCGCCGACGATGGCGGACATTCGCGGCTTGGTCGGCGACGCGCTGCCGCGCGGGGAAGGCGATCCGAACATCGTCCGGGTCGGCGGAGGCGAGCCGGCCGAAGCGCTGCCACCAGAGCTTGCGGCGAAGGACGTGTTCAAGGAGCAGGGCCCCACATTGCGCCAGTGGATGCCGTATCGACGCCCTCACCCAGCGAAGACGTGGTAGTAGAAGAATCGACAGGCTCCAAGGCGATCGAAGCGGCACCTACGACGCCCCCTGCGCCCGAGATCACGCAGTTCGACGACGGCACCAGGCTGGTCACGCGCCGTGGCGTCGATACCGAACGTGGCAAGGCCGATGTCACGGAAGCCTACGACGAGCAGCATCGCATCATCTCGACCGATGTCACCTTCGCCGATGGCTATCGTGTGGAAAGCCGGCGGTCTTATCCTGTCGAAGGCCACTGGTCGCAAGTCGATACCGTACGCGATTCCGACGGCACCACTCTGGGCACGATCACCACGACGTTCGACGGTGAGCGCGCGACGCGCACCGTCGAGCCGACGGACGGAGCGCCACAGACCGACATCCGGGACAAGGACGGTCCCGTGGCGACGGCGCAGAACGTCTCGCCCGCGTTGGCCATCCCCTTCCTGCTGGAGTTCGCGGCGATCGGGGCAGCGATTATCGGAAAGGCGATAGGCGACACGATCGCCCGCCAGGGCGCGGCCGGCGTTTTCGGCGGCAGCGAAATGGCTGGCCCAACCGACGGGAAGCCGGGCACAGGCCACAACGGCCCACCGGAGCCGATCGACAAGGAGCAGCCGGTCGACAAGGGCAAATCCTCATCTTGGCCGCCTTTTGGGGCACCGGTGCCGCCAACTAATCCCAGAGAAGGCGAGCACAAAGCTCCCGCTGTGGTCAGTCCGGGAATTCCGCCACCCGAAGGGCCCAACCACAAGAAACTCGAGGCCATTGCTAGTTGGGCTGACCGATAGGCACCTCCAGGCCGGCAAGGGCAAGTACCCGGGAGCCGACGGCATCGACACGGCCATCGGAGTCCGACTTGATCCCCGCGTCGGCGAACCGGCGGCAGGGCGCGATTACCTGCCGGACCACCCGAGCCATCGCAAGGGATTGGAGGGAGAGTACGGGCTGGCCAACGACATCGCGTGGCATTTCCCAGACCACACGGTGATCGATTTCGGCAGGAAGGCGGGCCAGCGAGGGCCGGACGTGATCTCGGTCGACCGCGACGGAGAGATTCACTTCTGGGATTCCAAATGGCGTAGCTCGGACATCTCGATTAGCCCGAGCGGGCGGGCGCATCAGACGAAGCAATCATTCGAGGGTGCTCGGGAGCATGCGGCATACAGCATACAAGCTGCGATGACGAGCCGACGCTTGTCGCCCGAAGCCGGCGCCAAGGCGCTGAAGAATTTGAAAAGCAGGAACATGACTATCGTCACGGTGGGTACTGGAAGCGCGCGCAAGGGCGTGGTTGAACAAATCGTGGGCGGTGAACGCGCCGTTGTCCATCCAGAGCGGAGGCCCTGATGCCGAGAGTTTTCGAACCTGAAAAAAGTCGCCAATTCTATCTGGACTTCCTTCTGCAGATTGCGATGGAGTTCGAGCCGGAAAAAACCGGCCCGTTCAATCGAGCAGGCTATATGGCAAGTACGCTAAGTTACCTGATTCAGGCTCACTTACTGGGCTTGCGCGATCGAGTGTTGCCGCTGGCGCGGGCGGCCGCAGCCTGGATGGAGTCACAACCGGCGCCGCCAGAGGGCAAGGATACCGACGAATCCTTTGACACTTATCAATGGTGGCAGACGCTGGGCCTTTGCAAGTGGCTGATCGATGGCGATCCGGCGGTGGCCGAGTTCGGCCGCGCGAGTGAAGCCGACTGGCGGCAGTGGGACCAGTTCGACCGCCTCCTGCCCAACGGGAAGAAGCTGCTGATGCGGGAGGGGCTCGAACTTGCGCTGCCGCTCAACCTCGCGGCGCGACGCCATGACGTCGGCCTGAAGGTCTGTCAGGAGGCGGGACTCACCTCCAAGGCCTCGTCGGCGCCGGCCATCGCGCGGGCGGAACTGATGTACGGGCAATGGGCCTCCCGTCATCTCGCCGACGGTGGCAAGCCCGACGCGGCCTATGTCGCCAAGGGCGAGGAGATGCTGCGCAAGGTCATGTCGGAACGCTTCATCGAGAACGGCTATCATACGAAGATGGCGATGTGGCTGAAGGCGATCTACCACGACAGCGGCGTCACGCGGACGCCGGAGGAGACGATCCTCAAGGCCTACGACACGATGACCAATGTCGAGAAGCCGGCTTTCGCAAAGATCTGACGTCCCTCTAATTGGAAGGATCGCGGTGAGCGGATGTCTTCAGATCTAGCACTCTACGACTGGGGATGGCGCAGCATCGACCGGGGACTCAAGATCTTGAGGATGACAACCCACTAGACCTCCAGGCAATCGGGCCCCGCCAGAAGGCGCTGCTCGAACCGCTGATCGACCGGCGTCTCGACCGCGCCGGCGTCGACCTCGGGCGTATCGCGGAGCGGGCGACGTCGATGCTGGACGACCGCATCGTGGCCGAGCGTATCGTCGACCTGAGGCAGGACGCGGCGCTGTCCTGGCACGACCCGGCGCATCTGCGCGCGCTGGGCCGCACGGCGGTTGGCGAGCTGCGCTACCAGGGCGAACGAAAGGGCTGGGACGCGGGCCGGACCGATAGGGCGGTGCGCACCGGCCTGAGCGATCTCTATGCCGGGGCGGTCGAGGCCGCGATCGGCCAGGATCCCGAGCGCGCGGCGAAGCTTTTCGACCACGCGCGCGATGTGATCCAGCCGGAGCGGCAGGCCGCGGTCGAACGCAGGATCGAACGGGCGCGCGAGGAGCGTCGCGTGACGGAAATCGTCGGCGGCCTGACCGACATGCCGGACGATCCGACGCGTCGCCCCGACCTCGACGACTACCAGGCGCGCGCCGCCCAACTGACTCCGGCGGACGCCTCGCCCGAGGTGCGGGCGCAGGTGACCCGGATGGCGCAGATCGAACAGGCGCGCGCCGACCGGGCGTGGCAGGCGGCGCGGGGACGTGCGGCCACAAGCGCGCTCGACTGGCTCGGAGAGAATCCCGCGGCGCCGCTGATGGCGATGCCGACGGAGCTGCGCGGCGGGTTGAGCCCGGAGCAGACGGAGGCACTCGACCGGACGGTCATGAACGGCGGCCGCGTCGTCACCGATCGCGACCTCTACGACAGGCTCGATGATCAGGCCGTGAGCGAACCGGAAAGCTTTGCGGCCATCGATCTCGCTCAACACAGGCTGTCGCTCGGCGACAGCGACTACAACCGCCTGACCAAGCTCCAGAAGACCCTCGCCGAAGGCAAATCCGATCTGGCCTTCGAGCGCCACCGTCTCGGCCGCCTGTTCCTGGGAGAGGGACTGCGAGACGCCAACGTCGATCCCCACGGCGAGGAGGCCCGGACCGCGCGGCAAAGCCTCGACAGGCTTTTAGGCGCCTTCGAGTCCGTCGAGGGCAAACCGCCCACGATGGCCGACATTCGCGGCCTCGTCGGTGACGTGCTGCCGCGCGTAAATGGCGATCCGAATATCGTCCGGGCCTCGGGCGGCGAGCCTGCCGAGGCGAACGGCAATACGGAAATTACGCCGCCGCAAGAGCCAACCAAGGCACCGCGAGGGATTGCGCCGCCAACGGAGCCGGCTCCGGGCAGTCCGGAATTCCGTGCGGCTCTAGAGACTGTCGGTGAGGTCGCGCGTTTGCCGGATGGCACGGCAATACCGGACAAGAACTCACCGACTGGATATGTGATGTCTCCCAATACCGATCTTGCCAGAGTGGCTGCGGATGGCCGCCGTATTGGAGAACAATACGCCTCTATGCGCTCCAATTCCGATCCGGCCGCTGACCTAAAGCTGATGATAAGTCTCGGCACGCTTGTCGGGCATGCTGGCGCCTATGACTACCAGCGGAAAGGAAGCTTTTTCACGGGATATACCCAGCTTCGGCATTTCAGGAACATCTCCAATATCAATGTCGGCCTGATCGATCAGCAGGCAGGACTGACGCTGCATGAGCTCCTGACGATCTCTGGAAGATTTGCGAAAAATCTTTCCTCCAATTCGGATCCCGCGGATGAGTATGGGCTTTCCAAGCAAACGAGAGACTATATCGAAGAAGGCTATAAAATCGGCAGCAGCGGCATGTATGGCCCGGCAGCATCTATTCCCGGCCAACGTTAGGACGCTCTGCGTCGTCGTGTCAGCGCGATAACTGTCCAGAGGATAGTGACGATCAATGCCAATGACAGGATTGTAAAAAGGCGAGGATCGTAGCCCGCTTCAAGAAGACGAGCATCAAATCCTTCGGCAAGACTGGGGTCGTAACCGTCTTCGTCAGTAATCCGAATGAACAGAAGAAAGGGAGCGAAGTACAGAAAGATGACACATGAATAATCCCAGTCACCAGAACACCTGTAGAGGATGATTGCTGCCGAGTAGATGTACCAGGTTGCCAGGAGCGAGACGAAACCTCGGGCTAAAAGGCAAACGAGGGCCAAAATCGCTTTGCGGACAACAGCGCCAATTATCTTGAGGGTCACGTCAAGCCTCTACACCTCGGAAGCAGTGGATTGAAGAACCGAGATTCAAACTCGGGATTCATCGATACATAACAGTTCCATAGGGATCGTCGATTGTCGGCCATTCCTTTGCGACGGCGACAACGAAGAGTGTAGAAGAAAGAGTCTATAGACAAGCAACTATAAATTGTATCACGTGCCAACGCATGTCGCGGCAGGAACGCCCTTCAGGCCTCGATGAACCGCTGAACGGAGGCCGACGAGATGTTCGCGCGGCAGCTTGACACCGGGTTCGCGGGCGGGGTCCGCGGGCTGGTGAACGACCCGGCGACTGGCGCGACGGCAAGAACGCGCTTCACGTCGCGATGGGCCGTTGAACGGAGACGAACATGACAAGCATCCAGTCTTTCGCAACGTCGTGCTCAAGCCCATCGATCTCAACCCATGAACTAGGCTAATTTGGTATGTGTTCGCCGTGTCTCCCTCTCAAACAACAGGGAGGAGTCTGACGGCGTCTTGGAAATGTGTGAAGCTTTGGACAGAGGTATCGGCGACCATGAACAACATTGCCTCCTTCGCCGCCGACTACAGCGAGGCGCGTGACAAGTTCCTGGCCGCGGCAAAGCTCGCCGATGCCCAGACCTTCCGCTACGACAACCCGACCAAGGGACCGAAGGGCGAATCCCTGTCGACGGACGTGGCCTGGGTCGGGCCGACGGATGCGTCGAAGGTGATGGTCGCGATCTCGTCGACGCACGGCGTCGAAGGCTATTGCGGCTCGGGCTTCCAGGTCGACTGGCTGGCCTCTATCGGACCGGCGGGCCTGCCGGCCGGGACCGCGGCGCTGTTCGTGCACGCGATCAATCCCTACGGCTTCGCCTGGACGCGGCGCGTGACGGAAGAGGGCAACGACCTCAACCGCAACCATGTCGACCATTCCAAGCCCTATCCGGTGAACGAGGGCTATCTCGAGATCGCCGACGACCTCATCCCGGCGGATTTCAGCGAGGCCGGGCAGGCGGCGGCCGACGCGAAGCTGGCGGCCTATCGGCGCAAGGTCGGCGATGTGGAATTCTTCCGCGCCGTCTCGGGCGGGCAATACAGTCACGCCGACGGCATGTTCTTCGGCGGCGGCGGGCCGGCCTGGTCGAACCGCACGCTGCACGCCATCGTCGACCGCTACCTGAAGGGCCGCGACGACGTGGCCGTGGTCGATTTCCATACCGGACTTGGTCCTTATGGTTACGGCGAGCCGATCACGCACTACGACATCGGCACCGGCGGCTCGCGCCGGGTGCGGAATTTCTGGGGCGAGTCGGTGACCGAATCGAAGAGGGGCCAGACGGCCTCCCAGGCGCGCGACGGGCTGGGCCACTACGGGCTGAACCGCGTGCTGAAGGAGCCGCAGACCCGACTCACCATGTGCACGCTGGAATACGGCACCTTCGATCGCGAGAGCGGCCAGAAGGCCTTCCGGGCCGATCACTGGCTGCACAAATACGGCGATCCCCTGGGCAAGGAAGCCGAAGCCGTGCGCAAGGCGATGCGCCGCCAGTTCTACCCGGAGACCGACGACTGGAAGGAAGCCGTGCTGTTCCGCGGCCACCAGGTCGTGCGCCAGGCCATCGCCGGCCTGCAGCGGGGTCCTCTCTAGGTTTTGGGGACAAGCCCTCGAAAAGCCATACGTCCGCTCAGCGATCCTGCTACAAGCCTCCCCATGCGTGCACTCGTGGCGCTGCTGGCTTTCGCGGTCGTAGCGGCTCTCAATTTCCTGTGGTGGTGGTATCCGAACCGGCCGGTCGACATCGCCGGCTGGAGCGCCGCACCCCTTCAGAGCGTCTCGTTCGCTCCCTACCGGCCGGGCCAGAGCCCGCTTACGCGTACTTTCCCGACGCCCGAGCAGATCGATTCCGATCTCAAACGGATGCAGGGCAAGGTCAAGTCGGTGCGCACCTATTCCTCGGGCGAAAACCTCGAGGCGGTGCCGCAATACGCCGGCAAGTACGGGCTCAAGGTCTGGCACGGCGCCTGGCTGAACAACAACGAGAAGGAAAACCTCGAGCAGATCAACCTGCTGATCGACCATGCCAACAAGTACAAGGACACGATCGAGCGGGTGATCGTCGGCAACGAGGTGCTGCTGCGCAAGGACCTGACGGCGAACGAGCTGCGCCGCTACATCCGGCAGGTGAAGCAGCGGGTCACCCAGCCGGTGACCTACGCCGACGTCTGGGAATTCTGGCTGCGCAATCCGTCGCTGGCCGACGAGGTCGACTTCATCACGATCCACATCCTGCCCTACTGGGAGGACGAGCCGATCGGGCTGGAGCGCACGGAGGCCGACGGCAAGCTCGCCATCGAGAAGCACCTGGTCGACATCTACAAGAAGGTCCAGGAGCGCTTTCCCGGCAAGAAGATCGTGATCGGCGAGACCGGCTGGCCGAGCGACGGCCGTATGCGGTCCGATGCGCGGCCGGGCCGGGTCGAGCAGGTAAAATACTTCTCGATCTTCCGGCAGGCCGCCGAGCGCGAAGGCTTCGACTACAACGTCATCGAGGCCTTCGACCAGTACTGGAAGGCGCGCCAGGAGGGCACCGTCGGCGCCGCCTGGGGCCTGCTGGACGCCCAGCGCCACGACAAGTTCGAACTGGGCAAGCCGGTGACGGCCGAGCCGCACTGGCCGCTGCTGTACACGATCTCGACCATCGTGGGCGCGCTGCTGCTCCTGGCCTATGCCACGCAACGGAAGGCCGGCCACTGGAAGGGCATCCTGATCTTTGCGCTGTTCGCGCAGCTCGTTGCCACTTGCTACGTCGAGGCGACCTGGGTCGACTATACGCGCGCCTTCTATTTCGAGCGGACGGTCGGTGTTGCCTTCTGGGCGATCCTGCTGGCCCTGTTCAGCTATGCCCTGCTGCGGGGTATTTCGGACAGCCTGACCGGCCAATCGGCCGACCCATCGCTCTACAGCGCCCGGGTGCGCGAATCCTGGCGTGCCTGGCGTGAACTGCCGCGTTACCGCATCCTGCAGCGCGCCGACCTGCTGGCGCAGGTGCTTTATCTCGCGCTCACGATCCTCTGCATCTTCTACCTGATCGTCATCAGCATCGACTGGTACGACGGGGTGATCCGCATCGGCGACTGGTTCCGCCAGATCGCCATCGACGGCCGCTACCGCGACTTCCCGATCTGGAGCTTCGTGATCCCGAGCATCGTGCTGATGCTGTGGAAGACCATCACGGTCCTGCGCAGCGAGCCGGTGGCACGCGACCATCGCCTCGCCCGGGCGCTCTCGTTCGGCCGCCTGCTGGGCTACGACGGTAGCCGCGGCTTCGTGCGCATGGACCGCCGGCTCAGCCGCTTTGCGCCGGTCTGGCCCGAGATATTCTTCGCCGCCATGCTGATCTTCTGGGCCGTCGTCATGGTCGTAACCGAGGGCGCCATCAAGTTGCACGATGGCGGCGCCGGCGGCTTCGTCTCGGCGGACGGCGGGCGCTGGGTCATCCGCACGCTGTTCTGGAACACCCAGGCGAACTGGTTCGCGTGCCTGGCGCTGTTGATGGCCGTTCCTTACATCGCCACCATCTACCTCTCGGTACGCGAGCCACTGGCAGAATTGCCGCCGGACTCCTATACCAACAAGTGGTAGGCGCAGAGCCGGGAGTTACGACATGGAAATCAAGGGCGAATACAGGATCGGTGCGTCGCGCGAGAAGGTCTTCGCGGCGCTGAACGACCAGGCCATTTTGCAGGCCTGCATTCCCGGCTGCGAATCGCTGGAGATGCTTTCTCCCACCGAGATGACGGCCAAGGTCCGCCTGCGCATCGGCCCCGTCAGCGCGGCGTTCGGCGGCAAGGTCACGCTCTCCGACATCGACCCGCCGAACGGCTACAGGATCACCGGCGAAGGGCAGGGCGGTGTCGCGGGATTCGCCAAGGGCGGCGCAGTCGTGACGCTCACGGAAGACGGCAGTGACACGATCCTGAAGTATGACGTGGATGCCCAGGTCGGCGGCAAGATCGCGCAGGTCGGGGCGCGCCTGATCACGGGCACGGCCAAGAAGCTGGCGGACCAGTTCTTCGGCAAGTTCGCGGAGAGCGTCGGCGCACCGCCGCCGGTCGCGGCTGCCTGATCGTGGCGCCGTCAGGCGAGCTTCCGCCGCCCGTGCCGTCTGCTGCAGCGCAGCGTGGCTTCAGGCACTGGACGATCATCGGCGTCGGTGCCGTCTTTCTGATTCTGGTCTTTCTTGCGAGTCGTTAGCAGTTAGCGACAGAATCCTGCAATTCCCTTGACCGGAATGTAGAGGGCTTGCGAGAGTCGGGCCAACGCCCGGCGGACGCGCGTAGTTGGCGCAGCCGCGAACCAATACGTGAGGGGAGAATTAAGTATGACCATTTCCGTCGCCATGACCGTCAACGGCAAGTCCGTCTCGGGTAAGGTCGAGGCGCGCACGCTGTTGGTTCAGTTCCTGCGCGAGCATCTCGGCATGACCGGGACCCATGTCGGCTGCGACACCAGCCAGTGCGGCGCCTGCGTCGTCCATGTGGACGGCCAGTCGGTGAAGTCCTGCACCATGCTCGCGGTCCAGGCCGTCGGCGCCAACGTCACGACGATCGAAGGCCTGGCCGAGAGCGCCGAGAAGCTGCACCCGATGCAGGAAGCCTTCCGCGACAACCATGCCCTGCAGTGCGGCTTCTGTACCCCCGGCATGGTGATGAGTGCTATCGACATGGTGAAGCGTCACAACTACCAGCTCGACGAAGCCACGGTGCGCCGCGAGCTCGAAGGCAATCTCTGCCGTTGCACCGGCTACCACAACATCGTGAAGGCAATCCTGGCCGCTGCGCCGGCTATGAAAACCGCAGGGGTGTAAGCCATGACCTCCGCTACCGGAATCGGTGCCCGCGTTCTGCGTACGGAAGACAAGCGCTTCCTGACGGGAACCGGTCGCTATGTCGACGATCTGCCCCTCGCACGGGCGACCTACGCGTATTTCCTGCGTTCGCCGCATGCCCATGCGAAGATCAAGAGCATCGACATTTCGGCAGCGGAGAAGAATCCAGGCGTCGTCAACATCTTCACCGGCAAGGATCTTGCCGATGCCAAGGTGGGCGGCCTGATCTGCGGTTGGGTGGTGAAGGATAAGAACGGCGAGCCGCACAAGGCGCCGCCGCATCCGGTCATGGCGGTCGACACCGTCCGCTATGTCGGCGACACCGTCGCCATGGTCGTGGCCAACAGCCATGACGAGGCGAGGGATGCAGCCGAGGCCATCAAGGTCGACTACGAAGTCCTGCCGGCCAATGTCGACCTGGCCAAGTCCTTCGACAAGGACGCGCCACAGGTCCACGCCGAAGCGCCGGGCAACCTGATCTACGACTGGGAGATCGGTGTGAAGGCCGATGTCGAGGCGGCGTTCGCCAAGGCGGCGCACGTCACCAAAATGGACATCGTCAACAATCGTCTGATCCCCAACGCCATGGAGCCGCGCGCGGCGGCAGCGGACTACGACAAGGGCACGGGCAACTACACGCTCTGGTCGACCTCGCAGAACCCGCACGTGCTGCGCCTGATCCTGTCGGCCTTCGTACTGGGCATCCCCGAGCACAAGCTGCGGGTCATTGCCCCCGACGTGGGCGGCGGCTTCGGCAGCAAGATCTTCTGCTACGCCGACGAGACGATGGTCTGCTGGGCGGCCTCGCGGGTCGGCCGGCCGATCAAGTGGACGGCCGAGCGCAGCGAGTCCTTCCAGACCGACTGCCATGGCCGCGACCATGTCACCCATGCCGAGCTGGCGCTCGACAAGGAGGGCAAGTTCCTCGCCCTCAAGGTCGAGACGATCGCCAATATGGGCGCGTACCTGTCGACCTTCTCGACGGCGGTGCCGACCTATCTGTACGCGACCCTGCTGGCCGGCCAGTACACGACGCCGGTCATCTACGCCAACGTGAAGGCGGCGGTGACGCACACGGCGCCGGTCGATGCCTATCGCGGCGCCGGCCGTCCCGAGGCGACCTTCGTCATCGAGACGATCGTCAGCAAGGCGGCGGCCGAGCTGAAGATGGATCCGGCCGAGCTGCGCCGGAAGAACTTCATTCCGTCGACGGCCTTCCCGTACCAGACGCCGGTGGCGCTGCAGTACGATTCGGGCAACTACCCGCCGATCATCGACGAGGCGATGAAGATCGCCGACTACCCGGGCTTCGAGGCCCGCCGGGCCGAGGCCAAGGCGCGCGGCAAGCTGCGCGGCATCGGCTTCTCCTCCTACATCGAGGCCTGCGGCCTGGGACCCTCGCGGGTGATCGGCCAGCTGGGTGGCGGCGTCGGCCAGTGGGAGTCGGCGCAGATCAAGTTCAACCCGACGGGCAACGTCCAGGTCCTGACCGGCGCCCACAGCCACGGCCAGAGCCATGAGACGACTTTCGCCCAGCTGATCTCCGACAAGCTCGGTGTACCGATCGAGAATGTCGAGGTCATCCACGGCGACACCGCGACCACGCCGTTCGGCATGGGCAGCTATGGCTCCCGTTCGCTGGCGGTCGGCGGCTCGGCGATCATGAAGGCGGCCGACAAGGTCATCGCCAAGGGCAAGAAGATCGCGGCCCATCTGATGGAAGCCGACGTGGCCGACGTCGTGTTCGAGCAGGGCACCTTCAAGGTGGCCGGCACGGACAAGAACGTGCCGCTGGCGCAGGCGGTGTTCGCCGCCTACGTGCCGCACAACTACCCCCTTGAGGAACTCGAGCCCGGCATGGACGAGAACGCCTTCTACGACCCGTCCAACTTCGTCTATCCGGCCGGCACGCAGATCTGCGAAGTCGAGATCGATCCCGACACCGGCATCGTCGAGGTCATCGCCCATACCGCGGTCGACGATTTCGGCAACATCATCAATCCGATGATCGTCGAGGGGCAGGTCCATGGCGGCATCGTCCAGGGCGTCGGCCAGGCGTTGTTCGAGGGCGCCGTCTACGACAAGGACACCGGCCAGCTGCTCAGCGGCTCGTTCATGGACTACACCATGCCGCGCGCCGACAACTTCCCGTCGTTCAAGCTCGGCTCCAAGGTCACCCCGTGCCCGCACAATCCGCTGGGCGTGAAGGGATGCGGCGAGGCGGGGGCGATCGCGGCTCCCGCGGCCGTGATGAACGCAGTCCACAACGCGCTGGCGCCGATCGGCGTCAAGCATGTCGAAATGCCCGCCACGCCGCTCAACGTGTGGCAGTCGATCCAGGGCGCCCAACACGCGCCCGCCGAGTAAACGGAGGAAATCCAGATGTACGATTTTGCCTATCACCGCCCGAAGTCGGTCGCAGACGCCGTCAAGCTGCTCAAGGGCAACGAGGAAGCCCGCCCGATGTCGGGCGGCATGACCCTGATCCCGACGCTGAAGCAGCGCCTGGCGCGGCCGAGCGATGTCGTCGATCTCGGTGACGTCAAGGAACTGGTCGGCATCAAAGTCGAGGGCAACAACGTCGTCATCGGCGGCATGACCAAGCATGGCGATGTCGCCACCTCGGCCGACGTGAAGAGCAACATCCCGGCGCTGGCCGACCTGGCCGGCCATATCGGCGACCCGCAGGTCCGCAACCGCGGCACGATGGGCGGCTCGGTGGCCAACAACGATCCGGCGGCGGACTATCCGGCGGCCGTCGTGGCCCTGAACGCCACGGTGACGACGAACACCGGCACGCACACGGCCGACAGCTTCTTCAAGGGCCTGTTCGAAACGGCGCTGGGCGACGGCGAGATCGTCACCTCAATCAGCTTCCCGAAGGTCGAGAAGGCTGCCTACATGAAGTTCCCGAACCCGGCCTCGCGCTACGCGATGGTCGGCGTGTTCGTCGCCAAGACGGCGTCCGGCGTGCGAGTCGCCGTGACCGGCGCCGGCCCCTGCGTGTTCCGGGTGAAGGCGATGGAAGAGGCCCTGTCCAAGAACTTCTCCTCGGACGCCATCAAGGACATCAAGGTACCGGCCACGGACCTCAACAGCGACATCCACGGCAGCGCCGAGTATCGCGCCCATCTGGTGGGCGTGATGGCCCGCCGCGCGGTCGACAAGGCCAACAAGTAGCCGTTCGGCATTCGAAGGACTAACGTCGGGGCGCCCCTAACCGGGCGCCCTTTCGTTTGAGGAAATTGCATGCGTGCGTTGGTGACAGGCTTCGATCCGTTCGGCGGCGACAAGGTCAATCCCTCGTCCTTGGCGGTGAGCCGGCTGAAGAAGAAAATCGGCAAGGTCACCGTGGTGACCGCGGTCCTTCCGACTTCCTACGCCAAGTCCGCCAAGGCGCTGCGCGAGGCGATCGACAAGGCCAAGCCCGACATCGTGCTGTGCGTCGGCCAGGCCGGCGGCCGCACCGAACTCTGCCTCGAGCGGGTCGGCATCAACGTCCAGGACGCGCGCATCCCCGACAACGATAGGAAACAGCCGATCGACGTGCCGGTGCGCGCGGACGGTCCGGCGGCCTACTTCTCCAATCTGCCGATCAAGGCCTGCGTCGCCGAGATGCGCAAGGCGGGACTGCCGGCCGTCGTGTCGAACACCGCCGGCACCTTCGTCTGCAATCACATCCTCTATTCGCTGATGGACATCATCGAGAGCCACGCGACGAAGATGCGCGGCGGCTTCCTGCACATTCCCTACGTGCCCGAGCAGGCGGCGCGGCTGGGCGGCGCGCCGTCGATGGCCGTCGACGACATCGCCCACGGCATCGAGATTATCGTCGCGACCAGCGCTGCGCGGACGACGGACATCCAGACCGCCGAAGGTCGGATCTCCTGATCACTCCGCCGCGATGGCGAGCGGCGGCGGGACGTGGCGGGCCGGTGCCGTCTCCGTCGCGGCAACCGGCTTCTTCACCCTGAACCACGCCGCATAGAGCGCCGGCAGGAAGAGCAAGGTGAGGGCGGTGGCGACCAGCAGGCCGCCCATCAGGGCGACGGCCATCGGGCCCCAGAAGACGCTGCGCGACAGCGGAATCATGGCGAAGATCGCGGTGCCGGCGGTCAGCAGGATCGGGCGGGCGCGGCGCACGGTGGCGTCGATCACCGCGTCCCACTTGGCATGGCCGGCGGCGATGTCCTGGTCGATCTGGTCCACCAGGATCACCGAGTTGCGCATGATCATGCCCGCGAGCGCGATCACGCCCAGCAGCGAGACGAAGCCGAAGGGCTGGTTGAACAGCAGCAGGAACAGCGACACGCCGATCAGGCCGAGCGGGGCGGTCAGCAGCACCAGCGCGAGCTTGGAGAAGCTCTGGAGCTGCAGCATCAGGAATAGCACCATCAGGAAGGCCATCAGCGGCATCATCTTGAAGATCGACGCCTGGCTCTTGGCCGACTCCTCCTGGTCGCCGCCGACCTCGATGCGGTAGCCGGGCGGCAGGGTGGCGCGGACCGGCGCCAGCGCCTTGTCGATGCGGGCGGCCACGTCGGGACCCTGCACGCCGTCGGCCACGCCGGCGCGGACGGTCATCAGCAGGTCCTTGTTGCGCCGCCAGAGGATCGGCTCCTCCAGCTCGAACTTGAGCGTCGCGAGCTGGGCCAGCGAAACGACGCCACCCGTCGAGGTGCGCATGTTGATCGCCTCCAGCCCCTCGACGCTCAGCCGCTCCGGCGCGACGGCGCGGGCGACCACGTCGATCGATTCGGTGCGCTCGCGATACTGGGTGACGTTGATGCCCGTCAGCAGGGTCTGCAGCGTGTTGCCCAGCGCCTGCGAATCGACGCCCAGCGCGCGCGCCTTGGCCTGGTCGACCTCGAGGCGCACCGTCTTGGCGAGCTCGTTCCAGTCGAAGTTGACGTCGCGCGTCGCGGGATCGGCCTTGAAGACCTGCCGCACCTGTTCCGCCACCTTGCGAACCAGCTGCGGATCGTCTCCCAAGACGCGGAACATCACGGGGTAGCTGACCGGCGGGCCGTTCTGCAGGCGCTGCACGCGGGCGCGCACGGCCTCGAAGTCCTGCTTGAAGAGGCTGTCGAGCTCGGCCACGACCCGCTCGCGCGCCACCAGATCCTTGGTCATGACGATGATCTGGCCGAAGTTGGCGTTGGCCAGCTCCGGTACCGTCGGCAGGTAGAAGCGCGGGCTGCCGGCGCCGACATAGGCCGTGTACGAGGCCACGTCAGCGTTGTTGCCGAGCCACGTTTCGAGCCTGGCGACCTCGGCGTCGGTGGCGCTCCACGAGGCGCCCTGCGCCAGCTTGAGGTCGACGATCAGCTCCGGCCGGTTGGCGGTCGGGAAGAACTGCTTGGAGACCAGACCGAACGCCGCGAGCGAGCCCACGAAGGCCAATGCCGTGATGGCAATGGTCGTCTTGCGCCAGGTGACGCACCAGGTGACCAGCTTGCGGAAGAACGTATAGAGGCGGCCGTTGTATGGATCGTGATGCTGGACCTTGGGCGTCGGCAGCAGGTGGTAGCCCATCCACGGCGTGAACAGGACGGCCACGAACCACGAGATGATCAGCGACAGGCCGACGACCCAGAAGATCGAGTTGGTGTATTCGCCGGCGCCGGAGCGTGCGAAGCCCACCGGCACGAAGCCGATGGCGGTCACGAGCGTGCCTGTCAGCATGGGGAAGGCGGTCGAGGTGTAGGCGTAGGTGGCGGCCTCGAGACGGCTCGCGCCCTGTTCCAGCTTAACCATCATCATTTCGACCGCGATGATGGCGTCGTCGACCAGCAGGCCCAGCGCAATGATCAGCGCGCCGAGCGAGATGCGCTGGAAGTCGATGCCCAGCAGCAGCATGCCCACGAAGGTGATGGCCAGCACCAGCGGCACCGACAGAGCCACGATGACGCCGGTGCGGATGCCGAGGCTGATGAACGAGACCACCAGCACGATGGCCAGTGCTTCGAGGAGCGAGGAGCTGAACTCCTCGAACGACTTTTCCACGACCTCGGGCTGGTTGGCGATGCGATGCACCGTGATGCCGACCGGCAGGCCGGCCTCGACCTCTTTCATCGTCTTGTCGAGGGCGGCGCCCAGCTTCTCGACATTGCCGCCCGGGGCCATCACGACGCCGAGGCCGATCACCGACTTGCCATTGAAGCGCATGGCGAGCTGTCGCGGGTCCTGGTAGCCGCGCTTGATCTCGGCGACGTCGCCTAGAGTCAGGGTCTGGCCGTTGGCGGTGAAGGGGAGCGCCAGAAGCTGTTCGGCCGAAGTCGGCGCGCCGTCGACGCGGACGGCGACGCGCTCGCCCTTGGTCTCGACCGTGCCGGTCGCCACGATGGCGTTCTGGCGGCGCACGACCTCGAGAATCTGGTCGACCGGGACGCCCAGCATGGCCAGCCGCGTATGGCTGAACTCGATGTAGATCTTCTCGTCCTGGAGGCCAAACAGGTCGGCCTTGGTGACGTCGGGCACGCGCAGCAGGCGCTGACGCACCGCCTTGGCGATCTCCTTGACCTCGGCCGGCGAGAAACCGTCGGCCTCGAAAGCCCAGATCAAGGCATAGGTGTCGCCGTATTCGTCGTTGAAGAACGGACCGACCACGCCCTGCGGCAGCGAGTTCCGGATGTCGCCGACCTTCTTGCGCACCTGATACCAGAGGTCCGCCACCTTGCCCGGCGGCGTGTCATCCCGCAGCGAGACGTAGATCACCGTCTCGCCGGGCTTGGTGTAGCTCTGGACGTTGTAGAAATAGGGGAGTTCCTGCAGCTTGGTTTCGATCTTCTCGGTGACCTGCTGCTCGACCTCGCGCGAGGTGGCGCCGGGCCAGGCGGCCGACACGACCATCTGCTTGATGGTGAAGGGCGGATCCTCGGCGCGGCCGAGATTGAAGAAGGCGTAGAAGCCCGCAAGCGTCAGCGCGATCATGAAGAACACGGTGAGCGTGCTGTACTTCAGCGCCAGCGCCGACAGGTTGGTGCGCGTCGTCATGGATCGTCTCCCCGCCGATAGAGGGCGTTAGCGCGCCGCCTGTTGCTGCTGTTGCAGCGGCTTCACCTTCTGGCCGGTCTCCAGCTTGTGCACGCCCGCCGTGGCGATCAGCTCGCCGTCCTTGACGCCGGAGGCGATGGCGGCGGTGTCGTCGCGCCAGCGCGCGATCGTGACGGGCCGCAGTTCCACCGCGCCGCTGTCGCGATCGACGACCCACACGGCCGGCTGCGTGCCGCGCTGGAAGATGGCGGACAGCGGCACTTCGGCGACCGGTGCATTGTCGGGACGCGCGAAGCCCAGGGTCGCCGTCATGCCGAGGCCGATGAACTCTGGCGGCTCGATGATGCTGAAGCGGGCTGCGTAGGTGCGGGTCACGGGATCGGCACTGGGCGAGAGCTCGCGCAGCCTGGCCGCATGGCGCTTGCCGGGATCCGACCACAGCTCGAAGGTGGCGGTCGGGTTTTCACGCACGACCTTCAGGCGATGCTCGGGCACGCCGACCACGATCTCCAGCTCGTTCGTGCGGGCAACGCGCACCACGCCCTGGCCCTGCGCCATGACCTGGCCGACCTCGGCCTGCACCGCGGTGACGACGCCCGCCGTGTCGGCCTGGAGCACCGTGTAGGCAAGGTTGTTCTCGGCCGAGGCGAGTTGGCTCTTGGCCTGGTCGACGCGGGCGAGCGCGGTCGAGGCGATGGACTGACGCTGGTCGAGGGTCTGCGGTACGAAGGCGGTGCTGCCGCGCAGGTTCAGGTAACGCTCATGGTCGGCCTTGGCGCGGGCATAGTCGGCTTCCGCGGAAGCGAGAGCGGCGCGGGCATTGTCGACGGCGAGCTTGTAATCCGCCGGATCGAGCGTCGCGATCACGTCGCCGGCCTTCACCACCGCGCCGACATCGACCGAGCGCTGGACGATCTTGCCCGAGACGCGGAAGCCCAGCGTGCTCTCGATGCGGGGAACGACGGTGCCCGCCAGCAGCAGCGCCTGGCTCTGCTTCTTGTAGGCGATATCGGCGACGCGGGCAGGCCGCAAGACCGGTTCGCTGTTGGCCGCGGGACGGCTGGCGTTCGCATGGAAGGAGAAGGCGGCGAAGGCGCCTCCCGCCAGAATCACGCCGGCTGCGCCCAAGGCGGCCAGCTTCGCGGGAAACTTGGCGGGGAGCTGAACGTTGGGGAGACGCATGGCGGGCCTTCCTTCGGACGTTTACAATGGGACAGTGAATCTAAACGCCGTTAACTTACCATTGATAACTTATCTGTGTTAATATAAGAGTCAAGGGCAGGAGAACCCGAGTGAACGCTTTTTCAACAGCGGCGACAGGCGGTCGGAAGAAGCGCGGCGAGGGCCATACCCGCCGCGACGAGATCCTCCAGGCCGCCAAGGAACTGTTCCTGGAGCAGGGCTACGAGGCCACGACGATCCGGCGCATCGCCGATCGCGTCGGCGTGTCCGCGCCTGCGCTGTATCTCTATTTCCTCGACAAGGAGCAGATGATGCTCGCGCTCTGCGATCAGACCTTCGGGTACCTGATCGAGAGCATCACCGAGATCGAGAGTTCCGTCAGCGATCCGCGCGAGCGCATCCGCCGCTTCGGCGAGGCTTATCTCAAGTTCGGGCTCGCGCACCCCGACGAGTACAAGCTGATCTTCCTGGGCTCGAACATCCCGGAATCGATCCGCAAGCTCGGCCACAAGATGCCGACGGACGACCCGACGCGGCCGGGTATCGGCGGCGCCATCGTGTTCCAGCGGCTGGTGGCGATCTTCGTCGAGGCCAAGCAGGGCGGCCTCAAACTCAACTATCCGCCCGACACCTGTGCCGAACTCTGCTGGATGGGCATCCACGGCGTTGTCTCGGCGCTGATCCTGAAGCCCGACTTCCCCTGGTCGAACCGCGACCTGCTCGGAACCGGTATGCTCGACATCGTGCTGAAGGGCGTCATCGCCGCCACCTGACGTTCAGCCCGCTCAGGCGGGACCGGTGGCCGCCTTCTTTGCCGCCGCCCGCGCGTGCATCAGCTTCGCCAGCCCCCAGGTCGCGGCAACGCCGGCCACCAACACGCCGATGCCGATCAGCGGCCGGTACCATAGCCAGCCGACCGCGATCACGACCGGCGCGATGGCCATGGTGCAGACCAGCGCCACCAGGAACGTGCCGGCGGCGATCACGTCGCCCAGCAGCGGGATCACACTGCCCGCGACGGCGAGCGGCCGCAGCACGAGGGCGAAGCCCACCAGCATGAAGATCACGCCGATCAGGCGCAGCATCCAGGTCATGGTGACGTTCTCTTCCTGCGCATGCTGGAACATGATCTTGGCATCGACGATGCCCGGCGAGATCAGCTCGACCGTGGTGCCGGTGTTGGTGGGGAAGGGTGCGAAGCCGGATCCGGCCCCTGATCCGGATTGGGCGGCGACCACACTGGCGTTCTGCAACGGCACTTCCGAGAAGGAGATGCGCATGTCGCCGATCGCCGGCTGCGATGGATCGCGGCCGGCATAGAGCACGCCGTCGTTCAGCGAGACGGGCTTCTCGACACGGTTCTGCAGTGCGTTGACCTGGGCGTCCGTGGCGGGCAGGCGCTTGGCTTCACCGAAGCCGTGCAGCAGCGTATCGGGAACGGCGAAAGTGCCGAGCCGCGTGCCCGCCGCCAGCAGATCCCGCGACTGGTAAATCATCACCGGGTTGGTGTGGCCCTGCGGCTCCCTGAAGCGATCCGAATCGATCGGCTTGTCCGACCAGGTGCGCACGTACTTGTAGGTCGTGGTGCGCTCCTCGCCGCCGCCCAGCCGGGTGCGGCTCTCGCTGTGGGTCTCCTCCTTCCACTGATACACCTCGACATGCCGCTCGAGGCGCACGCCACGGACCCGGACGGCGAAGTCGGGATCGTCCACGGGGCCGGCGGTCGAGAGCATGCCGCTGACATGGATCAGCCTGCCGTCGTTCGCGGGATCGACCTTGTCGGCCGAAACGCTGCGCACGATGCTCGCACCCTCGGTCAGTCCCTGCGCCGTGCGGATCGCCCGGCCCTCGTTCCAGAACAACAGGCCGATCGATACGACGACCAACACAAAGCCCATCAGCACGCCGACGACCGCCTGCCCGAGGCGGGCGAACCACGATGTGTTGGTGACCTGTGTCACCTGATCGATGCCGGGTTGTTCCATTGAAGCTGCCCTCGAATTGGGCGGGGAGACTAGAATCACCATCCTCCCCATTCAAATGCAGGCTATCGCATATGAGACAAAGGTCCCTCGCTTACGCTCGGGATGACACCGTTTGTTTGATCGGCGTACTGCGCAAATCCCAACAAAATTGTCATCGCGGGCGGGGTAACCCCCGCCCTGGAGCGTAAGCGAGGGACCTTTCGCCTTATTCAAATGGGGAGTTGCCGGGCTGAGATTCGCTCAGCCCTAACGCCGCGGCCAGACTCTCGGGAAGAGGTCGCAGGTCATCGGGGCGCCGGCGGCGAGGTCGGGCGTGTGGGGGAACTGGAAGGTGCCGGGGCGCGGGTCGTAGCGCGCGTCGTCGCCGGTGTAGCGCAACGACAGGCCGCGCCGGCGGGCGCCCGGCGTGTCGTTGCCCGGTGCGCCGTGCACGATCATGGCGTGGAAGACGAGGCAGTCGCCGGGTTCCATCTGCCACGAGCGGATGTCGTATTTGCTACGGTCGGCGTCGATGTCGGGGATCTGCACGAGGTCGCTCGACGTGAACTTGACCTCATGGCCCTTGCGAAACGGCGTCGGCCGGTAGTTGACGCCCCAGCGATGCGAACCGGCGATGAACTCGACGGCACCGTTGCTGAGGTCGATGTCGTCGAGGGCGATCCAGACCGAGGCGATCTGCCGGCCGGTGACGGGCCAATAGGGCTGGTCCTGGTGCCACGGCGTCGGATGGGCCGTGCCGGGCTCCTTCACGAAGAGCTGGTCGTAGAAGAAGTCGGCGCCTTCGGAGCGCATCAACGCGGCGGCGATCTCCCCGGCGGGAGACGTGAGCGCGGCGAGGCGGAAATCGTTGTCCCGCCGCCACATGAACATGTCGCCGAAGAATTTGCCCGCGGTGCTGCCTTCCGCGAAGTTGGTCGCGTTGGGGCCGGGCTTCAGGAGGTCGCGTTCGACCGCCTCGCACAGGATTCCGACCCACACGGCATCGAAGGCGCCGCGCAGGCAGACGACGCCGTCGCGTTCGTACGCGGCGACGTCGGCTTCAGTGACGGAGATCAAGCGTTCTGCAGGACGTGGACGGCGCGATCGGCGAGCAGGTCCTTGTTCTTGGTGGCATAGGCCTTCATGTGCTCCGACGCGCCGTGGGCCTTGAGGTCGTCCATGGTTTCCCACTTCTCGATGACGACGAACGTGTCGGCGCCGAACTTGGCGAACGGGCCGCCGTCGGTGTCGACGGTCGCACCGTACTCGATGCAGCCCTTCTCGGCGTGCACGGCCGGGACGTTGGCCTTGAAGTTCTTGAGGACTTCGTCGCGCTTGCCGGGCTTGGCGGTGATGATCGCGATGACGTGGATCACTGGTCTCTCTCCCTGGAAATATACGCTTAAGCGGCGCGGCCGTGTCTTAGCAGACGACCGGGCAGCTTGTCGTTGGCCGCGACGGTGTCTTTGTTGTCCTGGCGGATGAGTTTGCCGTTGACGATGACGGCCTCGATGCCGTTCGCCTCGGACACCAGACGGTCGGCGCCGGCCGGCATGTCGTGGACGCGCTTCAGCGGACCGGGAGCCACGGTCTTCGGATCGAAGACGACGACGTCGGCGGGACGGCCCTCGGCCAGCACGCCGCGGTCGGTGATGCCGAACATCTCGGCCGGGCGCTGCGTGAGATTGTGCACGGCTTCCTCGATCGTGAAGACCTTGCGGTCGCGCACCCAGTGGCCGAGCAGGTGGGTCGAGTAGCAGGCGTCGCAGAGCTGGCTGGCATGGGCACCGGCGTCCGACAGTGCGATGATCGTGTTCGGATCGGTGATCAGCTCGGCCACTTCCTTCTCGTCGAAGTTCATGACGGCCATGCGGAAGCGGGTCTGCAGGTCGTCGGCCAGCGAGATGTCGAGGGCGAGGTCGACCGGATCCTTGCCGAGCTTGGCGGCGGCCACGGCGAGCGGCATCTCCTCCAGCTCACGATGCGACGGCGACCAGGCGATGACGACGCGGTCCCACCACTTCTGGAACAGCGGCGTCACCTCGCTGCGCAGCTTCTCGCGCCAGGCCGGATCGGCATAGGCGCGGCGCCGGGCGCCGGGTTCCCTGGCGTCGGCTTTCGCCAGCTCGTTCATGAACGGCATCACGTCGAAGATGAACGGCTCGGCGAAGGTGACCTCGAAGTTCAGCGGCCGGCAGCTCACCTGCGGGATCACCATGGCGCCCGACTTGCGCTGCTCGGCGGCGAGGTCGAGCTGCTTGCGATGGCCGCCCGGGCCGTAGAGGTGGGAGAGCAGGGCGGTCCAGGTCACGGGGATGTTGTACTTGCGGCTGACCTCGGCCATGTGGCGGGTCGAGAAATCGCGGCCGATGGTGATCTGCATCAGGCCGCGCTTCAGCTCGCCCATCACCGAGACCAGCGAGTCCATCTCCTCGGGCGTCGCCTGGCGGCTGGGCACCGGCTTGCCGCCGTAGCCGCTGTGGCTGACCGAGACCGAGGTGCCGAAGCCGATCGCGCCGGCGTCCATCGCCTCGCGCACCAGCACCTTCATCTTGCCGATCTCGTCGGCCGTGGCGGCGCGCTCGGTCGATTCCTCGCCCATCACGTAGAGGCGCAGCGGCGTATGGCCGAACAGGGCGGCGACGTTGATGGCGGAGCCGCGCTTCTCCAGCGTGTCGAGATATTGCGGGAAGGTCTCGAACGGCCACGCCGTGCCGAGGCCGGCTTCCAGCGCCTCCAGGCTCATGCCTTCGACCTTTTCCAGGGTCTGCATGATGATCTTGCGGTGGATTTCCTTGGTCGGCGCGACGCCGAAGCCGCAATTGCCGATCACCGTGGTGGTGACGCCGTGCCACGGCGAGATGGTGAGCATGCGATCCCACAGGATCTGGGCGTCGTAGTGCGTGTGCACGTCGACGAAGCCCGGCGAGACGACCTTGCCCGTGGCGTCGATCGTCTGCGTGGCGGGGCCGTCGGCCTTGCCGATCGCAACGACCTTGCCGTCCTTGATCCCGAGATCGCCGACGAAGCCGGGTTTGCCGGTGCCGTCGACGATGGTGCCGCCGGTAATCTTGAGGTCGAACGTCATGGCCACTCCGGGGTAAACGTCCGTTCATATTGGCGTGAGCGTTCGCCACGGGCAATGCCGCGCTTGCATGGCTAAGGCGCGCTGCTACGTTCCGCCCGGTTCGGGAGGATTTTTGAATGGCCAAGCACAAGATCGCATCAATTCCGGGTGACGGAATCGGTAAGGAAGTTCTGCCGGAAGGCGTGAAGGTTCTGGAGGCCGCCGCGCGGCGCTTCAACTTCGAGCTCGAGTTCACCGATTTCGACTGGTCGTGCGATCGGCTGGTGAAGACCGGCAAGATGATGCCGGACGACGGCATGGAAACCCTGAAGGGGTTCGAGAGCATCTTCTTGGGCGCCGTGGGCTGGCCGGGCGTACCCGACCACGTGTCGCTGTGGGGGCTGCTGATCCCGATCCGTCGCGACTTCGACGAATACGTGAACCTGCGTCCCGTGCGCCTGTTCGAGGGCGTGCCCAGCCCGCTTGCCAACCGCAAGCCGGGCGACATCGATTTCTGGGTCGTGCGCGAGAACACCGAGGGCGAGTACAGCTCGATCGGCGGCCGCATGTTCCAGGGCACCGACGACGAGATGGCCATTCAGCAGTCGATCTTCACCCGCAAGGGCGTCGACCGCATCCTCAAATTCGCCTTCGACTTCGCCAGCACGACGAAGAAGAAGCACGTGACCTCGGCCACCAAGTCGAACGGTATCATCCACACGATGCCGTTCTGGGACGAGCGCTTCGCCGAGATGTGCAAGAAGTACCCGAACATCAAGGCGGACCAGTATCACATCGACATCCTGACGGCGCATTTCGTGCGCAACCCGGACTGGTTCGACGTGGTGGTCGGCTCCAACCTTTTCGGCGACATCCTGTCCGACCTCGGCCCCGCCCTGACCGGTTCGATTGGCGTGGCGCCGTCGGGCAACATCAACCCGGAGCGCAAGTACCCGTCGATGTTCGAGCCGGTGCACGGTTCGGCACCTGACATTGCGGGCAAGGGCATCGCCAATCCGATCGGCCAGATCTGGTCGGGCGCCATGATGGTCCGCCATCTGGGCTATCCCGAGGCCGCCGAGGCGATCGAGCGGGCCATCGCGGCCTCGCTGGTCGAGGGCGGTCCCCGGACCAAGGATCTGGGCGGCAACGGCGACACTAAGACCGTGGGCGCTGCCATTGCAGAGCTGGTGCGGACAGTGTAGCAGCCGCGTTACACAGTTCTGCTTGGGAGGATCCCGATGAAGAGACGCAACCTGCTGGCAGCCGCGGCGGCCGCCACCCTGGCTGCCGCGCCGCTCGGCGCGATGGCCCAGGCGCCGTATCCCAACAAGCCGATCACGGTCGTCGTGCCGTTCGCGGCCGGCGGCCCGACCGATGCGCTGGCCCGCGTGCTGACCGCCCGCATGGGCGAGGCGCTCGGCCAGACCATGATCGTGGACAATGTCGGCGGCGCCGGCGGCACGATCGGCGTCAACAAGGCGGCCAAGGCGACGCCGGACGGCTACACGATCCTGTTCACGCACATGGGCACCCTCGCGGTGAACATCGCGCTCTACAAGACGCTGCCCTACGACAGCCAGAAGGACCTCGAGCCGGTCGGCCTCGGCGGCACCAACCCGATGGTGCTGGTCACCAAGAAGGACCTGCCGGCCAAGGACTTCAAGGAGTTCGAGGCCTATGTGAAGGCCAACCAGAAGAAGGCGCAGTACGGCATGGCCGGCATCGGCGCCGCCTCGCATCTGGGCGGCCTGATGCTGAACAGCATGATGAAGGTCGACGTGCTGGAGATTCCCTACAAGGGCACCGGTCCGGCGCTGAACGACCTCGTCAGCGGCCAGTTCGACTACATGGTCGACCAGGCCGTGAACGTGCTGCCGCAGATCAAGGGCGGCAACATCAAGGCGCTGGGCGTCAGCACGCTGAAGCGCCTGCCGCAGCTTCCCGACGTCCCGACGATCGACGAGGCCGGCCTCAAGGGCTACGAGGTCACGATCTGGAACGGCTTCTTCGTCGCCAAGGGCACGCCGAAGGATGTCGTCACCAAGCTCAACCAGGCGCTGGTCACCGCGCTCGGCGACGAGAAGGTGCGTGCGCGCCTGATCGAGCAGGCCGTCGATCTGCCGGAAGCCAAGGACGCGACGCCCGAAGCGCTTGCCGCCCAGCTCAAGGCGTCGATCGACAAGTGGGTGCCCGCCATCAAGGCCGCCGGCGTCGAGCCGCAGTAACAACGACCCCTGACATCCGACCTCGTGTCGGGAAACGGGCCGCCTCTTCAGGCGGCCCTTTTTCTTTTGGGGGTAGGCGTCGAGGGTGCGCTGGCCAATTCGGGCAAGCTCCGCAACAGGCTCTCCGTGCGTTCGAGCGGCTCCATCGCGAGATGCGGGAGGATGATCGGGTCGCCGGACAGGATGTCCGCCTCGATGGCCTTGCGAACCTCGGCTGGCTTGTTCGCCCGCAGCGCCTCGATCACCGCGCGATGCGCGTGGCGCGGCTTGCCGAGCTTGCGCACCGGCATGTCGAAGATGTGCTGCTTCGGATCGGCGAAGATGTGGCGGTGATAGGGGCCGGTCCGCAGCCAGATGTTCTCGATCATGCCGCGCAGCGCGGGCAGTCCGGCCGCGTCGTAGAGGCGGAAATGGAAGGCGCGATTCTGGATCGTGGCCTGGCGCGGATCGCGCGCGATCTTGGCCTTGTCGAGCAGGTGATGAATCTCTTCCAGCTCATCGGCCAAGGCCACACCGGCCTGCCGGGCCGCGGCTTCGGCCGCCATGCCTTCGAGCGTCATGCGGATGGCCCGCAGTTCCAGGAACTCGGCGCAGGTGAGGAGGGGGACGGTGATGGTGCGGCCGGGGCCCACACTCAACACGCGCTCGGCGACGAGCTGCAGCAAGGCTTCGCGCACCGGCGTGACGCTGGCGTTCAGGCGCTGCGCCACGTCCCGGAAGGTGAGGCGCGCGCCCGGCGCGAGATCGCCCAGCACGATGGCGGAGCGGATTTCACGCAGCACCTGGGTGGAAAGACTGACGTGTTCGACGTGCTGCAAGGCGGCACCGCTTCCCTGGTTTGCTTTGACATCGGCGGCGACGCCGATCCAAACTGTTACATGTTATAACAAGATGCGCTCCAGCCGGCCGTTGAACAAGTCGGAGTTTCTGGCGAATAAACGAAACAAACGAAATAAACGAATCAGACGAATCGGGGGAGGCGTCCCCCCTGAATCAGGTGTTCTGGCGATCATCGACGGATCAATGCTGTTCGGCGGCGCTTGTCAAAAGCCCATTTCAACAGCCTTTTAGGGAAAGGAACGGCCTCATGACCGTCGCCATCAAGCAAATCCACCCTGTGTTCGTGGGCGAAGTGTCCGGCGTCGACCTGACCAAGCCGCTCAGCCGGGAGGAAGCGGTGACCATCGAGGAGGGCATGAACCGCTACGGCGTACTCGTCTTCCGCGACCAGAACATCACCGACGAACAACAGATCACCTTCACGAAGAATTTCGGCGAGCTCGAGGTCAAGGCCAGGCCGGGCAACATCCGCAAGGCGTCGGAAAACCGGCTCGGCGCCGGCATCGGCGATCTCTCCAACCTGACCAAGGACGGCAAGATCATCGAGGCCACCGATCGTCAGTGGTTCTTCAAGCTGGGCGACCGGCTCTGGCATTCCGACAGTTCCTACGCGGTGATCCCGGCCAAGTTCTCGGCCCTGTCGGCGCGCGCCATCCCGACCTGGGGCGGCAACACCGACTTCGCCGACATGCGCGCCGCCTACGACGCGCTGGACGAGCGCACGAAGGGCGAGGTCGAAGACCTGATCTGCGAGCACTCGCTGATCTACTCGCGCGCCGCCGTGGGCTTCACCGATCTCACGCCCGAGGAAATCGCCAGCTTCAAGCCGGTGCTGCAGCGCCTCGTGCGAACGCATCAGGCGACGGGCCGCAAGTCGTTGTTCCTGTCGTCGCATGCCGGCGCCATCGTCGGCTGGACGATCCCGGAAGCGCGCTCCTACCTGCGTGAGCTGACCGAGCACGCGACGCAGCGCGAGTTCGTCTACTCGCACCAGTGGCGGCAGTACGATCTCGTCATGTGGGACAATCGCGCGACCATGCATCGCGCCAAGCGTTTCGACCGCAACGAGGTGCGCGACATGCGCCGCACGACTTTGGGCGGCGATCGTCCGACCGTGGAGCAGCAGGCCGAAGCGGCCTGACCTCGGCGAGAGCCAAGACAATCACAAGGCCGGCCAACGAAGCCGGCCGTATGGGAGGAATGAAATGCATCGCCGGAGCTTGCTCGCGGCCGCCCTCGGGGGCGTGCCTTTTGCGGCCGCCTGGGCCCAGGACTATCCGTCACGCCCTGTCAAAGTCGTCGTCGGTTTCCCGCCGGGCGGCGGCACTGACCTCGTCGCGCGACCGCTGGCGGCGAAGGTCCAGTCGCTGCTCGGCCAGTCCTTCGTGATCGACAACAAGGGTGGCGCCAATGGCGGCGTCGGCCTGGAGATCGTCGCGAAGAGCCCGCCCGACGGCTACACGATCGGCCATGTGAACAGCAGCGTCGTTCTCACCAATCCGCTGCTCTATCGCAGCCTGACGACCAACGTGGAACGCGACCTTGCGCCGATCTGCACCTGCGCCGATTCGGCCGTGGTGCTTGCGATCCCGGCCGACCTGCCGGTGAAGAACCTCAAGGAATTCGTGGCGCTCGCGAAGGAGCAGCCCGGCAAGCTCAACTTCGGCTCGGGTGGTCTCGGCAGCGTCGATCATCTCAGCTTCGAGGTGGTGAAGCGCCAGACCGGCATCGACTTCCTGCACGTGCCTTATCGCGGCGGTGGGCCGGCCTTGGCCGACATGCTGGGCGGCCGGGTGCAGCTCATGATCTCGAGCTTCGGCATGTACAAGGGCCAGGTGGATGCCGGCAAGGTCCGCATCATCGCCGTGCTCTCGCGCGAGCGTCATCCGGCGCTGCCGGACGTGCCGACCGCCGTGGAGCAGGGGTGGCCCAATCTTGTCGTGTCCGTATGGCAAGGCGTCGTCGCACCGGCGCAGACTCCGGTTGCGATCCTCGATCGGCTAGAGGGAGCTTACCGTCAGGCCGTCGCCGATCCGGAAGTCAGCGCGCTGCTCGTGAGCCTGGGCTACTTCCCGATCTTCCGCGGCCGCAAGGAAACCGCGACGCTAATTCGTGAAGAGACCGCGCGCTGGTCGGCGATCATCAAGGAGCTGGGCATCCAGCTCGACTAGGCAGGAATGCCCAGCGTATCGAAGCCGATCTCGACGGAGCGGCGGGTATTGCCGCCGTCGTCGCGCAGGGCCAGCAGCAGCTTGCGCTCCCACCAGTCGATGTCGACCACGCCGAAGTTGGTGGCGGCATAGATCGCACCGAGGCGGTTGGGACCGGGTTCCTTGGCCGCCCAGTAGACCATGTTGAGGCCGCTCGATGTGGCCTCGTACAGCGGATAGAGCCCGTCGGGCGTCTCGCGATAGAGCGCGCCGATGTGGCGGTCGCCCGACAGCAGCACGACGCCCTTGGCGCCGCTGGCGCGGATCGTGTCGATCAGCTTCTGTTTCTCCAGCGGGAAGTTGCCCCAGCGCTCCCAGCCATGGCCTTCGGCCAGGACCTGTGTGCTCGACACGATCAGGCGCAGTTCCGCTGGCTTGCGCAGCTCCTCGGCCAGCCACGCCCATTGGTCGGCGCCGAGCATTGTCTTGGCGGGATCGGAGTCGGGAACGTACCGCTCCTTGCCCGGCGCCCCGCGCTGGTCGGTGGGTTTGAGGGCCGAACGGAACCAGCGCACGTCGAGAAGGATGACCTGCACGCGCATGCCCTGCGGCCCAATGATCCGGGAATCGTAGATGCCGGGACGGGTGCGACGGATGTCGGTCTCGGAAACCTTCCAGAAGTCGAGGAACAGGTCCTTCGCCAGCCCCTTGTGGGCGAACTCGACGCCGCCGTCGTTGAGGCCGTAATCGTGATCGTCCCAGACGGCGAGGTGGCTGACCGTGCCGCGCAGCTTCGCATAGCCTGAGATCTGCGACGCCTCGTCGTAGGCCCGCTTCAGATTGTCTGCACCCGAGGAGTTGAAGTCGCCATAGACATTGTCGCCGGCGAAGATGAACAGGTCGGGCCGGTAGGCGAGAATGGGATCCCAGATCGCCTGCGGCATGGTCTGGTTGGCGCAGGAGCCGAAGGCGATGCGCGACAGGGGCGGTTGGCCCTGCGACAATGCGGTCGCGGGCGCCAGGGACGCTGCGGCGAGAAGTTTGGAAAGGGTGCGTCGCGTGAACATGTCAGCCACCGAAAAGCCAGTATCCGATACCTAGTTTGCAGCTCGATGAAACGCCATCTGAAACGCGCCCTCGAACTCCTGTTCGTCCCGATCGCCGCGGCGATCGTGTTCTTCGAGGAGGTGCTTCTCCACTCTCTCGGCGTGGCGATGGCGGCCATCGCGCGGCTGCCCTGGATCGCCCGGCTGGAAGCCTGGTTGGCGCGCCTGCCGCCCTGGGCTGCCCTGATCACCTTCGTCGCGCCCTCGACGCTGGTCCTGCCCGTGAAGCTTGCGGCCGTCTGGTTCGCGCTGCACGGCAAGTTTGCGCTGGCAACGGTCTCGATCGTGGTCGGCAAGATGGTCGCGACCGCTCTGGTCGCCCGGCTCTACAAGGTGCTGCGGCCGACCTTGATGCGCCTCTCCTGGTATCTGGGAGCTGAGACCTGGCTGTTCACCTGGCGCGACCGCATCTACGGCTTCGTCCGCGCCCTGCCGCTGTGGCAGCGGACGGCTGCCATGATCCATCGCATGCGTGCCTGGCTGTCGGGTCTTATTGCGAGCCTCTTCGCACGCCAGTAGTCCCGAACTGCCTTGCTTCGCGGCGCAGGCAATCGAGGAACTGCTCGACTGAACGCGACGCGGGCATCAGGGCCGGCAGGAGCACCCCGACGTGGAACAATGTCCGGGGCTGCCAGGGCACCACGGCCAGCTTTCCGGCGCCAAGGGCCGCCGGCGTCAGCGGATCGGAGATGGTCACACCGGCACCCTGAGCGACGAGGCGGCAGGCGAATTCAAGCGAATCGACCACGATCCTCGGCTGGAGGGTGATGCCCTCTGCCGCGAACATGGTCTCGACGTCGTGGCGCAACTGGGTGCCTGGGCCCAGCACCACCACGGTCTCGGTGGCGAGGTCACGGGCCCCGAGGGACTTGCGGCGGGCGAGGGGATGTCCGGCCGGCAGGGCGACGACCGCCGGCAGGCTGAGCAACGGCTGGGCATCGATCCCGGGATTGTTCAGCGGCAGGGCGCCGATCCCGAGATCGAAGGATTGGTTGGCCACCGCTAGTTCGAGTTCGCGGCGATGAACGATCGCCACGTCGACCTCGACCTCGGGATGCTGGCGCTGGAAGCGCGCCACCGCCGGCGCCAGCAGGCTGGCGGCGAAGCGCGGCATGCTCACGATCCGCAGACGGACCCGGCTGCCGCCTGCCACGCGCCGGGCGACCTGGGGCAGGTCGTCGATCGCCACCAGGACGCGCCGCACCTCGGCGAAGAAGGTCGTACCCTCCGCGGTCGGCACCAGGCGCATGCGGTCGCGGTGGAAGAGCGTCAGCCCAGTCTCATGCTCCAGCCCCGAGAGCAGGCGGCTTGCGGCGGACTGGCTCATGTTCAGCGACTTGGCGGCGGCGGCGAGGCTTCCCTGTTCCATCACGCGCAGGAAAAGGCGGAGCGCCTGCAGCTTCACGTCTGACCTCTTGCGGAAATCACAACAACCCGTCGTCGATTTGCATTTTATACATGCATGGGTCGCTGTCACTCTTCGCAGGTCATCTGCATGGAGGAGTGTGACCCATGACCGTTCGCCCGCCCAACATCGTTCTGATCCTTGCCGACAATCTCGGATGGGGCGAACTCGGCTGCTACGGCGGCGGTGTCCTGCGCGGCGCACCGACGCCGCGGATCGACGCGCTGGCTGCGGAAGGTCTCACCTGCCTCAACTTCAATGTCGAGAGCGACTGCGTGCCGACCCGCTCGGCGCTGATGACGGGCCGCCATCCGATCCGCACCGGGGCCATGCAGTCGGTGCCGGCCGGCCTGCCGCAGGGGCTGATCCCCTGGGAGATCACGATCGGACAACTCCTGCAGGACGCCGGCTACGCGACGGCCTGCTTCGGCAAGTGGCATCTGGGCGATCGCGAGGGGCGGCTGCCCAAGGATCGCGGCTTCGACGAATGGTACGGAATTCCGCGCACCTCGAACGAGGCCATGTTCACCGCGGCACCGGGCTTCGATTCCACGATCGTGCCGATGCCCTATGTGATGGAAGGCGTCAAAGGCGAACCGACGCGCGATCTCGCAGTCTACGATCTCGAGCAGCGGCGCCTGATCGACGGCGAGCTCACGCGGCGGACGATCGACTTCATGCAGCGCCAGTCGCAAGCGGGGCGCCCGTTCTTCGCCTATGTGCCGCTGACGCAACTGCACTTTCCGACCCTGCCGCATCCGGACTTCGCCGGCCGCACCGGCGCCGGCGACTTTGCCGATGCAATGGCCGAGATGGACCATCGGGTGGGCGAGATCGTGGATGCGATCGATCGCCTGGGCCGGCGTGAGGACACGCTGGTGTTGTTCGGCAGTGACAACGGCCCGGAGTTCCGGCGACCGTGGCGCGGCACGGCGGGGCCGTGGCGTGGCACCTATCACACCGCCATGGAAGGCGGGCTCCGCGTGCCGTTCATTATGCGATGGCCGGGCCGCATCGCGCCGCGCCGTTCAACGGACGTGCTGCACATCACCGATCTCTATCCGACCCTGGCGAAGCTCGGCGGCGCCAGCCTGCCGACCGACCGTGCCATCGACGGCATCGACCAACTCGATTTCTTCCTGGGCGAGCGGCCGACGTCGGCGCGCGAAGGGTTTCCCTACTACATCAAGACCGAACTCCGGGCCGTCAAATGGCGCGACTGGAAGATGCATCTCATGTGGGAGGTCGAGCCCAACGAGGGGCCGATCAAGCTGGAGACGCCCTATCTCTTCAATCTCGTGAAGGATCCCAAGGAGGAGACCGACGCGAACATGGACGAGGGCTGGGTGCGTGGTCCGATCCGGCGCCTGATCGAGGCGTTCCAGTCGAGCCTCAAGATCCATCCGCCGATTCCGCCGGGTGCGCCGGACGATTTCGTGCCGGGTGGGAGGGCGTGAGCATGAGACGCGCGCTCCTTCCGCTCCTTGCCGGCTGCCTAGCGCTTTCGGCCTTCGCAGCGGCGGCGCAGGATTGGCCAAGCAAGCCGATCCGCATCGTCGTGCCCTTTCCCTCGGGCGGGACCACCGACACGGCGGTACGGCCGCTGGCGGACCGGCTGTCGCAGCAATTGGGCGTCTCCGTCGTCGTCGACAACAAGCCGGGGGCGGCTGGCCGTATCGGCTACGAGTTCGCGGCCAAGGCGGCGCCCGACGGTTACACGCTGCTCGCGGGGACCGACAGTCTCGGGCTGCAGCCGCATCTCGAGCCGCCGCCGAACTACGACCCGATCCGCGACTTCGCGCCGATCGCCCAGCTGTCGTCGCAGCCGCTGGTGATCGCCGTGCATCCCTCGCTCGGCGTGACCACGCTGCAGCAGCTCGTCGAACTCGGCCGTACGAAGCGCGACGCCATCGGCTACGCCACGTCCGGGATCGGCTCGTCGCAGAACTTCGCCGGCGAATGGTTCGCGCGTGTCTCGGGCCTCAAGATGCTGCATGTGCCGTATCGCGGCGGCGGCCAGGCGGTGAACGATCTTCTTGCGGGCCAGGTCCAGCTCGCGGTCCTCGGGATCGCGCCGCTGATCCCCCATCAGAAGACGGGCAGGCTCCGGATCCTCGCGGTGACCACGGCGGAGAGGTCGCCTGCACTGCCCGATGTGCCGACGCTGCGGGAGCTGGGTTACGACGTCGTCGTCGACCAGTGGATGGCCCTGCTGGCGCCGGCGAAGGTGCCGCCCACGATCCTGGCCCGACTCAATGCCGAGGTGAATACGGCGCTGGCTGATGCCCGGCTGCGCGCGACCTACGAGGGAGCGGCGATGCGGCCTGTCGGCGGCAGCGCGGCGGACCTCGGCAAGCTGCTCCAGGGCGACTATCAGCGCTTCGGCAAGCTCACCAAGGAATTGAACTTCAAGGCAGAGTAGGGCGGCCTTTCGCTCCTCGGCTCGTGACTTTTGAGGCTGAGTGCTGCGCCCTCTTGGGCTAGGCTTTGGGCCATGACCGAAATCATCCCCCTGAAAGCACCGTTGGGCGCCCGCATCGAGGGCGTGGACCGGGCTCGCGCCGCCGAACCCGAGACAGCAGCGTTGCTCGGCCGCGCCCTTGCCGAGCATCTGCTGGTCGTCATTCCCGGTAAGCCCATGACGCCAGAAGAGACGCGCGATTTCTCGAAGGCCTTCGGTGAACCGCAGAGGCAATTGCTGCGCTACAAGCGCAGCGGCGCCGTGCCCGACGTGTCGGTCATGGTGAGCACGTTGATGGCCGACGGCACGACCGACAAGACGGCCATCCGCGCCGAGGACTGGCATACCGACGATTCGTACTTCGCGGTGCCGGCCAAGGCGACCTTGCTGCACAGTATCGAGATCCCGAGCCATGGCGGCGCGACTTGGTTCTGCAACATGCATTCGGTGTTCGAGGCGCTCCCCGAGGCGACGCGCAAGCGCATCGTCGGCATGAAGGCGATCCACGGCTACGACACGGTGCGCGCCCGCAACCGGCCGTCGGCACGCACGCCGGAGGAGATCGCCGAAACGCCGGATGTCGAGCATCCGCTGGTGCGCACGCATCCCGAAACGGGCCGCAAGTCGCTCTATCTCAATCCCAACCGGCTGGACCGCATCGTCGGGCTGGAGCGCGCCGAAAGCGATGCGCTGCTCGACGAGCTGGCCGACGAGGCGCGCAAGCCGCAGCATCATCACGGCCATGTCTGGACCGCCGGCGACATCGTGGTCTGGGACAATCGTGCCACGATGCATCGTGTCGTCATCGACTATCCGATGGGCGAGAAGCGGATCATGCACCGCGTGCTGATCGAGGGCGACCGGCCCTACTGATGAACCTGCCGGCTCCGTCGCGCCGGCCCTCGCTGGCGGGCGGTCTGGTGCTCGCCTTCTTCACGGTCATGATTTGCCTGCTGGCGGCGGAGATGGCGCTGCGGTGGCGCACGTCGGCCGACCTTCTCTGGCACTTTCCGAACTTCATCCACCTCGACCTGCAGTCGGACGAATCGGAACGGCCGCAGCTTCGCTACGACCGCGAGCTGGGCTGGGACCTGCGGCCCGGCGCCTCCGGTCTTCTGGCCGGCAAGCCGATCTCGATCTCGGCCGACGGCCTGCGCAACCATGCATCCGGCGTCAGAGCCGGCAGCGGCCCGACCATGCTTGCGATAGGCGATTCCTATACCGAAGGCTACGCGGTGGCGGACGACGAGAGCTGGCCCGCCCATCTCGAACGCGACACCGGTCGTCGCGTTCTGGCCGCCGGCGTGCGCGATTATGGGCTGGATCAGATGGTCCTCAAGGCGGAGCGCCTGATCCCCATCGTGAAACCCGGCGCCGTCGTGCTTGCCTTCATCGCTTCCGATATCGACCGCGCCGGGCGCTCGGTCCACAACATGCGGCACAAGCCCTATTTCGGGACGGCCGGCACAGGGCTCGAGCTGCGCAACGTGCCGGTGCCGACCACGCCGGTTGCCGGTCCCGATACGCTGGTGCGCCGCGTGCTCGGCCATTCCTATCTGCTTCACTTCTTCATGAACCGGGTGGGCGCCTATGAACTCTGGCATGGCGACGCCGTCGAAACAGGGGAGGACAGCGATCTCGTTTCGTGCCGGCTGATGGACCGGTTCGCGGCTCTGGTGCGGCGCGAGAAAGTCGACGCATTGGTCGTCGCGTTTCGCCGCTACGAGGACTGGGCCTGGCCGGGCAATGGAAAGATGCAGGACCGGCGTGTTGCCGCCGTCCTCGACTGTGCAAACAAGGCGGGTCTCAAAACGCTCGATACCCGGGAAGCCTTCGAGAAGGCCGGAGTCGCACAGGATCCCGAAGCCTTCTTCACCGAATGGCACTTCAACGACAGGGCCAATGCCCTGGCCGCACGGTTGATTGCGGCCGCTCTCTAGCGGCGCAGCTTGGCGAGAAAATCCATCATCTCGACCGCCGCATCGTGGCGACTTTCGGAAGAAATCAGCGCGTGGTCCATTCGCGGCACAACGCGTATTTCGGCACCGCGATAGTGCGCCAGCGCGTCGGGCTCCAGGGTGAACTCGCGCCGGAACATTTCGAGGTCCACCTTCGCCGGCGAGAACAGGAACAGCGTCCTGACGCCGCGCGCGGAAAGATCCGAAAGGGCCGACTGGGCGAAAGACATCTTGCGGATGAGGCCAAGGACCCGACCCAGGCGGCGGGTTCCCAGCCGCAGGGAGCGCAGGCCGCGGACCCAGAGCGAATGCAGCGTCCTGCGAATATTGACCCGCCCATGAAGCAGGGTGCTCCAGCTCTGCGGACTCGCCACCTTGCGGAGATAGAACAGGGGCGTCCGCTGGCGGTGGTGCAGGTAGGTGATCTCGTTCGGCCGGCTCGGCAGGGAGAAGAGCGGCTGATTGACCAGCATCAGGGCGCCGATCCGGCGCTCGACCAGCGCCGCGTGGAAGGCATGATAGGCGCCCGAGCAGATGCCCTGGACGGTGAATTTGCGGAACCCGCGGGCATGGAGCACGTCGATCATCGCGCGAATGTCGGACGTGCGGTCCGCGAAGGCATGGCTGATGATGTTTTCCCGGCTGCGTGAGCCGAGACTGTCCCCCAGGCCGGCGAAATCGGCCCTGAAGGTGGAGAAACCGGAGCGGGCGAGGCGGCGTGCGAATTCGACGCCCTGCCGGGCCGCGCCATAGCGCGGATCCCGCCCGCCATTGACGATGATCACGATGTCCCTGGAAGGCCCGCTCTCCGGATCGCAGACGATGCCGAACAGGCGCTGGCGCGAACCGAAACGCAGGGTCGTCTCCAGGCAGCCGCCCGGCCGCAGCCTGGCCGTGACCGGTATGGCGGGTGGTGGCTGAAGCCTTGCCGTGGATACCGGCAAGGCGGGGAAAGCCCCGGTCACCCAGTCGATCACGTCCCGAAAGGAGGGGAGCTGCACGGCATCGAAAGTGGGATGTCCGACCAGGGAATCGAGATCGTTGCTCCAGCCGCCTGTCGTCACCTCGACATCGGCGCGTCGCCAGGTTTCCAGGCACTCTTCGATCAGCCTGGTTTCCGCGCGCGCGAACACCGCCACTTTGTGACCGGCGGCCGGGGGCGTTCTGCGAAGGTCGGTGGCGGAGATCTGTTCGATCGTGGCGCTGTTGAAGCTGAACTCACCGACCTCGATCCCGCCCGACGGCAGGACGTGACCGCCATGCAGCTCGGCATCGAGCGTCAGTTCACGGATGTAGGAACGTCCGCTCACCGTCGGTTCGAAGAACAGGAGGCCGGCGATGTCATCGCGGCGTGAGGCCGTCAGTGTCGCCAGCATGGCGCCGACGCGCATGCCGCAGATCACGAGTTTCCGCGCGCCGCTCTTCGACTTCAGCCAGTCGGCCGCCGCGTCGACGCTCTCCCGCCAGGCCATCCAATGGCCGCCCGCACGCTCGACGGGCTGGTCGCAGGAATCGCCGGTGCCGGGATACGCCAGGCGAACGGTCCAGTAGCCGGCCCGTGCCAGTTCGTCGGCAAGCACCCGGAGGGCGCAATAGGCCACCAGCTCGTCCCCGAGCAAGCCGGGGCAGATCAGAACTGCAACGTCACTGCGACGAGCATCGACAGGCGTGTGTAGCCATCCGAAGCAGTCGTTAACCGCAATCGGCGTCATACCTTCCCTTTACAGCCCACGCGCAACTTCCGGGTAAGTCCCACCAAACCCCGAAGTGCCTGCAAATTGATTTTTCCCCAAGGCAAGAATATCCTAAACCGCAGGAATTGCTTGCGAATTTTCGATTCGAAAAGGTGGGAGTTGTCGGTGTCCTCGCCGCTGAAGGTTCGCGTGAGATTGGTCCTGAAAACTGCCGGATCCCTGCAAAAAGGGATCGAGAGCCTCCGGGACGATGCCGACCTCCATGCGGCCGGGCTGACCTCGCACGCCACCGTAAACCTCATGCTGGCCCTCGAGGAGGCTTTCGACATCGAGTTTCCCGACCGGCTGCTGCGTCGAAAAACCTTTTCCAGTATCGAAGCCATCGCCGGGGCGCTTGCCGAGATCGGTGTGCGAGACGAGGCGGCATGAGCCCGCGGCTCGCCGCGGCGCGCGCGGTGGGAATCGAAATCGCCGCCCGGCATGCCGACGACGTCGATCTGCGGGCCCGTTTTCCGGTCGAAGCCCTGGCGGCGCTGAAGGACCGCAAGCTGCTCGGCATCCAGGTGCCCAAGAGCGACGGAGGGCCCGGCGCCGGGATCGCCGAGGTCGTGTCGATCTGCCACGAACTCGGGCAGCACTGCGCCTCCACGGCCATGATCTACGCGATGCACCAGATCCAGGTCGCGTGCATCGTCCGCCATGCCGGTGACAATCCCTGGCAGCACGCTTTCCTGAAGCGGCTGGCCGGCGAGCAACTGCTTCTCGCGTCGGCGACGTCGGAAGCGGGCACCGGCGGCGACGTCCGGTCGAGCCTCTGCGCGCTGGACGAGACGCGGGGGCGCTTCACGCTGATCAAGCAGGCGCCCGTGATCTCGTATGGCGAGGACAGCGATGCGATCCTGGTGACGGCGCGCCGCACGCTGCAGGCGCCGGCGTCGGATCAGGTGATCGTCGTGGTGCCGCGGGCTGGCGTCGAACTGCAGCCGCAGGAGACCTGGGACACGCTGGGCATGCGCGGCACCTGCTCCAGGGGCTATCGCCTGACGGCGGAAGGCGAGAGGGCCCAAGTGATCCCGGCGCCCTACGCCGATGTGTCGGCGCAAACGATGCTGCCGACCTCGCATCTCGTGTGGAGCTCCCTGTGGCTTGGTATTGCCACCGATGCGCTGGCGCGTGCGCGGGCTTTCGTGCGCGCGGAAGCCAAAAGGAAGCCGGGCGTGACGCCGCTCGGTGCAGCGAGGTTGGCGGAAGCGCTGGTTGACTTGCAATCCATGAAGAACGATCTCGTGACCTGTCTCCGTCGATACGAAGCGGCCCTCGGGTCGGATGACATTCTGTCGGCGCTGCCGTTCGCCGTCGCGATGAACAATCTCAAGATCGCAAGCTCGCAGGCGGCGGTGAAGATCGTCGGACACGCGCTGCAGATCTGCGGTCTCGCGGGGTACCGCAACGATTCGGCCCACAGCGTGAGCCGCCATCTGCGCGATGTGCATTCGTCGATCGTCATGGTGAGCAACGACCGCATCGCCGCGAACAATGCCAACCTGTCGCTGGCGCTGCGGGACGAACCGGAGCTTCTGGCATGACGGACCCCGTCTCCGTTGCCTACAGGGCCTTCCGGGATGAGTTGCTGGCCCATGGTCTGCTGATCTCCATGGGGGTCGACGGGCTGTTTGGGCGGGGTAGGACCTTCGAGCATGTCGTGGAGCGCCTGAACGCCGCGATCGGCGCCGTCGGCGATCCGGACGGGCCCGAGATCATGCGGTTCCCGCCAGGTATCGGCCGCCTGCAGCTCGAGAAGAGCGGCTATGTCGGGAATTTTCCGCATCTGGCCGGCACCGTGGCAAGCTTCTCGGGCACCGACCGCGATCACGCGGTGCTCCTGGACAGGCTGTCGAAAGGCGAGGACTGGACGGAGGCCCAGCGGCCGACCGATGTCGCGCTCACACCGGCGGCCTGCTACGGCGTCTATCCCGCGATTGCCGCGCGGGGACGGCTTCCCGCCGAGGGCGCCCTGGTCGACGTCTACACCTGGTGCTTCCGCCACGAGCCGTCCATCGATCCGGCGCGCCTGCAGATGTTCCGACAGCGCGAGCATGTCCGCATCGGCACGCCGCAGCAGGTCGCCTCGTTCCGCATGCTGTGGCTCGAGCGGGCGCGTGCCCTCATGGAGTCGTTCGGGCTGCCGGGAGAAATCGAGGTGGCGAACGATCCTTTCTTCGGCAGGGCGGGCAGGCTCCTTGCCTCCAGCCAACGCGAGGCGAATCTCAAGTTCGAGCTTCTGGTGCCGATCGTGGCGGAGGGTCCGCCGACGGCCTGTGTCAGCTTCAACGACCATCGCGACCTGTTCGGCCGTGCGTGGACCATCGAGACGGCGACAGGAGATAGGGCGCACACGGCCTGTGTCGGCTTCGGCGTCGAGCGCCTGACGCTCGCTTTGTTTCGTCACCATGGCTTCGCGGTCGCGGATTGGCCGAATAGCGTGCGCGATGTCCTCGGACTCTGACGCGGTCGATCTTCTCGGCCTCGATCCCGCGACCTGGCGGCCGAGCGCGCTCCATGGCGGCGACCGGATCTGGCCCGAGACCAACTGCTATATCGACGTTTGGGTCGAATTGCTGCCGGCGCTCGGCCATCCGGTCGAGGCCGCGCTGTCCTTTACGGTGCTGCAGGACTTCGAGGGCGACCAGTTCACCTTCTTCAAGTTTCCCCTGGAAGATATGCAGACCCTGTTCGGCCTCTCCGTGCAGGAACTGGCCATCTACGAATCGGTCGAGGCCCAGGCGATGGCGCAGCTCCGCCGCGGCCGCCCGGTGCTGGTCGAGGTCGATGCCTTCTGGCTCCCCGACGCGGGCGAGGCCTATCGCAAGGGGCATGTGAAGACGAGCGTGGCGGTGATCGCGCTCGATCCGGGAAAGCGGCACCTCGGATACTTCCACGGCACCGGATACTACGAACTGGCAGGCGAGAATTATGACGGCCTGTTCCGCAAGCCGACGGTCCTGTTTCCCTATGCCGAGTTCGTGAAGCGCGACGGCAGGGCGCTCGATGGCGCGGCGCTTGTCGACGCATCGCTCGCGCTCCTGCGCGGCCATCTGAAGCGTCGCCCGCGCGCCAATCCGGTGAAGGCATGGCAGGCGGCGCTGCCGTCGCATCTCGACCGATTGGCCACCCGCGACATGGCCTATTTCCACCTTTACGCCTTTAACCTGCCGCGCCAACTCGGCGCCAATTTCGAGATGCTCGGCACCTATCTCCAGTGGCTCGGTACAAACGGAATCGGTGGTCTGGCCGAGGCCGCGGCGGCGAGTCGGCGTATTGCCGAAGCCGCCAAGGCCGTACAGTTCCAGCTCGCACGCATGGCCCATCGCCGGAAGTTCGATGCGGAGGCCGTCGGGCTGCAGCCGCTCGCGGATGATTACGACCTCATCTTCGCCGTACTCGAGGCGCGGTTCGACTGATGGAGGGCTGGCAACTCGCCTGTACGACACCCGGGTTGGTGCAAATGCCGGCGGACCTGCCTTCGTCGCTGGAGTGGATCGCCGCTCCGGTGCCGGGCACGGCGGCCCAGGCCCTGCGCAATGCGGGCCGCTGGACCTTGGAGAAACCGGCGCCGCTGCACGACCAGGATATCTGGTATCGCACCCGCTTCAGCGGGATCGGGCGCCGGTCGCTGCGCTTCCACGGCCTCGCGACCCTGGCGGAGGTCTGGCTGAATGGCCGGTCGATCCTCCTATCCGACAACATGTTCCTCGCTCACGAGGTCGAGGTCGACCTGGCTGGCGACAACGAACTCGCCATCGTTTTCCGTTCGCTGGACGCCGAACTCGCGCGGCGCAAGGGCAGAGCGCGATGGCGCACCATGCTGGTGGAGAACAACGCTCTGCGCCAGGTCCGCACGACGCTGCTGGGCCACATGACCGGCTGGCAGCCGCCCGTGCATGCCGTGGGACCGTGGCGCGCCATCGAGCTGGTCGAGCGAACGGGTGCGCCGCGCGTGACGGCGAAACGGATTCGCTCCACGCTCGATCGTGACGACGGCCTGCTCGACGTGTCGCTCGACGTCGATTGCGATGGCGCGCGACCGGAGGCCCGGCTGACCGTTGCCGGCATCGATGCACCGCTCGAATGGGCCGGCGAGGGGCGGCTTCAGGGCCGGATGCGCCTCCCGGACGTCGAGAAGTGGTGGCCGCACACGCGTGGCACACCCTCGCTTCATCGTGTTCGCGTCGCCATCGGCGATGTCGGGATCGATCTCGGCCAGGTTGGCTTCCGGACGATCGATATCGACCGAGGCAGCGACGGTCGGGGCTTCGCGCTTCGCGTCAACGGTGAGGCGATCTTCGCCCGCGGGGCCTGCTGGAGCACCGCGGACCTCGTCACCCTGGGAGGCGATCGCGAGACGTTGGAGCCATGGCTGCTTCAGGCGCGCGATGCGCACATGAATATGATCCGCGTCGGCGGGACGATGGTCTACGAGAGCGACGATTTCTTCGCCCTGTGCGACGAGCTCGGCATCCTCGTCTGGCACGATTTCATGTTCGCCAGCATGGATTATCCGATCGCCGACGCCGCCTTCCGCGCAAGTGTGGAGCAGGAAGCCGATCAGTTCCTGGCGCGAGCGCAGCCGCATCCGTCGCTTGCCGTCCTGTGCGGTGGCAGCGAGATTGCCCAGCAGGCATCCATGCTCGGCTTGCCGCCGTCACTGTGGAGCAGTCCGCTCTTCGACGAGATTCTGCCAGGCATCGCCAAGGCCCGTTGCCCGAACGTCGTCTTCATCGCGCAATCGCCCTGGGGTGGAGACTTGCCTTTCCAAGCCGATACGGGCGTGTCGCATTACTATGGCGTCGGTGCCTACAGGCGGCCTCTCGAGGATGCACGACGGGCCGATGTCCGGTTCGCCGCCGAATGCCTCGCCTTCGCGAACACGCCTTCCTCGGTAGCGCCTTCCCGAGCTTCGGATATCGTTCCGCGCGACCGCGGCGCCGACTGGGATTTCGGCACGGTGCGCGATCACTATCTGGGACAGCTCTACGGTGTCGAGGCCGCGACGCTGCAGGCCGAAGATCCGGTTCACTATCTCAGGCTGTCACGCGCGCTGTCGGCGGATGTGATGGAAACCGTCATCACCGAATGGCGGCGCCCGGCATCGCGCTGCGCCGGCGCACTGGTTTGGATGCTGAAAGACCTGAGCCCGGGACCGGGCTGGGGCGTGATCGAGTCCGAGGGGATCCCCAAGCTCGCCTGGCACGGACTGCGCCGCGCCTTTCGACCGATACAGGTCGCACTAACCGACGAGGGTTTGAACGGCCTTGGCGTTCACCTGATCAACGAAACCGCCGCGCCGGTATCGGCGAAACTCTCATTGCTCTGCCTGCAGACGGGCGACGTGGTCGTGATGCGACGGGAGTGCGAGGTCGAGATGCCGCCCCGCAGCGCCCGAACGATGACCTCGGCCGAGATCGTCGGCTCGTTCTTCGACATCACCTATGCCTACCGCTTCGGCCCGCCGCCGCTCGACGTTGCGGTCGTGACCCTCGACGACGCCACGACGGGCGTGCGTTTCAGCGAAGCCGCGCACTTCCCGCTGGGGCGAGCCGCGATGGCGCACGATCCGGGCCTGTCGGCAAAGCTGGAACGGGACGGGGCAGGTTGGGCTGTCGCAATCCAGGCGGAGAGCTTTGCTCCCTGCATCCAGATCGAAGCGTCACATCATTACCCCCAGTACGAGGGCTTCCATCTGCTGCCCGGCGAACAGCGGCGCGTGAAGCTGCTGCCCGTCGGCGAGGCAGGCGGTGGGCCGCCGGCCGGCGAGGTTCTTTCCGTGACGCCGAAGCGGGTCACGGCCTGCCGCTTCGGCTAACGCACCGCGCCTGACTTGCGAAGCGCATCGATCTCCGCGTCGCTGTATCCGGCACCGGCAAGGACGGCGTTCGTATGCTCGCCGAGCGTCGGCGCATGCGTTTCCACTTCGCGCTCGCCGCCCGAGAACTTGTTCGCCCGCCTGGAGCGGCGGATGCGCCCTTCGCTGGGATGATCCTCGGGCTGAAAGAAGCCGACGTCGCCGAGATGCGGGTCGGTCAGCAGGTCGTCGATCGTGTTGTAGCGCGCGGCCGGCACGTCGAGCTTGTCGAAGATGACCAGCCATTCCGCCGTCGTCTTCTGCGCAAGGCCATCCTTGCGGACGATGAAGTACTCGGCAGCATTCTTCGTGCGCGAGGCGGCGCTGTCGAAGCGCGGATCGGTCTTGAGTTCGGGCCGGCCGATCGCGTCGAAGAAGGCAAAGGCCTGCTGGTTGGTATTAGGACCGACCGTGATGTAGCCGTCCCTGGTCGGCAGCGGCCGGTAGTCCGGGCTCAGCAGGCGATTGTCGCCGCTCGGGCCGACCGGCGGATCGAAGGTCGCGGCGCCGAGATGCTCGCTGGAGACGAAGGACGCCATGTTCTCGAGCATGGGCACGTCGATCGCCTCGCCGCGGCCCGTCTTCTCGCGCCGATAGAGGGCGAAGCCGATGCACTGGGCGGCGATGAGCCCGGTCGTGTGGTCGCTCATAACCATCGGCACGAAGCGCGGCTCGCCGGTGGCGCGCTCCAGCGTGCCGGCGACGCCGGACAGGCTCTGCACGATGGGATCGTAGGCGGGGCGATTGTAGTAACGGCCGCCGCGACCGAAGGCGAGGATCGAACAGTGGATCAGCTTCGGATTCTTCGCCGCCAAGCTCGCATGATCGAGACCCGCACGGGCCAATCCCTCGGGCCGTACGTTGCTCACGAACACGTCGGCCTTTTCGATGAGGCGATGGAGCGCCGCCAGCCCGTCCGGCTTCTTGATGTCGAGTACGATCGACCGCTTGTTGCGGTTGAAGTTGATGAACTTGCCCGACATGCCGGGATTGCGGCTGCCCTGCGCCATGGTGCGCAGGAGATCGCCGCCCGGCGCCTCGACCTTGATGACCTCGGCGCCGTAGTCGGCCAGGGTGCGCGTGCAGATCGGACCGACGACCACCGTCGTCATGTCGACGACGGTCACGCCGGAGAGGGGACCTCCGCTCACGCCGCGAACTCCAGGTCCATCTCGCCGCAGAGCACGCCGTTCTTGTCGGCGGCCCAGAGCTTCAGCTTGCCGTCTTTCTGCTCCTCGCCGCGCACCTCGATGAGGTCGCCGACCCAGAGCGGATGGACGAGGCGGGCGGTGTAGCCGGTCAGGTTGCCCTTGGCATGCTTCAGTGCGGCGTCGACCATGAGGTGCATCGACAGGCCGCCGTTGGAGACGATCGCCGGATAGCCTTCCTCGCTGCGCGTGTAGTCGCCGTCATAGTGGATGCGGTGCGCGTTCCAGGTGATGCCGCCGTAGCGGAAATTGAGCGTGTTGGTGAGCTGCGTCGTCTCGGTCCAGGCCTGGTCCTTGCGCGCCTGCGCGGCCACCGTGGCGGTGGTCTTCTGACCCGGCGGCACGGCGGGACGGTAGATCGCGTCGAACGTGTCGGTGGCGATGGTCTTGCCGCCCTGTTCGATCGTGTGGCGCATCGTCAGCACGAAGATGTCGCCCGAGCGGCCCGTCTTCGGAATGATGTCGGCGACCTCGGCCTTCTTGATCGCCGGTTCGCCGGCTTTCAGCAGGCCCGTGATCTGCACGCGGCGGCCGGCGCCCATGCGGCGCGGCATCGGGATCGGCGGCAGGACGATGCCCTTGTTGGGATGGCCGTCGGGGCCGAGTTCGCCCTGGCGGACGATCTCGGCGAAGAAGACGGTGAACCAGTGCGGCGGCAGTTCCTGGCCGCGCTTGATGCTGTCGGGATCGACATCGAAGGTCGCGGCGACGCGGCGGACGGCCATCATGCCGATATCGTCCTCGACCGTGCGCACCCGCCCGATCCAGGGCCGCAGTGTCTCCATCGCTTCGTCCATCCAGCCCATGTCAGTTCCCTCAGAGGTTTCGCGGCGCATCCTCTAACAAAAAAAGAAGGGCCCGCAACAGCGGGCCCTTCCGTGATCCGAAAGCTCGGAGAAGATCAGATCGAGTAGTACATCTTGTATTCGATCGGGGCCGGCTGGTGTTCCCAGTTGTAGACCTCTTCCCACTTGAGTTCCATGTAGGCGTCGATCTGGTCGTCGGTGAACACGCCGCCCTTGGTGAGGAACGAGCGATCGGCGTCGAGGGCGTTGAGGGCCTCGCGCAGCGAGCCGGCGACGGTCGGAACCTTGGAAAGTTCTTCCGGCGGCAGGTCGTACAGGTTCTTGTCCATCGGGTCGCCCGGATGGATCTTGTTGTTGATGCCGTCGATGCCGGCCATCAGCATCGCCGCGAAGGCGAGGTACGGGTTGGCCGACGGGTCGGGGAAGCGGACCTCGACGCGCTTGCCCTTCGGCGAGGACGCGTAGGGGATGCGGCACGAGGCCGAGCGGTTGCGCGACGAGTAGGCCAGCAGCACGGGCGCCTCGAAGCCCGGGATGACGCGCTTGTAGGAGTTGGTGCTGGCGTTGGTGAAGGCGTTCAGCGCCTTGGCGTGCTTGATGATGCCGCCGATGTAGTACAGCGCCGTCTCCGACAGGTCGGCATAGCCCGAACCCGCGAACAGCGGCTTGCCGTCCTTCCAGATCGACTGATGGGTGTGCATGCCCGAGCCATTGTCGCCATAGAGCGGCTTCGGCATGAAGGTCAGCGACTTGCCGTAGCTGTGGGCGACGTTGTGCAGCGTGTACTTGTACTTCTGCACGTTGTCGGCGGTCTTCACGAGCGTGTCGAAGCGGAAGCCGAGTTCGTTCTGGGCCGGGGCCACCTCGTGATGGTGGATTTCCATGACGATGCCCATGTCGGTGCAGACCGACATCATCTCGGCGCGCAGGTCGTTGTGCGTGTCGACCGGCTGCACCGGGAAATAGCCGCCCTTGACGCCCGGACGATGGGCCAGGTTGCCACCCTCGACGGCGATGCCGGTGTTCCACGGCGATTCGTTCGAGGAGATGCTGTAGAAGCTGCCCTGCATCTGGACGTCATAGCGGACGTCGTCGAACACGAAGAACTCGAGCTCGGGGCCGAACACGGCGGTGTCGCCGATGCCCGACGACTTCATGAAGGCTTCGGCGCGCTTGGCGGTCGAGCGCGGGCAGCGCGCGTAGAGCTGGCCGGTCGAGGGCTCGACGACGTCGCAGTTCACGATCAGCGTGGTCTGGGCCGAGAAGGGGTCGAGCACGGCGGTCGAGGGATCCGGCATCAGGATCATGTCGGACTCGTTGATCGCCTTCCAGCCGGCGATCGAGGAGCCGTCGAACATCACGCCGTCCTCGAAGGTGCCTTCGTCGGTGGCGGACGCCATGCGGGCCGTGTGCTGCCACTTGCCGCGAGGATCGGTGAAGCGGAAGTCAACGAACTTGACGTCCTTTTCCTTGATCAGCGCGAGAACCTGTTTGGCATCCATTGTCGATCGTCCCTCTACTTGTGGTTTACTGCTTCAGCCCCCAAAGGCCGGGTCCTCATACGGCTGCGTCACCACGCTCACCAGTACGAATTCGAATCGCGTCGTCGATGCTCGACACGAAAATCTTGCCGTCGCCGATGCGACCGGTATGCGCGGAACTGCGGATCGCCTCGACTGCCTTTTCCACCATCTCATCCTCGATGATGAGTTCGAGCTTCACCTTCGGCAGGAAGTCGACGACATATTCGGCGCCGCGATAGAGTTCGGTGTGGCCTTTCTGCCGGCCGAAGCCCTTGGCCTCGAGCACAGTGATGCCCTTGAGGCCGATCTGGTTGAGGGCGTCCTTCACCTCATCGAGCTTGAAGGGCTTGATGATCGCTTCGATCTTCTTCATTTGGCTTGAGACACTCCGGACGCAGACACCGGGCCCCTCCCGGTGGGACGGCCCGTATGACACACAGGGAAGCACATTCCATGCCAAGATTTTCCACAGGTTGGCGCGGGAAATCTGAATTCACTCTGTCTGTTTAACGGGCGGATTGATCGAATAATCATCAAATGAATGAACAATCGTTAGGCAAAAGAGAATTCTCCATGAAACCCGCAAATTCGACCATGTCCGGCCTTGGGACGACGGTGTTCGAAGTCATGTCGGCGCTCGCGCGCGAGCATAATTCCGTCAACCTCGGCCAGGGCTTCCCCGACGACAAGGGACCGGACGAGGTGAGGGCGGCGGCGGCGGACTACCTGCTGAACGGGCACAACCAGTATCCTCCGATGATGGGCATCCCCGAGCTGCGCCAGGCCGTGGCGGAACATGCCAAGCGGTTCCAGGGGCTCGACATCGACTGGCAGAACGAGGTGCTGGTCACCTCCGGCGCCACCGAGGCTTTGGGCGATTGCCTGTTCGGCCTGATCGAGCCGGGCGACGAGGTCGTGCTGATCGAGCCGCTCTATGATTCCTATCTGCCGATCGTGCGGCGGGCAGGGGGTGTGCCTAAATTGGTCCGCCTGGAGCCGCCGACATGGCGGTTGCCCAAGGAGGAGCTGGCGGCGGCGTTTGGGCCGAAGACCAAGCTCATCCTTTTCAACACGCCGATGAATCCCTGCTCGAAGGTCTTCGACCGCGAGGAACTCTCCTTCATTGCCGAGCTTTGCCTCAAGCACGATGTCTACGCGGTCTGCGACGAGGTCTACGAGCACATCATCTTCGACGATCTGCGGCACATCTCGCTGATGACCTTGCCGGGCATGCGCGACCGTACGGTGCGGATCGGCTCCGCCGGCAAGAGTTTCAGCCTCACGGGCTGGAAGGTGGGCTACATCACGGCGGCTCCGGAACTGATGAAGGCGATCGCCAGGACGCACCAGTTCATGACCTTTACGACACCGCCCAACCTTCAATGGGGCGCCGCGACGGGGCTGCGGCTGAAGGACGGCTACTTCTCCACTCTGGCGGCCGACATGCAGCGCAAGCGCGATCGGCTGGGCAGTGCCCTGGCAAAAATCGGCTTCGATGTACTACCGGCGCACGGGACTTATTTCGTCACCACCGACTTCAGGCCGCTTGGGTTCAACGGCTCGGATGAGGATTTCTGCCGTCACATCACCGTAAAGGCCGGGGTGACCGCGGTTCCGGTCAGTGCCTTCTATCAATCCCAAGCCGCACCGCGGTACTTCGCGCGCTTTTGCTTCTGTAAGCACGACGCCACGCTGGACAGCGCCATCGAGCGTCTGGGTGCCCATTTTGGGGGGTAACCTCTGGTATTTGCAGTTTACCGACCTTAGGATGCAATTGTCGCCCTATTTTGGGATGTGGTTCCCTCTTTTGGGGTAGATGAGCGCGCGAAGGTATAGAGTTACTGCATTGGCATTGCCAATATCCAGATATCCGATCCTTATCGGCCCCGCATGGAATCCCAGCGCGAGTTCGCTGCCGACATGAGCCCGATTGACGACCCTGTGTCCGAACGGCCGGCTCCCAAGGCGATCCGGATCGATGGTCGTCGTCTGCGCAGCGAACGGACAAAACAGCTCATCATCGAGGCCTATCTGGCCCTCCTGCGGGAGAATCCGCTGACACCGTTGCCCACGGCGACCGAGATCGCGGCCCGGGCAGGCTATTCGGTTCGGTCCGTCTTCGAGCGTTTCCCCGACCTGCATGCGCTGAGAGTGGCGGCGGCGGATTATGGCCTCGCGCATGCGGCGGCGCTTGCGCCGGCGCGCGACATCGACGGCGACCGTGCCACTCGGATCAAGTCCCAGGTCGAGACCCGGGCTGGCACCTGCGAGCGCGGCGTCGCCTTGTGGCGGGCGCTGCTGTTCAACCTCGATGAGAACGACGCCCTCAAGATGCGGATAAGGATGGCGCGTGAACGTACGATCGAGCGCCTGGAAATCATGTATCGGCCGGAATTGTCCGTGCTCTCCGCGATCGAGCGCCGGAATCTCCTGATCGCCCTTGAAGCCGTGACGGACATCGAAAGCTGGTCGCGCCTGCGCGACATGTACGGCCTCTCGTTCGCAGAGGGCTGCGCCGTGTGGATCCGGGCTATTGACCGGATCCTGCCGCCGACGCCGAAGGACGCGTCTTGATGAGTTCCCGGCCCATCAAGATCGATGGTCGCCGCCTGCGCAGCGAGCGGACCAAGCAGCTGATCATCGAGGCCTACCTCGCGTTGGCCCAGGATCTGTCGCCGCGTGTTCCGACGGCTGCCGAGATTGCCGAGAAGGCGGGCTATTCGGTGCGGTCGATCTTCGAACGGTTTCCCGATATCCGCGCCCTCCAGGTGGCGGCGGTCGACTATTCGATTGCACAGATATCGGCCCTGGCGCCGCCATGGGGGGCCGACGGCGACCGCAAGACCAGGATCGAGGCGCATGTCCAGACGCGCGGCCAGACCTGCGAGCGCTGGCTGCCGCTATGGCGGTCGCTGATCGTCAATCAGGGTGACTCGCCGGAATTGAAGTCACGCATCCGTCTGGCCCGCGACCGCGTAACAGCCCGCATGGAGCTGATGTTCGCGCCCGAGTTCGCCATGATGCCGCCGGAAGAGAAGCGGCAGATGCTGATCGCGCTCGAAGCGTTGACCGACGTCGAAAGCTGGGCCCGCATGCGCGAATTCTTCGGCCTGTCCGTGGACGAAGCCTACCTTGTGTGGACGCAGACGATCGACCGGCTGCTGCCCAAGAGTTCGAGCGGGGCAACGTGATGGAGCGGGGCGGGCGGACTTCTGCCGTCTCCGCCAGGCCCGGGCCCGTGGATGGGCGGCGGCTGCGCAGTGCGAGGACGCGGCAGCTCATCATCGAAGCCTATCTCGCGCTGCTGCGGGAAAGCCCGCAGATCCCGACCGCTGCCTCGATCGCCCAAAGGGCCGGATACTCGGTCCGCTCGGTCTTCGAGCGCTTTCCCGACCTGCATGCGCTGCGCGTCGCTGCGACCGACGAGGCGCTGCTGAAGGCATCCACCCAGGTCGCGACCCGGCCTGCCGTCGGCAATCGGCAGGATCGGCTGAGAACGCATGTGGAGACGCGCGGCAGGGTCTGCGACGAATGGCTTCCGCTGTGGCGTGCGCTCATCGCCAATCAAGGCGATTCACAGGATCTCAAGGCGCGGATACGCCTGATCCGAGAGAGGGTCATCCTGCGCCTCGAGGAGATGTATGCGCCGGAACTCTCGACGCTCCACGAGCGTGAGCGGCGCTACTCGGTCCTTGCCATGGAAGCGCTGGTCGATTTCGAGAGCTGGGCGCGCATGCGTGAGCAGTTCGGATTGTCGTTCGAGGAAGCCTGCGACGTCTGGATCAGGGCCATCGATAGACTTCTTCCGCCGACGCCGCCTGTTTCTTGACGCTCCGTCCGCTGGAGCGTAGGAAGGCGCGCTCTTCGGGAGCGATCCTCGATGGCGGCCGTAGCTCAGTTGGTTAGAGCGCCAGATTGTGATTCTGGATGTCGCCGGTTCAAATCCGGTCGGCCGCCCCAATCGCCCGCACAAGATGCCGTTCAGGCCTGAATTGCGCGATCTTTTTCCCCGCGACGAACTTGCTCTCCTGACCTGCGCCGAAATGGCGAAGGCCGATGCCTTTGCCATCGCCGGCGGCGTGCCCGGGCGGGAGCTCATGGAGGCCGCGGGCAGGGCCGTCGCCGCCGCTGTGATGGAACGCCATGCGCGGTGTCCCGCTCTCGTTTTATGCGGACCGGGCAACAATGGCGGCGACGGCTTCGTGGCCGCGCGGCGCCTGCTGGAGGCCGGATGGCCCGTCCGTCTCGCTCTTTTCGGGAAGGCCGAGAACCTCAAGGGTGACGCCGCCTGGGCCGCGGGGACCTGGACCGGAAAGGTCGAGCGCTGGTCGCAAGTCCTGCTCGACGAGGCGCCTCTCGTGATCGATGCCATCTTCGGTGCCGGCTTGAGCCGGCCGGTCGACGGCGAGATCACTGCAGCCATCGATCTCGTGAGCAGCCGGAAGCTCCCTGTCGTCGCCGTCGATGTGCCGACGGGACTCCACGGCGATACCGGCGAAATCCTCGGCCGAGCCTTTCACGCGGAGACGACCGTGTCGTTCTTCCGGGCAAAACCCGGCCACTACTCGGTCGAGGGGTTGCGCCGCTGCGGCCGGCTGCGGATCGTCGACATCGGGATTCCGGCGTCCGCCGTGAGCGCTATCGCACCGCAGGCCTGGCTGAATGCGCCGGCCCTGTGGGCGCATCTGCTGCGGCGCGACGATATCGCTGACCACAAGTACGCGCGGGGACATCTCACGATCCTTGGGGGACCTCATGCCACGGGGGCGGCTCGCCTTGCCGCGCTGGCCGGCCGCCGCGTGGGCGCGGGGCTGGTCACCATCGCGGCCTTTCGGTCGACAATGCCGGCGCTGCAGGCCGCCGAGCCCGGTAACCTCATCGTCGAAGCCGACGATGGCGCGATGTTCGCCCATCTGCTGGCCGACGAGCGGCGCAATGCCATCCTGATCGGGCCCGGCTCGGGCGTGATCGACCGGACGAGGGACGCGGTCCTCTCGGCCCTGGGCGCCCGGCGTCGTGTCGCTCTGGATGCCGATGCCATCACCGTCTTCGCGACGGATCCGCAGCTTCTCTTCGGCAGCATTTCAGGTCCGACATTGCTCACGCCGCATGAAGGAGAGTTTCGCCGGCTTTTTCCCGATCTCGCCGGCAAGGAAGACAAGCTGGAGCGGGTGAGGCGGGCGGCGGCGCGCAGCGGTGCGACGATCCTGCTGAAGGGGCCCGACACGGTGATCGCGGAGCCGGGCGGGCGCGCCGTCATCAACGTCCATGCCTCGCCGGCTCTTGCCACGGCCGGGTCGGGCGACGTGTTGGCAGGGCTGATCGGGGGGCTGCTGGCGCAAGGTCTGACGCCCTTCGCGGCGGCTTCCGCCGCGGCCTGGCTCCACGGCGAATGTGCCCTGCAGTTCGGCCGGCCGGGGCTGATTGCCGAGGATTTGCCGGCTCTGTTGCCTTATGCACTTCAGTCGGTGTCGTCCTTTAATTGACCGCCCGACAGGCGCGGGCTAAGAGCGGCGCGATTCGGCCTTCGCGGCGCGCCCCGACGGCTCTGGATGTTGTTTGGGCAGGCTTCGGGCGGGCGTGGTGGAATTGGTAGACACGCGAGATTTAGGTTCTCGTGCCGCAAGGCGTGGGGGTTCAAGTCCCTCCGCCCGCACCAGGAAATGGAAGTGAGACAATGCAAGTTACGGAACTCTCGACTGAAGGCCTGAAGCACCAGTTCAAGATCGTGGTCCCTGTCGGCGACCTCACGTCGAAGATCGACGAGCGTCTTGCCGAGATGGCGAAGACCGCGGCCCTGCCGGGCTTCCGTCCGGGCAAGGTGCCGGTGAGCCTTCTGAAGAAGCAGTATGGCCAGGCGCTGTTCGGCGAGGCGGTCGAGGCGGCCGTCAACACCAGCACGGCGAAGGCCATCGAGGATCGCGGCCTGAAGCCCGCGCTGCAGCCGCGCGTCGACCTGAAGCAGCTCGAAGAGGGCAAGGACGTCGAATTCGAGGTCGTGGTCGAGGTGCTGCCGGAGATCGGCAAGCTCGACTTCTCGGGCATCGAACTGGAGCGTCTGAAGGCCGAGGTTCCCGAGAAGGACATCGACGAGGCGCTGGAGCGCATCGCCAAGGCGAACCGCGAGCAGAAGCCGGTCGATCCGCCGCGCCCGGCGCAGAAGGGCGACGCGATCAAGCTCGACTTCGTGGGCTCGGTCGATGGTGTCGAGTTCCCCGGCGGCGCGGCCCAGGACTATGTGCTGGAGCTCGGCTCGGGCTCGTTCATCCCGGGTTTCGAGGATCAGCTGCTGGGCGCCGAGGTCGGCAAGCCTGTCGACGTGAAGGTGACCTTCCCGGCCGAGTACGGCGCGCCCGAACTCGCCGGCAAGGACGCCGTGTTCAAGTGCACGCTCAAGGAAGTGCTTGAGTACGTCGACAAGCCGGCGGACGACGAGCTGGCGAAGAAGAACAACTTCGAGAACCTGGAAGCCATGCGCAAGGCGATCGGCGAGCGGATCGGCCAGGATTACACGCAGATCTCGCGCACCATGATCAAGCGCCAGCTCCTCGACAAGCTGGCCGAGGCCCACAAGTTCGCAGTGCCGGAAGGCCTCGTCGAGGGTGAGTTCGACGCCATCTGGCAGCGCGTCGAGGAAGCCAAGAAGAAGGGCGAGAAGCTCGAGGGCGACGAGGAGAAGATGCGCAAGGAGTACCGCGAAATCGCGGAACGCCGGGTGCGCCTTGGCCTGCTGCTGGCCGACATCGGCCGCTCCAACAGCATCGACGTGACGCCGGAAGAGCTGAACCAGGCCGTGATGCGCGAAGCCATGCGCTACCAGGGCCAGGAGCGCCAGGTCCTGGAATTCTTCAGCAAGAATGCCGAAGCGAAGGACCAGCTCCGCGCGCCGATCTTCGAGGAGAAGACGGTCGATTTCATCCTGGAACTGGCCAAGGTTTCGGAGAAGTCGGTTACCCCCGAGGAACTACTCAAGGCCGCCCGCGAAGCGGACGAGGAAGAGCCGGCGGAGACAGCGGCAAGCTGATCTGTTGACCTGATCTCGAGCCGGTGGCCTTGAACAGGGGCACCGGCGCTGCCACTTTCTACAGGATTGTTACTCATGGGGGCTACGCGATGATTCGCGACCGCGATCCGCTGGAAGTTCATAACAACTACTACGTGCCGATGGTGGTCGAGCAATCGGCGCGCGGCGAGCGTGGCTACGACATCTGGTCGAGGCTGCTGAAGGAGCGGATCATCTTTCTGAACGGTCCGGTCGAGGACCATGTGGCGGGCGTGCTCTGCGCCCAGCTGCTTTACCTCGAGGCCGAGAACCCGACGAAGGATATCTCGTTCTACATCAACTCGCCCGGTGGCGTGGTGACGTCGGGCATGGCGATCTACGACACCATGCGCTACATCCGCCCGCACATTTCGACCCTGGTCTATGGCCAGGCGGCATCGATGGGCTCGCTTCTGCTGACGGCCGGCGAAAAGGGCAAGCGCTTCGCCCTGCCGAACGCCCGGATCATGATCCACCAGCCGTCGGGCGGCGCCCAGGGCCAGGCCACGGACATCGAGATCCACGCAAGGGAGATCCTTGCGACGCGGTCACGTCTTAACCAGATGTATGTGGAACATACCGGCAAGCCGATCGAGGTCATCGAGCATGCCATGGAGCGCGACAAGTTCTTCGCACCCCTGGAAGCCAAGGAATTCGGCCTTATCGACGACGTGCTCGAGAAGCGGCCGACCCCGACAACCATCCAGGCTGCTGCCTCCTAAAACAGCAGTCGCGACCAATTGTTTCCTGTTCGCACGGCGACACACCATATTTTGATGTTGTCGCCGTCCGGGCGGCGCGTTTAACATAGGCTTGTGAGCGGGCCCTCAGGTCGCGGGGCCCCCCAAGCGGAGGTACGTTACCGACATGCCAGCCGCCAAGTCCGGGGGTGATTCCCGTAACACCCTGTATTGCAGCTTCTGCGGCAAGAGCCAGCACGAAGTCCGCAAGCTCATTGCCGGGCCGACCGTGTTCATCTGCGATGAATGCGTCGAGCTCTGCATGGACATCATCCGGGAAGAGAGCAAGACAACCCTCGTCAAGTCCAAGGACGGCGTGCCGTCTCCCAAGGAGATCCGCCAGATCCTCGACGACTATGTCATCGGGCAGGATAAGGCCAAGCGCATCCTGGCTGTCGCCGTGCACAATCACTACAAGCGGTTGAGCCACGGCGGGAAGTCGAACGAAGTCGAGATCGCCAAGTCCAACATCATGCTGATCGGCCCGACGGGCTGCGGCAAGACCCTGCTGGCCCAGACGCTGGCCCGCATGCTGGACGTGCCGTTCACCATGGCCGACGCCACGACCCTGACCGAAGCCGGTTACGTCGGCGAGGACGTCGAGAACATCATCCTGAAGCTGCTGCAGGCTGCCGACTACAACGTCGAGCGGGCGCAGCGCGGCATCGTCTACATCGACGAGGTCGACAAGATCAGCCGCAAGTCCGACAACCCGTCGATCACGCGCGACGTGTCGGGCGAGGGCGTGCAGCAGGCGCTGCTGAAGATCATGGAAGGCACCGTCGCCTCCGTGCCGCCGCAGGGCGGGCGCAAACATCCGCAGCAGGAGTTCCTGCAGGTCGACACGACCAACATCCTGTTCATCTGCGGCGGCGCCTTCGCGGGCCTCGACAAGATCATCTCGATGCGCCGCCAAGGCACCTCGATCGGCTTCGGTGCAGAAGTGCGCGGGCCCGAGGATCGCCGCACTGGTGAGATCCTGAAGGACCTGGAGCCGGAAGATCTGCTGCGTTACGGCCTCATCCCCGAATTCGTGGGCCGCCTGCCGGTGGTCGCCACGCTCGAGGACCTCGACGAGGTCGCGCTGATCGAGATCCTGACGCGTCCGAAGAACGCGCTGATCAAGCAGTACCAGCGGCTGTTCGACATGGAGAGCGTGAAGCTCAAATTCTCCGATGACGCCCTGCGTGCGGTCGCCCAGAAGGCGATCCTGCGCAAGACCGGTGCCCGCGGCCTGCGCTCCATCATGGAGACGGTCCTGCTCGACACCATGTACGACCTGCCGTCGCTCGACGGGGTCGAGGAAGTGGTGATCAACCGGGAAGTGATCGAAGGACGTGCGCAACCGCTTTACGTGCACGGTGAGCGCAAGGAAGGCATTGCTGCCGCTCCGGCCTGAGTTTTGCTGCGTTGGCGATAACCGTCGCCGGCGGTCTTCCCGACGGGTCTTGAACAACCCTCTGTTCAGGCCAATCTCTGATAACGAGTGCGCGCGTTCGCGGGCCGTGGATTGCCCACAGGGGATCCCCGGCCACGGCGCGGGTAGCTCTAACAGTGTACGTTGCGAGGCATCATGAACGCCCCCACTCAAGGAACCGTCTACCCCGTCCTGCCGCTGCGCGACATCGTCGTGTTCCCCGGCATGATCGTTCCCCTCTTTGTCGGCCGCGAGAAGAGCGTCAAGGCGCTCGAAGAGGTCATGAAGGACGACAAGCAGATTCTGCTGATCGCCCAGAAGAACGCCAGCCAGGACGATCCCGGCCCCGAGGACATCTACACGATCGGCACGCTCGGCACCGTGCTGCAGCTCCTGAAGCTGCCCGACGACACCGTCAAGGTGCTGGTCGAGGGCGGTCGCCGCGTGAAGATCACCGGCTACAACGACCGCGCCGATTTTTTCGAGGCGCGCGCCGTCGACATGGAAGAGTCGGCCGGCGAGAGCGCCGAGCTGCAGGCGGCGGCCCGCACCGTGGTCTCGGAATTCGAGAACTATGTGAAGCTGAACAAGAAGGTGCCGCCGGAAGTCGTCGTCTCGATCAACAAGATCGAGGAGCCGGCGAAGCTTGCCGACACGATCTCGGCCCACCTGGCACTCAAGGTCGCCGAGAAGCAGCAGCTCCTCGAGCTCGACTCCGTGTCGAAGCGGCTGGAGCGCATCCTCGGCCTGATGGAAGGCGAGATCGGCGTCCTGCAGGTCGAGAAGAAGATTCGTAATCGCGTGAAGCGTCAGATGGAGAAGACGCAGCGCGAGTACTATCTGAACGAACAGATGAAGGCGATCCAGAAGGAGCTTGGCGAGACCGAGGACGGTCGCGACGAGGTCTCCGAGCTGGAGAAGCGCATCAAGAAGACCCGCCTCAGCAAGGAGGCGCGGGAGAAGGCCAACGCCGAGCTGAAGAAGCTCCGGACGATGAGCCCGATGTCGGCCGAGGCGACGGTGGTGCGCAACTACCTCGACTGGCTGCTGTCGATTCCGTGGCGCAAGCCCACGAAGATCATCAAGGACCTGAAGTACGCCGAGGAGATTCTCAACGCCGATCATCACGGCCTCGAGAAGGTGAAGGAGCGCATCCTCGAGTATCTCGCGGTCCAACAGAGGGTCGACAAGATGAAGGGCCCGATCCTGTGCCTGGTCGGCCCTCCGGGTGTCGGCAAGACCTCGCTGGGCAAGTCGATCGCCAAGGCCACGGGCCGCAACTTCGTGCGCATGTCGCTGGGCGGCGTGCGGGACGAGGCGGAAATTCGCGGCCATCGCCGGACCTACATCGGCTCGCTGCCGGGCAAGGTCATCCAGTCGATGAAGAAGGCGAAGTCGTCGAACCCGCTCTTCCTGCTCGACGAGATCGACAAGCTCGGCGCGGATTTCCGCGGCGACCCGTCGTCGGCGCTGCTCGAGGTCCTCGACCCCGAGCAGAACACGTCGTTCAACGATCATTATCTCGAGATCGACTACGACCTGTCGAACGTGATGTTCATCACCACGGCCAACTCGCTGCGCATGGCGCAGCCGTTGATGGACCGCATGGAGATCATCCGTCTCGCCGGTTACACCGAGGACGAGAAGGTCGCGATCACGCGCAAGCATCTGATTCCCAAGCAGGTCGAGGCGAACGGTCTCAAGGAGAACGAGATCGAGATCCACGACGACGCAGTGCGCGACCTCGTGCGCTACTACACGCGCGAGGCGGGCGTCCGTAACCTGGAGCGCGAAATCGCCAACCTGGCGCGCAAGGCCACCAAGGAAATCCTCATGAAGGGGACGACCAAGGTGAAGATCGGCCGCAAGAATCTCGACAAGTATGCCGGCGTCCGGCGCTTCCGCTTCGGCGAGGCCGAGCTCGAGGATCTGGTCGGCATCACGACGGGCCTGGCCTGGACCGAGGTCGGCGGCGAGCTGCTGCAGATCGAGGCCGTGCTGGTTCCGGGACGTGGCCGCATGAGCGTCACCGGCAAGCTGGGCGACGTGATGCAGGAGTCGGTGCAGGCGGCCAACGCCTATGTCCGCTCGCGGGCCCATGTGTTCGGCATTAAATCGAGCATCTTCGAAAAGCGCGACATCCACATCCACGTGCCGGAAGGCGCGACGCCGAAGGACGGTCCGTCCGCCGGCGTGGGCATGGTCACCTCGATCGTGTCGGCGCTGACCGGCATCGCGGTGCGCAAGGAAGTGGCGATGACCGGCGAGATCAGCCTGCGCGGGCGGGTCATGCCGATCGGCGGTCTCAAGGAGAAACTGCTGGCCGCGCTGCGCGGCGGTCTCAAGACCGTGCTCATCCCCAAGGAGAATGAGCGCGATCTGCCGGAGATCCCGGACAACGTGAAGAAGGGCCTGGAGATCGTGCCGGTTTCGACGGTGGACGAAGTCCTCGCCCGTGCCCTGGTGAAGCCGCTGGCGCCGATCGAATGGGTGAACGACCTCGACGCGGTCGCCGCCAAGCCGGTCGAGCCGACAGAGGCCGCCCGGGCGCACTGATCGTCCTCGACCGAACGAAAACGCGAAGCCCCGGAGCAATCCGGGGCTTCGTCATTTTTGGCCCAGATTGTGCCTTCGGGCCTGTCAAACTACAAAATATGGTATTGGCCGTTGACGCCGTTTTCCGCGGGACCTTACACTTGGACTCGCCCGATCACGTAGAGGCTCGCCCGTGAACAAGCACGATTTGATTGCCGCCGTCGCCGCGTCGACGAACCTTTCCAAGGTCGATGCCGCGAATGCCGTCGATTCGATCCTCACGGTGATCACCAAGTCGCTCAAGAAGAAGGAAAAGGTCCTTCTGGTCGGCTTCGGGACGTTCCAGGTGTCCAAGCGCAAGGCGGGCGAGGGGCGCAATCCCCAGACCGGCGAGAAGATCAAGATTCCGGCCGCGAACGTGCCGCGCTTCAAGGCCAGCAAGGCCCTGAAGGATGCGATCAACTAGGCTTTTCACACATCGCTGTGCTACTACCCACGATGGGCGATTAGCTCAGCGGTAGAGCATTCCCTTTACACGGGAGCGGCCGGCGGTTCGATCCCGTCATCGCCCACCAACTGCCATGGCCGAGCGGGGGGAGCAGCGGCGTGACGCAGATCGAGAGCGCGCTTGGGGCGACCCAGGTCGCGGTGCGTTGCGGGCCGCCGCCTGCCTGGGTCGAACATGCGCCGCACGCCGTGCCGCCGGATACGAGCGCCGCGCGGTTCGTCGACAACGGCCTCTGCCGGCTTCTGTCCGAGAGCCAGGTCAATCTCTGCCTGCCCGAGCGGCAATGGCACTTCCGGCGCGTCCAGAAGGTGCTGACCCGCGCCGGCGCCGAACGTGTCTCGCACTTCGGGGTTGAGTTCGATCCTGCCTACGAGCAGGTCGAGGTTCATCAGGTGCGCATTGTGCGCGACGGGCAGGCTATCGAGCATGCCCGTGCCGACGCGTTCCAGACGTTCCGGCGCGAGACGAACCTCGAAATGCTGATGCTCAACGGACGGCTGACGGCGTCGCTGCTGATTCCCGACGTGCGTGTTGGCGATATCGTGGAGACCGCGCTGACGATCACCGGCAGCAATCCGGCGCTGAAGGACAAGTTTGCCGGCTGGGTGGTGTTCGGCGACGTCGAGCCATTTTATCAGTACCGCCACCGTCAGCTGCGTCCGGTCGATCGCCACGTTGCCTGCAAGCCGTTCAACGGACCGCCGGCGGCAACGACCACGCTCACGAACGGCATCGAGGAGGCGCGCTGGGCCCTGGAAAATCCGGCAGAGCGTGAGATCGAGGAGTATGCCGTGCCGTGGCAGCTCCATGTTCCGATCCTGCAGTTCACCGAGTTTTCGGCGTGGTCGGACGTGTCGCGCCTGTACGCCCCCTACTATGAATCCGCCGACATTCCCGAGGGGCTCGCCGGCGAGATCGACCGACTGGCCGCACAATATCCGGAGCCGGCAGATCGCGCCGTCGAATGGCTGCGCTTCGTGCAGCGGGAACTGCGCTATTTCGCGTTGTCCTTCGGCGAGGGCGGACTGGTGCCGCGTGGCCTGGCAATCATCTGGTCCAGCCGGTTCGGCGACTGCAAGGATGCGGCCCAACTCTATGTCGCCGGCGCCCGCCGCCTGGGATTGGAGGCCTGCGCCGCGCTCACCTCGACAGCGTACGGCATCGGCCTGCCGGATTTCCTGCCGGCGTCTGACCTGTTCAACCACTGCATCGTGCGGCTGCGACTGAAGGGGGGGAGCTATTGGCTCGATCCGACCTGCCCCGAACAGGCCGGCCGGCTGGAAATGCTGACTCAGGTCCATTCCGGATGGGCATTGCCGCTTTCGGGTGAGGCCGATGAGCTCGAGCCGATCGGCTCCGACGAGCCGGTGCTGCAGGTCAATATCGAGGACGAGGTCGAGTTCGGCCCCAAGCCCGACTCGCCCGCGAAGCTGACACGGCAGGTCGAGTTCTATTCCGGATCGGCCGATGGCATGCGCCACAGGTTCGCGAATGGCGGCTCCGGTGACTACGAGAACGCCCAATTGAAGGATCTGCAGGCGATCTGGCCGCGTATCCATCGAACTGGCGACATAGACGTGCGCGAGGGCCGACCGGTCAATTGTCTGACCGTGATCCTGCGCTATGAGATTCCCGATTGCTGGAAGGCGGAAGGGAAGCTGCTGGGGTTCCAGATCCACGACTTCGTGGTGGCAGGTGCGCTGGGTACGCTCAAGTCGGTCGAGCGAAAGGGCGATATCCTCCTGGGGGGACCGCGGAAGTTCAGCCATCGCATCACCCTGAGAATGCCGCGCAAGTGGAGCGGCGAGGGGTGGAGCCGTGGTGAAGAGGCGGAGGGCCTTTCCTTCTTCAACCGTCTGCGGCTCGAGGGGCGTACGCTCATCAATGAGCGGGCCATCACCGTGTCGAAGTGGTCGATGCCCGCCGCCGGCGCCAGCGACTACATGCGTGTCGTCGAGGCGATGCACACCAACGTACTGAGTATCATGGCGCGCAAGCGCTTCGGCCGGATCGTCTCGGCGGCGTCAGGCGGCTTCAGCCTCAACTTCGGCAGGCTGTGGCTGGTCTGGGTCGGCATCATGGTCGTGGCGACGATCCTGAAGGCCATGGGCTCCAAGTAAGCCAGCGCCGCAATGCCGCATCGGGGTGGGTGGTCTGCCGCCGTCGCCTGCAGGATGGGCAGGATGGTCCCGCAGCAGGCGGTCGGAAAGAGCGGACAGAATCGCATGAAAGTCAGGCGGGCCAGCGTTTTACGTTTCCCTTGAATGTAGAAATTCGAGGGAGGTTGGCGAGGCGAAATTGGTGCGAACGACTCGCAACATTGGCCTCGCCAATGCGAACCAGGCAGTCGTCATATGCTACGCGAAAATTCTCTGAAAAATCCGGCACTTACGGACAACTTAGCAGCTGCGGTATGCTTGACACCCAATAGGGTGTCCTTTATCTCTCCGCGCGCCGTTTGGGGCTGAAAGCGGGCGTAGTTCAGTTGGTTAGAATGCCGGCCTGTCACGCCGGAGGTCGCGGGTTCGAGTCCCGTCGCTCGCGCCAGCCCAAACACTGGCAGCCCAAAAAAACAGGGCGCAAGGGGTGGCGATGGAAGCTCTTCTGCGGGAATACCTGCCAATCCTGATCTTCCTCGGATTAGCCTTCGGGCTAGTCTGCGCCATGCTCGGCGGGTCGTATCTGATCGCCCGCCAGAATCCGAATTCGGAGAAGCTGTCGCCGTTCGAATGCGGCTTCGCGCCGTTCGACGATGCGCGCGGCCAGTTCGACGTTCGCTTCTATCTCGTCGCGATCCTCTTCATCATCTTCGACCTCGAAGTCGCGTTCCTGTTCCCGTGGGCGGTGGCGCTGGGTGATATCGGCGTCTTCGGCTTCTGGTCGATGATGCTGTTCCTCGGCGTGCTGACGGTGGGCTTCATCTACGAATGGCGTAAGGGAGCCCTGGAATGGGAGTGATCACCCCGACCAAGCCCAATACGGCCGCCGAGGCGGCGCTGTCGCGGGCGCTGAACGACGAACTGGCCGACAAGGGCTTCGTCGTCGCCCAGCTCGACAAGCTCGTGACCTGGGCGCGCACCGGATCGATGTGGGGCCTGACCTTCGGCCTCGCCTGCTGCGGCGTCGAGATGATCCACTGCTGGATGAGCCGCTACGATCTCGACCGGTTCGGTTTCGCGCCGATGCCCAGCCCTCGTTCGGCCGACGTGATGATCGTGGCCGGCACGCTGACCAACAAGATGGCGCCGGCCCTGCGCAAGGTCTACGACCAGATGGCCGAGCCGCGCTACGTGATCTCGATGGGCTCCTGCGCCAACGGCGGCGGCTACTATCACTACAGCTACTCCGTCGTGCGCGGCTGCGACCGCATCGTGCCGGTCGACGTCTACGTGCCGGGCTGTCCGCCCACGGCCGAGGCGCTGCTCTACGGTGTGTTGCAGCTCCAGAAGAAGGTCCGTCGCACGGGCACATTGGTGCGCTGATGAGCGAGACCCTCAAGGAACTCGCAGACCATATCGCCCAGGCACAAGCGGGTGTGGTGTCGAAGACGGAAGTACGTCTTGGCGAGCTGATGCTCGAGGCTGCGCCGGACAAGGTGATCGCGCTGCTGACCTACCTGCGTGACGATCCGAAGTGCCTGTTCAAGCAGCTGATCGACATTTGCGGCGTCGACTGGCCCGAGCGCGAGAAACGCTTCGACGTCGTCTACAATCTGCTCAGCCTGAAGAACAACCAGCGCATCCGCGTGAAGGTGGCGACCGACGAGACGACGCCTGTGCCGTCGGCCGCCTCGGTCTACAGCTCGGCCGGCTGGTTCGAGCGCGAGACCTACGATCTTTATGGTGTCTGGTTCTCTGACCACCCCGATCTGCGCCGCATCTTGACGGACTATGGTTTCGAAGGTCATCCGCTGCGCAAGGACTTTCCGCTGACCGGCTTCGTAGAGCTGCGCTGGGACGATGTGCAGAAGCGCGTCATCTACGAGCCGGTGAAGCTCGCCCAGGAATTCCGCCGCTTCGACTTTCTCAGTCCTTGGGAAGGCGCGCCGCAGGTCTTGCCGGGTGACGAGAAGGCCCAGGAACAGGCCGCTGCGCCGCCATCCGCACCGGCCTCTGCGCCGGCACCTCCGCCGGCCAAGGCGAACTGACATGTCCGACGTCGAAATCAAGACACTGACGATGAACTTCGGGCCGCAGCACCCGGCGGCCCACGGCGTGTTGCGTCTCGTCGTCGAGATGGACGGCGAGATCGTCGAGCGTTGCGATCCGCATATCGGCCTGCTGCATCGCGGCACCGAGAAGCTGATCGAGTACAAGAGCTACCTGCAGGCGGTGCCGTACTTCGACCGGCTCGACTACGTGTCGCCGATGAACCAGGAGCATGCTTACGCCCTGGCCGTCGAGAAGCTGCTGGGCATCGAGGCGCCGGAGCGCGGCCAGTACATCCGTGTGCTGTTCTCCGAGATCACGCGCATCCTGAACCATCTGCTGAACGTCACGACCTTCGCGATGGACGTGGGCGCGCTTACGCCGCCGCTGTGGGGCTTCGAGCAGCGCGAGCTGCTGATGGAATATTACGAGCAGGTGAGCGGCTCGCGCATGCATGCGGCCTATTTCCGGCCGGGCGGAGTCCACCAGGACCTGCCGGCGGGCATGCTCGATTCGATGGATGGATGGATCAAGCAGTTCTATCCGTTCATGAAGGACATCGAGTACCTGCTGAACGAGAACCGCATCTTCCGCCAGCGCACCGTCGACATCGGCGTCGTGTCGGCGGAGCAGGCGCTCGACTGGGGCTTCTCGGGCCCGCTGATCCGCGCTTCGGGCCTGCCGTGGGACCTGCGCAAGTCGCAGCCCTACGACGTCTACGACCGCATGGATTTCGACATCCCGGTCGGCAAGACCGGTGACTGCTTCGCCCGCTACCTGGTGCGCATCGAGGAGATGTACCAAAGCGTCCGCATCATGGAGCAGTGCATTGCCGCGCTGCGCAAGGTCGGCGGTCCGGTACGCGTCGACGATCGCAAGATCTCGCCGCCGCGCCGGGGCGAGATGAAGGGTTCGATGGAAGCGCTGATCCATCACTTCAAGCTCTACACAGAAGGCTACAAGGTGCCGGCGGGCGAGACCTACACGGCAGTCGAGGCACCGAAGGGCGAGTTCGGCGTCTATCTCGTATCGGACGGCACCAACAAGCCGTACCGCTGCAAGATCCGCGCTCCCGGGTTCCCGCACCTGCAGGCGCTCGACATGATGACCAAGGGACACCAGCTCGCCGACATGTCGGCGAACATCGGTTCGCTCGACATCGTGTTCGGCGAGATCGACCGCTAGGAGACGATGCGATGGCGATGATCACCGCCGACCCCAAGGACGTGCCGCAGATCGCGCACTTTGCCTTCACGCCCGAATACATGGCGAAGGTCGAGGAGCAGATCGCCCATTATCCGCCGGGCCGTCAGGCCAGCGCCGTGATCGCCGTGCTCGACCTGGCGCAGCGACAGCAGGGCTGGCTGCCGCGCGCGGCGATGAACGAGGTGGCGCGCATCCTCGATATGGCGCCGATCCGCGTCTACGAGATCGCGACCTTCTATACGATGTTCCAGCTTCGCCCGAAGGGTAAGTACCTGCTGCAGGTCTGCACCACGACGCCGTGCTGGCTGCGCGGTTCCGAGGCTGTAATGAAAGCCTGCCAACATGCCGCCGATGGCGAGATGTTCAGCGTGCAGGAAGTGGAATGCCTCGGCGGCTGCGTCAACGCGCCGGTCGTGCAGATCAACGACGATTTCTACGAAGATCTCGACGAGGCCTCGATGAACAAGGTGCTCGACGCGTTCCGGCGCGGCGAGACGCCGAAGCCCGGTCCGCAGGTGGATCGCCAGACGTCGGCGCCCGAAGGCGGCCTGACAACGTTGAAGGGCGAGTAGACGATGCTCGGCGACAAGGACCGCATCTTCACCAATCTTTACGGCGTCCACGATTGGCGCCTGGCCGGTGCCCGTGCGCGCGGCGCCTGGGACAATACAAAGGCGCTGATCGAGAAGGGCCAGGACTGGATCATCGACGAGATGAAAAAGTCCGGCCTGCGCGGCCGTGGCGGCGCCGGCTTCCCGACCGGCATGAAGTGGTCCTTCATGCCCAAGGAAGTGAAGGATCGTCCGCACTATCTCGTCGTGAACGCCGACGAGTCAGAGCCGGGCACCTGCAAGGATCGCGACATCATGCGTCACGATCCGCACCTGCTGATCGAGGGCTGCCTGATCGCGGGCTTTGCGATGCGCGCCCATGCCGGCTACATCTACGTGCGCGGCGAGTTCTACAACGAGGCGCAGCACCTGATCGCCGCCATCAAGGAGGCCTATGACGCGGGCCTGCTCGGCAAGAACGCCTGCGGCTCGGGCTGGGATTTCGACCTCTACGTCCATCGCGGCGCCGGCGCCTATATCTGCGGCGAGGAGACCGCGCTGCTCGAGAGCCTCGAGGGCAAGAAGGGTATGCCGCGCCTGAAGCCGCCGTTCCCGGCCGGCGCCGGCCTCTATGGCTGCCCGACCACGGTGAACAACGTCGAGTCGATCGCCGTCGCGCCGACCATCCTGCGCCGTGGTGCGGCCTGGTTCGCGGGCATCGGCCGTCCGAACAACACAGGCACCAAGCTCTTCTGCATTTCCGGCCACGTGAACAAGCCGTGCAACGTGGAAGAGGAGATGGGCATTCCCCTCCGCGAGCTGATCGACCGCCACTGCGGCGGCGTGCGCGGCGGCTGGGACAATCTCCTGGCGGTGATCCCGGGCGGCGCCTCGGTGCCGCTGCTGCCGAAGGCGATCTGCGACACGCAGCTGATGGATTTCGACTCGCTGCGCGACCAGCGCTCGGGCCTCGGCACGGCAGCGGTCATCGTCATGGACAAGTCGACGGACGTCGTGAAGGCGATCGCGCGGCTCAGCTACTTCTACAAGCACGAGAGCTGCGGCCAGTGCACGCCGTGTCGCGAGGGCACCGGCTGGATGTGGCGCGTGATGGAGCGGATGGTGACGGGCAATGCGCGAATCGAGGAGATCGATGCGCTCGAGGACGTCACCAAGCAGGTGGAAGGCCACACGATCTGCGCGTTGGGCGATGCGGCGGCCTGGCCGATCCAGGGCCTGATCCGGCATTTCCGGCCTGAGATGGAGCGCCGCATCCGCGCGCGCACCGAAAAACTGGCGGCCGAGTAGGGCGGGGAGCAGTCAATGCCCAAGGTCAAGATCGACGGCGTCGAACTGGAGGTACCGGCCGGCCTCACGGTGTTGCAGGCCTGTGAGCTGGCCGGCGTCGAGATCCCGCGCTTCTGCTACCACGACCGTCTGTCCATCGCCGGTAACTGCCGCATGTGCCTGGTCGAGGTGAAGCCCGGCCCGCCCAAGCCGCAGGCGAGCTGCGCGCTGCCCGTGGCCGACAAGCAGGAGATCTTCACCCAGACGCCGACCGTCAAGAAGGCGCGCAAGGGCGTGATGGAGTTCTTGCTGATCAACCATCCGCTCGACTGTCCGATCTGCGACCAGGGCGGCGAATGCGATCTGCAGGACCAGGCGATGGCCTACGGTTTCGACCGCAGCCGCTATCACGAGAACAAGCGTGCGGTGCCGGACAAGGAGCTGGGCCCGCTGGTCAAGACCTCGATGAACCGCTGCATCCACTGCACGCGCTGCATCCGCTTCGCGACCGAGGTCGCGGGCGTTGAGGAACTCGGCGCCACGGGGCGCGGCGAGAGCATGGAAGTCACGACCTATGTCGAGCATGCCCTGTCCACCGAGCTGTCCGGCAACTTGGTCGATCTCTGCCCGGTCGGTGCGCTGACCTCCAAGCCCTATGCTTTCGAGGCGCGGTCGTGGGAATTGACCAAGACCGAGTCGGTTGACGCACTGGACGCGCTGGGTTCCAACATCCGCATCGACACGCGCGGTGCGCAGGTCATGCGCATCCTGCCGCGCCTGAACGACGACGTGAACGAGGAGTGGATCTCCGACAAGACGCGCCACGCGCTCGACGGCCTGCGGCACCAGCGTCTGGACCGGCCCTATGTCCGCAAGGGCAACAAGCTGGTCGAGGCGACCTGGGACGAGGCGTTCGGCGCCATCGCCGCCAAGCTGAATGGCCTGGACGGCTCGAAGATCGCCGCCATCGCCGGCGACCAGTGCGACGCCGAATCGATGGTGGCGCTCAAGGATCTCATGGCGTCGCTGGGTTCGCCGAACGTCGACTGCCGCCAGGACGGCGCCAAGCTCGACGGTCCGCGCGGCAGCTACATCTTCAATGCCGGTGTGCGTGGCATCGATCAGGCGGATGCCATCCTGCTGATCGGCACCAATCCGCGTGCCGAGTCGCCGGTGCTGAACGCGCGCATCCGCAAGCGCTACGTCCACGGCCACGTCGCCATCGCGAGCATCGGCCCGGTCGAGGACCTGACCTATCCGGTCGAGCGCCTGGGCGCGGGACCCGCGACGCTGCGTGAACTGGTCGACGGCAAGCTCGGCTTCTTCGAGAAGCTCAAGGGCGCCAAGCATCCGCTGATCGTCGTCGGCATGGGTGCACTCGCCCGCGAGGACGGTGCCGCGGTACTGGCGCTGGCACGCGATTTGGCCGAGAAGCTGAACGCGGTCCGCGAGGACTGGAACGGCTTTGCCGTGCTGCATACGGCTGCAGCGCGTGTCGGCGGTCTCGACCTCGGCCTGGTGCCGGGCGAGGGCGGCCGCGATGTCGCCGGCATCCTGGAAGGCTGCCAGAAGAAGGAGATCGAGGCGGTCTACCTGCTGGCGGCCGACGAGATCGACACGACCAAGCTCGGCAAGGCCTTCGTGATCTACCAGGGCCATCATGGCGATGCCGGCGCCCATCGCGCCGACGTCATCCTGCCCGGCGCGGCCTATACCGAGAAGCCCGGCGTCTACGTGAACACCGAAGGCCGCGTGCAGATCGGCCGTCGTGCCGGCTATCCGCCGGGCGATGCCCGTGAGGACTGGGCGATCCTGCGTGCGCTCTCGGAGCGGCTGGGCAAGACGCTGCCCTACGATTCGCTCCAGCAGGTTCGTGCGCGGCTCGTGGCCGTTAACCGTACGTTCGCCGCCATCGACCAGCAGGCGCCCGCCGCCTGGGGGCCGTTCGGCACGCCCGGGGCGACGAGCGACGCGCCGTTCAAGTCGACGGTGCCGAATTTCTACATGACCTGCCCGATCAGCCGCGCCTCGAAGACCATGGCCGACTGCATGGCTTCGCGGGCGCATCTCATGGCGGCGGAGTAGGGCATGTACGCCGATCTGATCAGCTTTTTCACGACCAACTGGCTCGGCATCGCGATCCTGATCCTGCTGCAGTGCCTTGCAGTGACCGTGCCGCTGCTGGTGGCCGTGGCCTACATGACCTATGCCGACCGCAAGATCTGGGCGTCGATCCAGCTTCGCCGCGGTCCCAACGTGGTCGGCCCCTTCGGCCTGCTGCAGCCGATGGCCGATGGACTGAAGCTCGTCCTCAAGGAGACGATCGTCCCGTCGAGCGCCAACGGCGTGCTGTTCGTCATTGCGCCGATGATCGCCTTCATGACGGCGCTGATCGCCTGGGCGGTAGTGCCGTTCGACGATGGCTGGGTCATTGCCGACATCAATGTCGGCATCCTTTACCTTTTCGCCATCTCCTCGCTGGGCGTCTACGGCGTCATCATCGCCGGCTGGGCGTCGAACTCGAAATACGCCTTCCTGGGCGCCCTGCGCTCGGCGGCGCAGATGGTGTCCTACGAAGTCTCCATCGGCTTCGTGCTGATCACCGTTCTTCTCTGTGTCGGCTCGCTCAACCTCAGCCAGGTCGTGCTGGCCCAGTCCGGCTGGTTCTGGAACTGGTTCTGGCTGCCGCTGCTGCCGATGTTCGTCATCTTCTTCATCTCGGCGCTGGCTGAGACCAACCGCACGCCGTTCGACCTGCCGATGTCGGAAGCTGAACTGGTGCAGGGTTTCCAGACCGAATATTCGGCGATGACCTTCGGCCTGTTCTTCCTCGGCGAATACGCCAACATGATCCTGCTTTCGGCCCTGGGTGCGATCCTGTTCCTGGGCGGCTGGCATTCGCCGATTCCCTATGCGCCGTTCACCTGGGTGCCGGGTCTTGTCTGGTTCGCCTTCAAGATCGCCTTCCTGCTGTTCGTGTTCAGCTGGACCAAGGGCACGCTGCCTCGCTACCGCTACGACCAGCTGATGCGGCTGGGCTGGAAGGTGTTCCTGCCCGTGTCGCTGGCCTGGGTCGTCCTCACCGCCGCCGTGCTGCAGTTCGGCGGCTGGCTGCCGAAGCCTTAGGAGAGTTTACCAATGGCTTCCCTCGACCGTACCGCGCGCGCCTTCCTGCTCTCCGAACTGGTGGCGGGCTTTGCCCTCACCCTGAAGTACATGTTCAAGCCCAAGGTGACGGTGAACTATCCCTACGAGAAGGGCCCGCTCAGCCCGCGCTTCCGCGGCGAGCATGCGCTGCGCCGCTATCCGAACGGCGAAGAGCGTTGCATCGCCTGCAAGCTCTGCGAGGCGATCTGCCCGGCCCAGGCCATCACCATTGAGGCCGAGCCACGCGACGACGGCAGCCGCCGCACGACGCGCTACGACATCGACATGACGAAGTGCATCTATTGCGGCTTCTGCCAGGAAGCCTGCCCGGTCGATGCGATCGTCGAGGGTCCGAACTTCGAGTTCTCGACCGAGACGCGCGAGGAGCTCATGTACAACAAGGACAAGCTGCTCGCGAACGGCGACCGCTGGGAAACACTGATCGCGGCGAACCTCCACTCCGAAGCGGCGTATCGCTGAGCCGGGCGGGGGAGAGACAGATCATGATACTCCAGGCTCTGGCCTTTTATGCTTTCGCCGCGATCACGGTGGCCTCCGCCGCCATGGTCGTGGTCTCGCGCAATCCCGTCTATTCGGTGCTGTTCCTGATCCTGGCGTTCTTCAACGCGGCGGCCCTCTTCCTGCTGATCGGCGCCGAGTTCATCGCGATGATCCTGATCATCGTCTATGTCGGCGCGGTGGCGGTGCTCTTCCTCTTCGTGGTCATGATGCTCGACATCAACCTCACGGAGCTGAAGGAAGGCTTTCTTGCGTATTTCCCGGTGGGCGCGCTGATCGGCGCCGTGCTGTTCGCCGAGCTCCTGCTCGGCGTCGGCATCATCGGCAGCGGCTCGACAACCATTGCGGGCCTCAACACCCACGGTGCCCAGGTGATGGCGATCGACAATACGCGGGCGATCGGCCGGGTGCTCTACACTCAGTACTTCTACCTGTTCCAGGTGGCCGGGCTGGTGCTGCTGGTCGCCATGATCGGCGCCATCGTGCTCACCTTGCGCAGCCGGCCGGGCGTCCGCCGCCAGAAGGCGAGCGAGCAGGTCAACCGCACGAAGGAACAGGCCATCACCGTCGTCAAGGTTCCGACGCGGGGAGGCGTCTGATGATCATCGGACTGGGCCATTACCTCGCCGTTGCCGCCGTGCTGTTCACGATGGGCATCCTCGGCATCTTCCTGAACCGCAAGAACGTCATCGTCATCCTGATGTGCGTCGAGCTGATGCTGCTGGCGGTGAATATCAACCTGGTGGCCTTCTCGGTCTTCCAGGGCAATGTCGTGGGACAGATCTTCGCCATGCTGGTCCTGACCGTGGCCGCCGCGGAGGCGGCGATCGGCCTGGCGATCCTAGTGGTCTACTTCCGTAACCGCGGAACGATCGCCGTCGAAGACATCAATGCGATGAAGGGCTAGGGGCGCGCTCACCATGGATCTCGCCATCAAGCTCATCGTCTTCCTGCCGCTGGTCGCGGCAGCGATTGCCGGTCTCTTCTGCCGCGTGATCGGCGCCCGCCCGGCGCAGATCGTGACCTGCGCGGCGCTGCTGATCGCGGCTGCCCTGTCGGTCTTCGTCTTCGTCAAGATCGGCTTCGGCACCGAAAAGCTGATCGTCGTGAAGCTCTTCTCCTGGATGGAGTCGGGCACGCTCGACATTTCCTGGGCGCTGCGGGTCGACACGCTGACGGCGGTCATGCTGATCGTGGTCACCGGCGTGTCGTCGATGGTCCACGTCTACTCCATCGGCTACATGGAGGACGATCCCAGCATCCCGCGCTTCATGGCGTATCTCAGCCTGTTCACCTTCTTCATGCTGATGCTGGTGACGGCCGACAACCTGGTGCAGCTCTTCTTCGGCTGGGAAGGGGTGGGCCTCGCTTCCTACCTGCTGATCGGCTTCTGGTACGACAAGCCCTCGGCCAACGCTGCGGCGATGAAGGCCTTCATCGTCAATCGCGTCGGCGACTTCGGCTTTGCCCTAGGTATCGCCGCCGTCTGGCTGCTGTCGGGCTCGGTCGGCTTCGAGGAGATCTTCGGTAAGGCGCCGCAGATGGCGCAGATGCGCATCCAGTTCCTGGGCATGGACCTGCCGGCGCTCGAGACCGCCTGCCTGCTGCTGTTCGTCGGCGCCATGGGCAAGTCGGCCCAGCTCGGCCTGCACACCTGGCTGCCGGACGCCATGGAAGGCCCGACCCCGGTGTCGGCACTGATCCATGCCGCGACGATGGTCACGGCCGGCGTCTTCATGGTCTGCCGCCTGTCGCCGCTGTTCGAACTGGCCCCGACCGCCTCCATGGTCGTGACCATCATCGGCGCGCTGACCGCGTTCTTTGCCGCGACCGTCGGCCTGACCCAGTTCGACATCAAGCGGGTCGTCGCCTATTCGACCTGCAGCCAGCTCGGCTACATGTTCTTCGCCTGCGGCGTCGGCGGCTACTCGGCCGCCATGTTCCACCTCACGACCCACGCCTTCTTCAAGGCGCTGCTGTTCCTCGGGTCGGGCTCGGTGATCCACTGCCTCCACCATGAGCAGGACATGCGCAAGATGGGCGGCGTGCGCGAGAAGGCGCCGCAGACCTTCATCCTGATGTGGGTCGGCACCCTGGCGCTGTCGGGCATCGGCGTTCCGTTCCTGTTCGGCGACGGCCTGGGCTTCGCGGGCTTCTACTCCAAGGACATCATGCTGGAGGCGGCCTACGGCGTGCACACGACCGTCGGCGTCTTCGCCTACTGGCTGGGCGTGATCGCGGCCTTCATGACGGCGTTCTATTCGACCCGCCTGATGTTCATGACCTTCTACGGCAAGTATCGCGGCGACCATCACACCTGGGACCACGCCCACGAATCGCCGATCGTCATGATGATCCCGCTCTATGTGCTGGGCATCGGTGCGGCTTTCTCGGGCCTGGTCGGCTACGCCTGGTTCGTCGGCCACGACTGGCATGCCTTCTGGGGCCATTCGCTGGCCGTGAAGGCCACGGAAGAGGTGCTGCATCACGCGCATGAAGTGCCGCTGTGGGTGAAGCTGCTGCCGCTGGTGATGGCGATCTCGGGTATCGCACTCAGCTACTACTACTACGTCGTGCGCACCGACATGCCGGAGCGCACGGTGAAGCGCTTCCCCGGGCTGCACACCTTCTTCTACAACAAGTGGTACTTCGACGAGCTCTACGATGCGGTGTTCGTGAAGCCCTCGCTAGCCATCGGGCGCTTCCTCTGGAAGAAGGGCGACGGCGCCACCATCGACGGGCTCGGTCCCGACAATGTCGCCGCGCGGGCGCAGGACATGGCGGGCGTGCTGATGCGTTTCCAGAGCGGCTATCTCTATCACTACGCGTTCGTGATGCTGGTCGGCGTTGCCGGCCTGGTCACCTACTTCATGCTTTCGGCGAGGTAAGGCCCCGATGTCGAGCTGGCCTATCCTTTCCCTGGTCACGTTCCTGCCGCTGGTGGGCGCGCTGTTCTGCCTGATCGTCAGCGGCCCCAAGGAGGCCGTCGACCGCAACTGCCGCAGCGTGGCGATCGTCACGACGACGGTGACCTTCCTGATCTCGCTACTGCTCTGGATACGCTTCGACCCGACCAAGGCCGGCTTCCAGTTCGAGGAGAAGGTCGCCTGGGTGCCGGCGCTCAATATCGGCTATCACGCCGGTATCGACGGCATCTCGCTGTTCTTCGTGCTGCTGTCGACGCTGCTGACGCCGATCTGCATCCTCGCGAGCTGGGACTCGGTGAAGGTGCGCGTCAAGGAATACATGATCGCGTTCCTCGTGCTCGAGACCTTCATGGTCGGCATGTTCTGCGCGCTCGACCTGGCGCTGTTCTACGTCTTCTTCGAGGGCGTCCTGATCCCGATGTTCCTGATCATCGGCGTGTGGGGCGGCAAGCGGCGCGTCTACGCGGCCTTCAAGTTCTTCCTCTACACGCTGCTCGGCTCGGTGCTGATGCTGCTGGCCATCATCGCCGTCTACTGGCAGGTCGGCACGACGGACCTGCCGACGGCGATGGAGAAGCTTGACCTGCCGTTCGCCTGGCAGTGCTGGCTGTGGCTGGCCTTCTTCGCCTCCTTCGCGGTGAAGGTGCCGATGTGGCCGGTCCATACCTGGCTGCCCGACGCCCACGTCGAGGCGCCGACGGCGGGCTCGGTCATCCTGGCCGGCGTGCTGCTGAAGATGGGCGGGTACGGCTTCCTGCGCTTCTCGATCCCGCTGTTCCCCGAGGCGACGCAGTACTTCGCGCCGCTGGTCTACGGCCTGTCGATCGTGGCGGTGATCTACACCTCCCTGGTCGCGCTGGTGCAGGAGGACATGAAGAAGCTGATCGCCTATTCGTCGGTCGCCCACATGGGCTTCGTGACGATCGGCGCCTTCGTCATGAACATGCAGGGCGTGCAGGGCTCGATCTTCCAGATGCTGAGCCACGGCATCGTATCGGCCGCGCTCTTCCTCTGCGTCGGCGTGGTCTACGACCGCATGCACACGCGCGAGATCGCGGCCTATGGCGGCCTCGTGCACCGCATGCCGCTCTACGCCTTCACCTTCCTGTTCTTCACCCTGGCCAGCGTCGGACTGCCCGGCCTGTCGGGCTTCGTCGGCGAGTTCCTGGTCCTGCTGGGTGCGTTCAAGGCGAATACCTGGGTGGCCTTCCTGGCCGCGACAAGCCTGATCCTGGGCGCCGCCTATGCCCTGTGGCTCTATCGCAAGATCGTCTTCGGCGAGCTCACGAAGGACTCGCTGAAGGGCATCCTCGACATGAACAAGCGCGAGATCGCGATCTTCCTGCCGCTGGTGCTGCTGACGATCTGGATGGGCGTCTATCCCAATTCCTTCCTCGATCCGATGGCGCCGGCGGTGGACAAGCTGATCGGCGATTATCAGGCGGCTTTGAAGCTCGCCCGTACCGCGGCGTTGGCGCCGTGAGCGGCCGGGAGTAGTGAACATGATTGTCGGTCTCGAAAACTGGACCCTGGCCCGGCCCGAACTCTTCCTCGCGGCGGCCACGGCTCTGCTGCTGGTCTACGGCGTTGTGCGCGGCGAGATCGCCACGCCCTTCGTCTCGGTTGCGACCTCGGGGGCCCTGCTGGTGACGGCGGCGCTGCTGTTCCTGCCGTATCGCGAGGGCACGGCTTTCTCCTCGCTGTTCATCGTCGACCGGCTGACCGCGACCATGAAGGCGCTGGTGCTGGTGGGCTCCGCGCTCGCGATCCTGATGTCGCGCGCCTATTTCGAGCAGGCCAAGGCCTGGCGCTTCGAGTATCCGTTGGTCGTGGCGCTGGCCACGCTCGGCATGATGCTGATGATCTCGGCCAACGACCTGATGGCCCTCTATGTCGGCCTCGAACTGCAGTCGCTGGCGCTCTATGTCATCGCCGCCTTCCAGCGCGACAGCATCCGCTCGACCGAGGCCGGTGTTAAGTATTTCGTCCTGGGCTCGGTCGCCTCGGGCATGCTGCTGTTCGGCTCGTCGCTGATTTACGGCTTCTGCGGTGGCACGGCCTTCGTCCAGATCTCCGGCGCGCTGACCGACGGACGGGCGACGGAGATCGGCACGATCATCGGCCTCGTGTTCGTTGTCGCCGGCCTCGCCTTCAAGGTCTCGGCCGTGCCGTTCCACATGTGGACGCCGGACGTCTACGAGGGCGCGCCGACTCCCGTCACCGCCCTGTTCGCCGTGGCGCCCAAGATCGCCGCCATGTCGCTGCTGGTCTCGGTCCTGATGGGCCCGTTCAAGCCGCTGTTCGCGCAGTGGCAGCAGATCATTGTCGTCGCTTCGGTGCTGTCGATGGCGTTGGGCGCCTTCGCGGCGCTGCGCCAGCAGAACATCAAGCGACTGATGGCCTATTCCTCGATCGGCAATGTCGGCTACGTGCTGCTGGGCGTCGCCAGCGGCAGCGAGAAGGGCATCCAGTCGGTGGTCTTCTATCTGGCCATCTACATGGTCATGACCTTGGGCGTGTTCGCGACCATCCTGATGATGAAGCGCCGCAACATCATGGTCGAGGAAGTCTCGGACCTTGCCGGCCTGGCGCGCAGCCAGCCGATGATGGCGCTGGGCATGCTGATCTTCATGTTCTCGCTGGCCGGCATCCCGCCGCTCGCGGGCTTCTGGGGCAAGCTCTACATCTTCATGGCCGCCGTCGAGGCCAAGCTCTTCGTCCCGGCGGTGCTGGGCGTGCTGGCCTCGGTCGTGGCGTCCTACTACTACCTGCGGATCGTCAAGGTGATGTACTTCGACGAGCCCGCGGGCGAGGCGATCGACCGGCCGGCCTTCGGCGTCAATCGCGCCGTCGCCCTGGTCGCGGCGTTCCTCATTGCCGTGTTCTCGCTGGTTCCCCAGCCCCTCAGCCTGATCGCCGAAGCCGCCGCCAAGGGCCTGTTCCCGTGATCTCGATGCCCGTCCTCCCGGACGGGTGGACGCTGGTCGCGCTCGACAGCGTCGGCAGCACCAACGACGAGGCGATCCGCCTGGCCGACGGCGGCGCCCCCGAAGGCACCGTCGTCTGGGCCCGCGAGCAGTCGGGCGGCCGCGGCCGACGGGGCCGCAACTGGGCTTCGCCCGTCGGCAATCTCTACAGCACCACGATCCTGCGGCCGGCTTGCGCCGCGCAGCGGGCGGCCGAGCTGGGCTTTGTCGCCGCTCTTGCCGTGGGTGATCTCATCCCGCCGGACCGTGCCGTGCGCCTGAAATGGCCCAACGACGTGCTGGTCGACGGCGGCAAGATCGCCGGCATCCTGCTGGAAAGCGCCATCGGCCAGGACGGTCTGGTCGAGCATGTCGTGGCCGGCATCGGCGTGAACGTGAGCTTCGCGCCTCAGCTTCCCGAGATGCGCTATCCGGGGGCTGCGCTGGGCGGCACCACCGTCGAGGCGGCCCTGGAAGGGCTCACGCGGGCGCTGGCGGCGCGGCTGGCGCAATGGCGCCGCGACGGCTTCGATGTCGTGCGCGCTGAATGGCTGGCGAACGCAGGGCCTCTCGGCGCCGAGGTCGACGTCCGGCTGGGCGAGGGGTTGGTGCGCGGCCGCTTCGCCGGGCTGGACCACGAGGGCGCGTTGCTGCTGGATACGGATGCCGGCCGGCGCAAGATCGTGTCGGGTGAATTGCTGGGCCGGGCGGCCTGAGGAGAAGGCGGGATGCTGCTTGCCATCGATGTCGGCAACACCAACTCGAAGTTCGTCGTCTTCGACAAGGACAGGATCGTGGCGGCCTGGCGCCTGCGTACCGAGGCCAAGCGCACGGCCGACGAATACGCCGCCTGGGTGACGCAGCTCATGCACCTGCAGGGCTTCGACCCGAAGTCGATCAAGGGCGCCATCCTGGCCAGCGTCGTGCCGGCGGTGAACACGCACCTGCGGCGCCTCTGCGAGACCTACTTCCACAGCAAGCTGCTGATCGTCGGCGAACCCGACTGCGATCTCGGCATCAAGGTGCTGATCGACCGGCCGGCCGAGGCGGGCGCCGACCGCCTGGTCGGCGTGATCGCCGGCCACAAGAAGTATGGCGGGCCGCTGATCACGATCGACTTCGGCAGCGCCACGACCTTCGACCTTGCGGACAAGGACGGCAACTTCATCGGCGGCGTCTTCGCGCCGGGCGTCGAGCTGACGATCGAGGCCTTCTACCTGATGACCGCGCGCCTGCCGCGCATCCGGGTCGAGAAGCCGGCCAAGGTGATCGGCAAGAACACCGTGGCCAACATGCAGTCCGGCATCTTCTGGGGCTATGTCGGGCTGATCGAGAGCCTGATCAAGCGCATCCGCGAGGAATACGGCGAGCCCATGAAGGTGATCGCGACCGGCGGCCTGGCCAATGTCTTCAAGGACGAGATCGGTTTGTTCGACTTCATTGAACCCGACCTGATGTCGCTCGGCCTGCTGGAGATCTGGCGGCGTAACCGCGGATGACGGTTCCGTCGAACGACGAGCTGCTGTTCCTGGCCCTCGGAGGGGCCGGCGAGATCGGCATGAACCTCAACCTCTACGGCACCGCCGGCAAATGGTTGATGGTCGATCTCGGCATCGGCTTCGCCGACAGTTCGATGGCCGGCGTCGAAGTGGTGATGCCGGATCCCGAGTTCATCGTGGAGCGCCGCGAGGACCTTGTCGGCATCGTGCTGACCCACGCCCATGAGGATCATCTCGGCGCCGTCGCCGACCTGTGGCCGCGGCTGAAGGCGCCCGTCTATGCCACGCCGTTCGCCGCCTCGGTCCTGAAGCGCAAGCTCATCGACGCGGGCCTGCGCGACGTGGTGCCGGTCACCGAGATCCCGCTCGGCGGCAAGTTCAGTCTCAAGCCGTTCGAGCTCGAGATGATCACCATGACGCATTCGATCCTCGAGCCGAACGCGATGGCGATCCGCACGAAGTTCGGCACGGTGTTCCATACCGGCGACTGGAAGATCGATCCCGAGCCGCTGCTGGGCGACCTGACCGACGAGGCCATCCTGAAGCGCATCGGCGACGAGGGCGCGCTCGCCATGGTCTGCGACAGCACCAACGTCTTCGTCGAGGGCGAGGCAGGATCGGAATCGAAGGTCCGGAAAAACCTCGAAAAGCTCGTGCGGGGACACAAGGGCAGGGTGGCCGTGACCTGCTTCGCTTCCAACCTCGCCCGGGTCGAGAGCGTGGCGCTGGCGGCGGTCGCGGCCGGCCGTCATCCCGTCCTGTCGGGGCGCGCCCTGCAGCGCATGCTCGAATCGGCACAGGAGTGCGGCTACCTCCTTGATTTCCCCGAATGCGTGCCCGAGCAGCAGGCGGGCTACCTGCCGCGAGACAAGGTGCTGTTCATCTGCACCGGCAGCCAGGGCGAGCCGCGGGCCGCCATGTCCAAGCTGGCCGGCGGCGAGCACCGCGACCTGGTCCTGGAGAGCGGCGATACCGCGATCTTCTCGTCGCGGGTCATCCCGGGGAACGAGCACTCGGTCGGCCGCCTGCAGAACGCGCTCATGTCGCGTGGCGTGAAGGTCATCACCGACCGCGAAGCCGACATCCACGTATCGGGCCATCCGGCGCGGGACGAACTGGTGCGGGTCTACCAGTGGGTCAGGCCGAAGATCGCGCTACCGGTCCATGGCGAGGTCCGCCACATGATCGAGCATGCAGCGCTGGCGCGGACCTGCCAGGTGCCGGAGACGATCGTGGCGCCCAACGGGACCTTGGTGCGGCTGGCGCCCGGCCCGGCCGAGATCATCGACCATGTGTTTTCCGGCCGGCTGGCCCGCGACGGCGACGGGCTGATACCGCTCGATGGCGCATCGCTGCGCGAACGGCGCAAGCTCCTGTGGAACGGCGCCGCAGCGGCGACGCTGGTGGTGGACAGGCGCGGCAAGCCCCTGGCGCCTCCCAAGGTCTCGCTGCGCGGCATCGATGACGAGGACGGCGAGCTGGAGGAGGCCATCGTGGACGCGCTGTCCGAGATGCTGGCCGACCTCAACACGGCCGAGCGCTCGGACGACCGGCGCATCGAGGAGGCGGCCCGCCAGGCCGTGCGGCGCGTCGTGCGGGCGCACCTCGGCAAGAAGCCGTTGACGGACGTGCACATCGTCCGCATCTAAAAGGCGCGCAGCCGCTGGAGAAGACGATGATCGGACGCCTCAACCACATCGCGATTGCCGTTCCCGACCTCGCCAAGGCAACGGAACTCTACCGCACCGTGATGGGCGCCAAGGTGAGCGCTCCCAAGGAGCAGCCCGCGCATGGCGTGACGGTGGTGTTCGTCGAACTGCCCAACACCAAGATCGAGCTGCTGCATCCGCTCGGCGAGAAGTCGCCGATCGCCAATTTCCTGGCCCGCAATGCCGACGGCGGCATCCATCACGTCTGCTACGAGGTCGAGGATATCTACGCCGCCCGCGACCAGCTGAAGGCGCAGGGCGCGCGCGTGCTGGGCGACGGTGAGCCCAAGATCGGCGCCCACGACAAGCCCGTGCTGTTCCTGCATCCCAAGGACTTCACCGGCACGCTGATCGAACTCGAACAGGTCTGAGGAGCGCCGCCATGGGCTGGGCCACCGGCATCATGGTCTACCTCGTGATCTGGTGGATCGCGCTGTTCATGGTGCTGCCGCTGGGTGTCCGGCGGGTCGAGAATCCCGGAAAGGGCGAGGAGCGAGGCGCGCCGGAGCGGCCGGACCTCGTTCGCAAGGCGATCATCACGACGGTGCTCGCGGCGGTGCTGTGGCTCGTTTTCTACGGGTTCTATCAGGCGGACATACTGAGCTTCAGGCGTCTCGAAGGCTCCTGATCCGAGCGTCTCCAGGTCGCCGACGCCAAAAGGAAACGGCGGATCAATGATCCGCCGTCCTCTACCCCCGAAACTCGTCGTAGGCGGCTTCCGCCGCTCTCCTCCCTAAACTCGGGCTGTGCCCAAGGCTCAGGCTGTTTAGCGTGCCGCCAGCCGGTTGCCAAGACCTTTTCTTTCGATCCGAGGGTTTTCAGCAGAAGAATCTTTATGGGCAAGGCGGTCCGGCGACAAACTAATGTCCGCACCATTTCGCTGTTCATCGAATGATCACATATTTGATCACGAACAGGACAGCGAGAATTCCTACCATCGGATGTACATCGCGATACCGGCCTGCGGCAATCTTGATTCCGGCATACGAGATGAACCCAAATGCAATGCCGTCGGCGATCGAGAAGGTGAAGGGCATCGATATCGCAGTGATCACCGCGGGCGCCGCTTCGGTGATGTCGTTCCATTCGATTTCGCTGAGGCTGCGCGCCATCAGACAGGCGACGTAGAGCAGGGCCGGGGCCGTCGCGTAGGCGGGAATCGATGCGGCCAGTGGCGAGAAGAAGAGCGCCAGCAGGAACAGCATGCCGACCGCCGCTGCCGTGAGGCCCGTGCGGCCACCGGCATTGATGCCCGACGCGCTCTCGATATAGCTGGTCGTCGTCGAGGTACCGACCGCGGCCCCGATCATGGCCGCGGCGCTGTCGGAGATCAGCGCGCCGCGCAGGCGCGGCACCGTGCCGTCCGGCCGCATGAAGCCGCCGCGATGGGCAAGCGCGATCAGCGTGCCGGTATTGTCGAACAGGTCGACGAACAGGAAGGCGAACACGACGGTCAAAAGCCCTGCATGCAAGGCCCCCGAGAGATCCATCTGCAGGAACACAGGCGCGATCGAGGGCGGAACGTCGAAGATATGCGTGAATTTCTGATGTCCGCTCAGGACCGAGATCGCGGTCACGACGAGGATGCCGATGATCACGCCGCCCATGATGCGGCGATATTCGAGCACGATGATGATGGCGAAGCCCAGGACCGCCATCATGACCGGCCAGCTCGTCATGTCGCCATGGGCGACGAGGGTCGCGGGATTGCCGATGACGATGCCGGCATTCTTCATGGCGATCAGCGCCAGGAACAAGCCGATGCCGGCGGCGATCGCCATCTTGAGGGACCTGGGGATCGCATTGACGATCCATTCGCGGATCGGCAGCACGCTGATCACGAAGAAGATGATGCCCGAGATGAAGACGCAGCCCAGCGCCACCTGCCAGGTGAATCCCAGGCCGCCGACCACCCCGAAGGCGAAGTAGGCGTTGAGGCCCATGCCGGGGGCCAGCGCGATCGGGTAGTTGGCGAGGAAGGCCATCAGGAAGCAGCCGACCGCCGCCGCCACGCAGGTCGCAGTGAAGACCGCGCCGAACGGCATCTTGGCTTCGGCCAGGATCGAGGGATTGACGAAGATGATGTAGGCCATCGTCAGGAAGGTCGTGAGCCCTGCCACGAGTTCGGTCCGGACGTTCGTTCCATTCTCGCTCAGCTTGAAGATGCGCTCGAGCATCCGTCCTCCCGCGGTTGTCGCGCCCACTGTGCGGGCATCGTGCTGTGAAAAGCCAGTCGAAGCCGCGCGGTTTGCCTTTGGCCGACCCGTTCCCTACAGTCCGCCGCCACCCCGATACCCCGGACCGAGGACCGATTCCGCATGCGCATGAGCCAGTACTTTCTGCCGACGATGAAGGAGACTCCGTCGGAAGCGCAGATCGTTTCGCATCGGTTGATGCTGCGGGCCGGCCTCGTCCGTCAGACCAGCGCCGGCATCTATGCCTGGCTGCCGCTCGGCCTGAAGGTGCTGCGGAACATCGAGCGCGTCGTCCGCGAGGAGCAGGATGCGGCGGGCGCCCAGGAAGTGCTGATGCCGACCATCCAGTCGGCCGACCTGTGGCGCGAGAGCGGCCGTTACGATGCCTACGGGCCCGAGATGCTGCGCATCAAGGACCGGCACGACCGCGAGATGCTCTTCGGCCCGACCAACGAGGAGATGATCACGGTGCTGTTCCGCGATGGCGTGAAGAGCTATCGCGACCTGCCGAAGAACCTTTATCACATCCAATGGAAATTCCGGGACGAGGTCCGCCCGCGCTTCGGCGTGATGCGCGGCCGCGAGTTCCTGATGAAAGACAACTACTCGTTCGACATCGACAAGGCCGGCGCCATCCACTCCTACAACCGGATGTTCGTCGCCTACCTGCGAACCTTCGCCCGCATGGGCCTGAAGGCGATCCCGATGCGTGCCGACACCGGCCCGATCGGCGGCGACCTCAGCCACGAATTCATCATCCTGGCCGAGACCGGCGAGAGCGCCGTGTTCTGCCACAAGGGCCTGGTCGACAAGGACATCCTGAGCCGCAAGATCGACTACGCGTCGGATCTGCAGGGCATCGTGAAAGAATGGACGTCGCTCTACGCGGCGACCGACGAGATGCACGACGCGAAGGCCTTCGAGGCGCTGCCCGAGGGCGAGCGGCTGGCCGCGCGCGGCATCGAGGTCGGCCACATCTTCTATTTCGGCACCAAGTATTCCAAGCCGATGAACGCCGTCGTCGCCGGTCCCGGCGGCGAGCAGATCACGGTCGAGATGGGGTCCTACGGGATCGGCGTCTCGCGCCTGGTCGGCGGCATCATCGAGGCGAGCCATGACGATGCCGGCATCGTCTGGCCGGAGGAGGTCGCGCCCTTCAAGGTGGCGATCGTCAACCTGAAGCCCGATGACGGCGCAGTCGGCGGCGCCTGCCAGAAGCTCTACGACGAACTGGGCGCCAAGGGTGTTTCCGTGCTGCACGACGACCGCGACATCCGGCCGGGCGGCAAGTTCGCCGACATGGACCTGATCGGCATCCCCTGGCAGGTCATCGTCGGTCCGAAGGGATTGGCGGCCGGCAAGGTCGAGGTCAAGAACCGCAAGACCGGCGCGCGCGAGGAAATGACGCCCGAGCAGGTTCTCGCGCGGTTCGGCTGAACGGGAGCAGGGCTCTTCCATGGCTTTCGCCGTCGAGCGCCTGATCGCCTTCCGCTACCTGCGGGCCCGTCGTGACGAGGGCTTCATATCGGTGATCGCCGGCTTCTCGCTGATCGGCATCACCCTGGGCGTGGGCACGTTGATCGTCGTCATGTCCGTGATGAACGGCTTTCGCGTCGAGATGCTCGCGCAGATGTCGAGCATCAGCGGCCAGCTCGGCGTCCAGTCCAACCGCGGCGGCCTCGAGCCGACACCAGATCTCCTGAGGCGCATGGCGGCCGTACCCGGCGTCGAGTCGGCAACACCGACGGCCGAGGGCAACCTCATGGCCGTTGCCGACGATCGTGTGCGCGGCGTCGTGCTGCGCGGCATGCGGCCGGACGACATCCTCAACCGCGCGCCACTGGCATCGGCGATCGAGGGAACGCCGGAAAGCCGCGAGCGCTATCGCGCGCTCTGCAAGGCCGATGACGACAAGCCGATCGACTGGGGTACCCTCAAGGGGTTCGGCGACGATTTCACGGTGATCGTCGGCCGGCGCTTCGCCGATCTCATGAACCTGAAGGTCGGAGACAAGCTCCAGCTCGTATCGCCGGTGTCGGTTGCGACGCCGCTCGGCGTGATGCCGCGCTCCGCCGCCGTGACGGTCGCGGCGATCTTCTGCACCGGCATGTACGATTACGATTCGAATTTCGTCTATGCGCCGCTGCAGGACGCCCAGCACATGTTGAATCTCGGACCCAATGTCACGGGCATCGAGGTATTCGTGTCCAACAAGGCCTCGACCGCGGCGACACGCCACCTGCTAATGCAGGCCGTGGGCACGGAAGGCTGGGTCTTCGATTGGTTCCAGGCCAATGCCGGCTTCTTCTCGGCCGTCCTCGCCCAGACCAACATGATCTTCCTGGTCCTGACGATGATCGTGATCGTCGCGGCCTTCAACATCGTGTCCAGCCTGGTCATGCTCGTGCGGACCAAGACCGCCGACATCGCCATCCTGCGCACGATGGGCGCCAGCCGGGCCGCCATCATGCGCATCTTCCTGCTGGACGGGCTGGCGATCGGCGGGGCCGGCACGGCCCTGGGCGTCGTGCTCGGCCTGGCCTTTGCCCGCAACATCGAGGCGATCCGGCAGTGGCTGCAGAGTACCTTCGACATCGTGCTGTTCGACCAGACCCTCTACCTGCTGGCGGAAATGCCGTCGCGGATCGAATGGAGCGAGGTCGCGGGCATCGCGGTCATGGCGATTGTCTTCGCGCTGCTGGCCTCGCTCTATCCTGCGGTGCGCGCGTCGCGCCTCGATCCGGTGGAGGGCCTGCGCCGTGAGTGAGCGGGCGCCCGCCGTCGAACGCTGGCTGGCCTGGCGCTATCTCGCCACGCGACAGCGCGAAGGCTTCGTGTCGTTCATCGCCATGTTCTCGCTGATCGGCGTGGCGCTGGGTGTAGGGACCCTCATCGCCGTGATGTCGGTCATGGGTGGCTTCCGCGAGCAGCTCCTGGGCCGGATCATCGGCATGAACGGCCATGTCATCGTCTCGGCCCGCGGCGGCCTCCTGCAGGCAACGCCGGACCTGCTCGCCAAGCTGAAGGAGGTTCCCGGCGTCGAGGCGGTGCGTCTCACCCTGGAGCGGCAGGCCCTCGTCACGGGGCACGGCCAGACGCGCGGCGCCCAGCTTCGCGGCGTGCGGCGCGAGGATCTGCTGGATCGAGAGATCGTCGCGCGGAACATCATCTTCGGCGACCTCAAGGAATTCGGTTCCAAGCCGGGCGTGGTGATCGGCGAACGGCTGCGGCAGCAGATGCAGGTGAGGGTGGGCGAGCCGCTGACGGTGGTGACCCACCAGTTGAACGAGGGCGGGACGATCGCGCCGCGCTACACCGACTACGATATCCTGGCGAGCTTCCTGACCCGACGTTACGAATTCGACAGCAGCCTGGTGTTCATCCCGCTGGAGGCGCTGCAGGAGAACCTCGAGTACGGCAAGGAGACCGTGAGCTCGATCGACCTGTTCCTGAAGGATCCGCAGGCCGCGCCGCGCGTGGCGCAGGAGCTGCGTCAGTCGCTCGGCCGCGAGGATCTCCGTGTCTCGCACTGGCTGGGCCTCAACGCCCGCTTCGTCGGTGCCCTGCAGGTCGAGCGGGTCATGATGTTCATCATCCTGACCCTGATCGTCGTGGTGGCTGCCATGAACGTGGTGGCGAGCTTCACCATGCTGGTGCGGGTGAAGCGCGGCAGCATCGCCATCCTGCGGACCATGGGCGCGGGACCGGGTACGATCATCCGTGCCTTCTTCATGTCCGCCGCGGCGGTCGGCGTCGTCGGCACGGCGATCGGCACCGCGCTGGGCCTGCTTCTCTGCGCCAACATGCCCGCGATCGGTCGCGCCCTGGCAAATGTCACCGGCGGTGCCGGCACGGCAGGCGCCGAGGTCGACTTCATTACTTCCATGCCCGTGCGGGTGGATCCCACCGAGGTGGCGTTCATCATCGTCGTCGCGATCGCGCTTTCGCTGGTTGCGGCGGCTTATCCGGCATGGCGAGCCACCCGGGTCGAACCGGTCGAAGGATTGCGACATGAGTGACACGACCAAGCCGCTCTCGTTGCAGGACATCCGCCGCACCTTCGTCCAGGGCGACCGCCGCCTCGACGTGCTGCGCGGCGTGTCGGTCGACCTGCATCCCGGCGAGATCGTGGCCATGGTCGGCCAGTCGGGCAGCGGCAAGTCCACCTTGCTGCACATCGCGGGCCTGCTGGAACGGCCGGACGAGGGCGAGGTGGTCGTCGACGGCAAGCCGACGGTCCGCATGGCCGACAGGGAGCGCACGGGCCTTCGCCGCAAGTTCCTGGGCTTCGTCTACCAGTACCACCACCTCCTGCCGGAATTCTCAGCCGTCGAGAACGTGATGCTGCCGCAGATGCTGAACGGTGTCGGGCGTGCCGCTGCGCACAAGCGGGCGGTCGAGCTTCTCGGGATGGTGAAGCTCGGCGACCGTCTGGATCACCGGCCCGGGCGCCTGTCGGGCGGCGAGCAGCAGAGGGTCGCGATCGCCCGCGCCGTCGCCAACGCGCCCCGGGTCCTGCTGGCCGACGAGCCGACCGGAAACCTCGATTCCTCGACCGCCGAGACGGTGTTCCAGCAATTGCTGGCCCTGGTCCGTGAGACCGGCATGGCCGCGCTGGTCGCCACGCACAATCCCGAACTCGCCGCCCGCATGGACCGCACGGTCAGCCTGCGGGACGGCGTCATCCATTCCTAGGCCGGCGTGTAGATCACCAGCTTCAACGCTGGATCGTCATTGCACTGGAACGAGGCATGCTGGAAGCGAAGCGTGCCCTTCTTCGGATGCATGAACTCCTTGATGCCGGCAGTACCGTCGCGAACGTCGTGCGCCTTCCACCAGCCGGCGAACTCGGCACTACCCTCGTGAAGCCGGTCGAGCAGCTCGACGAAAGCGGGATCGCCGGCCCACAGGTCGTGCGTCTTGCGGAACTGCGCCACCATGCGCCGTGCCTCGTCCTCCCAGCCGCTGCCGAACAGGCGTCGTACGGCCGGGTTGGTCAGCACACAGAGCAGGGTGTTGCGGCTGCCCTCGGGAATGCGTCCCCAGGCGAAGATCTGCTCAGCCGCCTCGTTCCAGGCCAGGACGTCCCAGCGCCGGCCGATGACATAGGTCGGATGCGGCAGGCTCTCGACCACCCGCTGGACGGCCTGCGGCACCGTTTCCTTGGCGAAGGCGCGGCGGTCGCCGTGGCGGGCGAGGGAGCGCAGGTGATTGTGCTCGCTCTCGCCGAGCTTCAGCGCGCGGGCAATGGCGTCGATCGTCATCAGTGACGGATTGACGTCGCGGCCTTGTTCGAGCCGCATGTACCAGTCGACACCGATCCCTGCGAGCTCCGCCACTTCCTCGCGTCGCAAGCCGGGCGTGCGCCGCCGCCGTGTCGTGGGCAGGCCGACCGTTTCGGGTCGAAGCCGCTGCCGCCGCGAGCGAAGGAAATCGCCGAGTTCGCTGCGTCGTCCATCCATGGGCTTCTCCAATCCCAGGATAATACCAGGTCTGAATGACCGTAAGCCAGCTCGTCACAGTTTGCCATCCCAGGAACGAGGTGATCCATGAAAGCAGCCGTCCTCAAGACGCTCGGCACGCCGCTCAGTGTCGAGGCCGTGCCCGGTCCCGTGCTGGGCACCGGCGAGGTGATCGTCGATGTCGCTGCCGCCGGCGTCCTCGCCTATGCGCGCGATGTGTTCAGCGGAAAGCGGAACTACCTGTTGGAGCTTCCGATCGTGCCGGGTTCGGGCGGCATCGGGCGCGTCCGGGCCATTGGACCGGATGCGACGCGGCTCGCCATTGGCGACTGGGTATTCGTCGATCCGACCGTGCGAGGGCGTGACGACGCCGTGGCGCCCGACATCATCCTCCAAGGACTGACGGCCGGCAGCGAAGCGGCGTATCGCCTGCAGCGCTATTACCATGACGGCGCCTTCGCCGAGCAGGTGCGCGTGCCGACCGAGAATGCCGTGCCGATTGGCGCCATCGAGCCGGCCGAGGCTGGCCGCTGGCTCGGGTTGGGCCGGCTGCTGGTGCCTTATGGGGGGCTGCTGGCCGGGCGGCTGCTGCCGGGCGAGACCTTGCTGGTCAACGGGGCGACCGGCGCCTTCGGCAGTGGAGGCGTGGCGATGGGTGTCGCGATGGGCGCGGCACGCATCGTCGCCACCGGCCGAAACGAAGAGGTGCTGGCCGACCTCGAGCGTCGCCTGGGCGACCGAGTCCGGACCGTGAAGATGCGCGGGGACGAGGAGGAGGATCGCAGGCGGATGCAGCAGGCGGCAGGCGGTCCGATCGACGTTGTGCTGGACCTGTTGCCGCCGGAGGCGAGCCCGAGCTGGGTCCGCGCGGCCGCCCTGGCCGTCCGGCCCTACGGGCGCGTCGTCCTGATGGGCGGCCTCCGCGAAGATGTGGCGCTGCCTTACGCGTGGATGATGCGATATGGTATCGAAGTGCGCGGGCAATGGATGTACCCGCGCGACGCGGTCCGTCGTCTGGCCGGCATGGTCCGCTCGGGTCAGATCCGGCTAGACGGCCTTGCGGTGACCGAATTCCCGCTCGATCGGATCAACGAGGCAGTGGCGCACGCAGCGGCGAACGCCGGCCCGTTCAAGATGACGGTGGTCTGCCCCTGATTCTCGCCTCGTTTTCCACAAGATATGGGAGCCATAGTGGGGCGTGCCCCTCGCTGATTTCATCCATCTCAAGGTTCGTTCCGCCTATTCGCTCACCGAAGGCGCGAACAAGGTCGACAAGATCGTCGCGCTGGCGAAGGACGCCAGGATGCCGGCGGTCGCCGTCACCGACCGCAACAACCTGTTCGGCGCGCTCGAATTCTCGCAGTACGCGGCCAAGGCCGGTATCCAGCCGATCGTGGGCGTCGACCTCGCCATCCGGCGCGAGGAGGAGGGCGGTGTTGCCACCGCCAGCAAGCTGCTGACGGTCGATTGGCTGACCCTGCTTGCTCAGAACGAGGACGGCTACAAGAACCTGATGCGGCTGGTGAGCCGCGCCCATCTCGACTTCAAGGTCGGTTCGACCGCGGCCCTGCCGTTCGACGAGCTGGTCGGCCAGACCGAAGGCCTGCTCGCCTTCACCGGCAGCCCGGCCAGTGCGTTGGGCCGCCTGCTGGGCGCCGGCCAGGGCCCGGCAGCCGAGCACCAGCTCGAGCGCCTCGCCAAGCTGTTCGACGGCCGGCTCTATCTCGAGATCCAGCGCCATGGCGAGGACAATGAGCGCCGGATCGAAGAGCCGTTGATCGACCTGGCCTACGCCAAGGGCCTGCCGCTGATCGGCACCAACGACGTGCATTATCCCAAGGCGGCGATGCACGCGGCGCACGACGTGCTGCTCTGCATCGAGCAGGGCGCGCATATCGACGATCCCAACCGCCGCCGCCTGACCGGCGAGCACTATTTCAAGTCGGCAGAGCAGATGCGCGAGGTCTTCGCCGACCTGCCCGAGGCTTGCGATAACACCCTGGTCGTGGCGCAGCGCTGCGCCTACATGCCCGAGCCGCGCAAGCCGATCCTGCCGAGCTACACCAAGCTCAAGGGCCGCTCGGAGGGCGAGGCGCTACGCGACCTGGCGCGCGGCGGCCTCGAGGAGCTGCGCACACTAGGCCGCTTGGCCGCCGACATCGAGTTCGTGAAGTACGAGGAGCGCCTCGCCTACGAACTCAACATGATCGAGAAGATGGGCTTTGCCGGCTACTTCCTGATCGTTGCGGACTTCATCCAATGGGCGAAGGACCATGACGTGCCGGTCGGTCCGGGCCGCGGTTCCGGCGCCGGCTCGCTGGTCGCCTGGTCGCTCAAGATCACTGATCTCGATCCGCTGCGCTGGGGGCTGCTGTTCGAGCGCTTCCTCAATCCCGAGCGCGTGTCGATGCCCGACTTCGACATCGACTTCTGCCAGGACAAGCGCGACCGCGTGATCCGCTACGTGCGCGACGAATACGGCCACGACCGGGTCGCCGCGATCATCACCTTCGGCAAGCTGCAGGCCCGCGCCGTGCTGCGCGACGTCGGGCGCGTCTTGGGCATGCCCTACGGACAGGTCGACCGGATCTGCAAGCTGGTGCCCAACAATCCGGCCAATCCGGTGACCCTGGCCAAGGCGCTGGAGACCGAGGATCTGCTGAAGGAGCAGTACAACGCCGACGAAGAGATCAAGCGCCTGATCGACCTCGCGCTGCAGCTCGAGGGCCTGTTCCGCAACGCCTCGACGCACGCCGCCGGCGTCGTGATCGGCGACCGCCCGCTCGACCAGCTGGTGCCGCTGTTCCGCGATACCGACAACAAGGAAACCCTGCCGGCCACGCAGTTCAACATGAAATGGGTCGAGCCGGCGGGCCTGGTGAAGTTCGACTTCCTCGGCCTCAAGACCCTGACGGTGATCGAGAAGGCCCGCGACCTGATCGGCCACGACAAGATCGATATCGCCAAGCTGCCGCTCGACGACAGGAAAACCTTCGAGCTGCTCGCCCGCGGCGACGGTTCGGGAGTGTTTCAGCTCGAAGGCAACGGCATGCGTGACGTGCTGCGCAAGATGAAGCCGGACCGCTTCGAGGACATCATCGCCGTGGTGGCGCTCTACCGGCCGGGCCCGATGGAGAACATCCCGAGCTACATCAAGCGCAAGCATGGCGAGGAGGAGCCGGACTACCTGCATCCGCTGCTGGAAGGGATCCTTAAGGAGACCTACGGCATCATGATCTACCAGGAGCAGGTCATGCAGATCGCCCAGGTGCTCAGCGGCTATTCGCTGGGTGGCGCAGACCTTCTGCGTCGTGCCATGGGCAAGAAGATCCAGGCGGAGATGGATGCCCAGCGGGTGAGCTTCGTCGAGGGCGCCGAGAAGAACAATGTGAAGCCGGACAAGGCCTCGTCGATCTTCGACCAGGTCAACAAGTTCGCGGGCTACGGCTTCAACAAGTCTCACGCCGCAGCCTATGCGCTGGTCTGCTACCAGACGGCCTATCTCAAGGCCAACCACCCGGTCGAGTTCTTCGCTGCCACGATGACCCTCGACATGGGCAACGTGGAAAAGCTCAACGGCTATCGCCGCGACCTCGACAAGATCGGCGTCGAGCTGCTGCCGCCGGACGTGAATAGGTCGACGGCCGAGTTCACCGTCGAGAAGACCGAGGACGGCAAGAAGGCGATCCGCTACGCGCTGGCCGCCATCAAGGGCGTCGGCAAGGACGCGATGAACCGGCTCGTCGAGGAGCGCGCGGAGAAGGGGCCCTTCAAGGATCTGTTCGACTTCGCCGAGCGCCTCGACCAGCGCGTGCTCAACAAGCGCCTGCTTGAAAGCCTGGTGAAAGCGGGCGCCTTCGATACGCTGAACAAGAACCGCGCCCAGACCTTCGCCGCCGTCGAGGCGCTGACCCGCCATTCGCAGGCGACGCACGAATCGCGCGGCAGCAACCAGAACAACCTGTTCGGCGACGACACCGCCCAGCGCCGCCCGCAACTGCCCAAGGTGCCGGACTGGGCGCCGATGGAGCGGCTGCAGAACGAGTTCGCCGCCATCGGCTTCTATCTCTCGTCGCATCCGCTGGCTTCCTACGAGAAGAGCCTGCAGCGATTGGGCGTCAGCCGCGCGGCCGACCTGCCGGCCCTGCTGGCGCGCGGCACGCCCGGCCGGATCAAGCTCGCCGGCACGGTCATCGACCGGATGGAGCGCACCTCGGCGAAGGGCAATCGCTTCGCCTTCCTGCAATGCTCGGATCAGTCCGGTGCCTTCGAATGCGTCATGTTCAGCGAGCTGCTGAGCTCCAAGCGCAACCTTCTTGAAGTGGGGCAGGCGATCCTGATCTCAGTCGACGGCCGCCTGGACGGCGAGCAGGTGAAGCTCACGGCCCAATCCGTCGAAAAGATAGAAGATGCGGTCGCGAACTCGGCGGCGGGGCTGCGCATCGTCATCACCGATCCCATGGCGCTCGAGGCCCTGCGCAAGGCGCTGGAAGGCAAGCGCGGGCGCGGCAAGGTCACGATCATCGTGCCGATGCCGGAAGAGGCCGAGGCCGAGATCACCTTGCCCGGCACCTATTCGATCGCCGGCGGCCTGCGCGACACGATCGGCATGCTGCAGGGCGTCGAACAGGTCGAGGAAATTTGAGCCGCCAGCCGGGGCTCTTCGAAACCGAAACGCCCGTGCCGTCCAGGCGGCGGGCTTCAGGGGCGGGCGATGTCAGGCCGGCGCGGGATTCGCCGCTGCTCGAGGCGCCGGTGCTCCCGATCGATATCCGGCTCGGCACTTCGTCGTGGTTTTTCCCGGGCTGGCGCGGCCTCGTCTACGACGGCGTCCATCCGCAGGTAACGCTCAGCCGCAAGGGACTCGAAGCCTATGGCCAGATCCCGCTGCTGCGGACGGTCAGCCTCGACCGCACCTTCTATGCGCCGATCTCGGTTGTGGATTACGCACGCTACGCCAGCCAGGTGCCGGAGCATTTCAGCTTCGTCGTGAAGGCGCCGGCGATCGTCTGTGATGCGGTGATGCGTGACGAGGAGGGCAGGGGCAAGGTGCCCAACCCGCACTTCCTCGACGCCGCGGTGGCCACCCGTGAGTTTGTCCTGCCCTGTCTGGAAGGACTCAAGGCAAAGGCAGGGCCGCTGGTCTTCCAAGTGTCGCCGCTGCCGCGTAGCCTCGTCGAGGATTCGTCGCTGCTCATCGAGCGGCTGGAGGCGTTCTTCGCGGCTCTGCCGTCGGAGTTGGGCGGACGGGAGCCGCTTTATGCGCTGGAGCTGCGCAATCCCGAGCTGCTGACGCCACGCCTGATGCGCATGCTGGGACGGGCTGGCGTTCGCTACTGCGTCGGCCTGCATGGCCGGATGCCCGAGGTCGAGCGGCAGGAAACCGCGCTGAAGGCCCTGGACGGCGAGGCGCTGGGGCCGCTGGTGGTCCGCTGGAATCTGCACCGCGGCTTCCTCTACCAGGCGGCCAAGCAGCGCTACGAGCCGTTCGACAGGATCGTGGACGAAGACAGCGAGACCCGCCGCATCCTGGCCCGGATGGCGGCGACGGCCTTCAAGGCCGGCCGCAAGGTCTGGATCACGGCCAACAACAAGGCCGAGGGCAGCGCGCCCCTTTCGCTCCTCGAACTGGCGCGGGAAATCGCCAAACTGCTCGCTTAAGGCATTGATTTCATGGGCGCTTGCAATTTAGAGCCCAAACCACTAGAAACGCGCCACTTCGCACGCGGGTTTGCGGTCGACGGGGAGACATCCCGCCGCTCGCTCCGGTGTTCCCATTGTGGGGACGACGCCCGCGGAGGTTCAACCGGAAAAGGAGAACGGCATGACCATGCCGACATTCACGATGCGCCAGCTGCTGGAAGCCGGCGTCCACTTCGGCCATCACACGCGCCGCTGGAACCCCAAGATGAAGCCGTACCTGTTCGGGGTGCGCAATGGGGTCCATATCATCGATCTCACCAAGACCGTGCCGCTGCTCGAGCAGGCGCTGCGCCAGGTGCGCGACGTCGTTGCCGCCGGTGGCCGTGTCCTGTTCGTCGGCACCAAGCCGGCGGCCGCCGAGCGCGTCGCCGACGCGGCCAAGCGCTGCGGCCAGTATTACGTGAACCACCGCTGGCTGGGCGGCATGATCACGAACTGGAACACGATCTCGGCCTCCATCAAGCGTTTGCGCGAGCTCGACGAGCGCCTGAAGGGCGATGTCGTCGGCCTCACCAAGAAGGAACAGCTCGACCTGACGCGCGAGCGCGACAAGCTCGAGCGGTCGCTGGGCGGCATCAAGGAAATGGGCGGCACGCCCGACATGCTGTTCATCATCGACACCAACAAGGAGTCGATCGCGGTCCTGGAAGCCCGCAAGCGTGGCATTCCGATCGTTGCGGTCGTCGACAGCAACTCCGATCCCGACGGCATCGACTTCCCGATCCCGGGCAACGACGACGCGATCCGCGCCGTGTCGCTCTACTGCGACCTGCTGGCGGGCTCGGTGCTCGACGGCATCCGCGCCGAAATCTCCGCCGCCGGCGGTGACGTCGGCGAGCTGAGTGAACAGCCGGACGAGGAAATCCCGGCGGCCGAGGAACAGTCTGCAGAGGCAACGGCGGCCGAGTAAGCCCGGCCCCTTCATGGAAGAGTAACAGACGGGGCCGGTCGGAAGACCGGCCCTTGTTGCACTAAACGGAGCAAGAAATGGCTGAGATCACTGCATCGCTCGTCAAGGAACTGCGCGAGAAGACTGGCGCGGGCATGATGGATTGCAAGAAGGCGCTGGGTGAAGTTGCCGGCGACGTCGAAAAGGCGGTCGACTGGCTGCGTACCAAGGGCCTGTCGGCGGCCTCGAAGAAGGCCGGCCGCGTCGCCGCGGAAGGCCTCGTCGGCGTGGCTGCGAACGGCACGCGCGGCGCCGTCCTCGAGGTCAATGCCGAGACCGACTTCGTCGGCCGTAACGACCAGTTCCAGAAGTTCGTTAGCGAAGCGACCAAGCTCGCACTCGAGAATGCTGGCGACCTCGCCAAGGTGGCGGCGGCGCCGTTCCCCGGCACCGGCCGTGACGTCCAGGGCGAACTCACCAACCTGATCGCCACGATCGGCGAGAATATGAGCCTGCGCCGCGCCGCCTCGCTGTCCGTGTCGGACGGCGTGGTCGTGGCCTACACCCACAATGCCGTCGCACCGGACCTCGGCAAGATCGGCGTGCTGGTGGCCCTTGAGTCGAACGGCGACAAGGCCAAGCTGGGCGCTCTCGCCAAGCAGCTGGCCATGCACGTGGCCGCGACCAATCCGCAGTCGCTGACGGTTGCCGACCTCGACCAGGCGGCGATCGAGCGCGAGCGCGCGGTTCTGGCCGAGAAGGCCGGCCAGCAGGGCAAGACCGCGGAGATCGTCGCCAAGATGGTCGAAGGCGGCCTGCGCAAGTTCCACCAGGAAGTCGTGCTGCTCGAGCAGGCCTTCGTGATGGACGGCAAGACCAAGGTCTCGAAGGTCGTCGAGGACGCGGCCAAGCAGGTCGGCGGCCCGGTCCGGCTGGTGGGCTTCCTGCGCTTCGCGCTGGGCGAGGGCATCGAGAAGAAGTCCGAGGATTTTGCAGCCGAGGTGGCTGCCCAGCTCAAGAAGTAGTATTACATTCCACCGGCGCGCGGACATGTGGTCTGCGCGCCCAAGACAAACGTAATCAGAGGCATCTGATGCCGTCCGGTCCCCAATATCGCCGCGTCCTTCTCAAGCTCTCTGGCGAGGGGCTCATGGGCAATCGGGAATACGGTCTCGATCCTGCCATGGTCGCCATGGTCGCACAGGAAGTGAAGACCGTGGTCGACATGGGCGTGCAGGTCTGCCTGGTGATCGGCGGCGGCAACATCTTCCGCGGCGTGTCGGCGGCAGCGTCGGGCATGGACCGCGCCAGCGGCGACTACATGGGCATGCTGGCAACCGTCATCAATTCACTGGCGATGCAGAGCGCGCTCGAGCGGCAGGGGCTGCAGACCCGCGTCCAGTCGGCGATCCCGATGACCACGGTGTGCGAGCCCTACATCCGCCGCCGCGCCGTCCGCCACATGGAGAAGGGCAGGGTCGTCATCTTCGCCGCCGGCACCGGCAACCCGTTCTTCACGACCGACACCGCGGCAGCGCTTCGCGCCGCCGAGATGGGCGTCAATGCGATGCTCAAGGGCACGCAGGTCGACGGCGTCTATTCCGCCGATCCTCTCAAGGACAAGACCGCCGAGCGCTACGACACGCTCAACTACATGGAAGTGCTGTCCCGCGACCTGCAGGTCATGGACGCGTCGGCGATCTCGCTTGCGCGCGAGAACCGCATCCCCATCATTGTCTTCGACATCCACAAGCCCGGCGCCTTCGCGGAAACGATGCGCGGCGAGGGGACTTTCACGATCATCAAGGACGAGGCCTGAACATGTCTGCCGATCTCAACGAGCTCGAGAAGCGCATGCACGGCGCGATGGATGCCCTCAAGAAGGAATTCGCCGGTCTGCGCACTGGCCGCGCCTCCGTCAACCTGCTCGATCCGGTGATGGTCGAGGCCTACGGCCAGCGCATGCCGCTGAACCAGGTCGGCACGGTGAGCGCGCCGGAGCCGCGTCTGCTCACTGTCAACGTCTGGGACAAGGGTCTCGTGACGCCGACCGCCAAGGCGATCCGCGAGGCCGGCCTCGGCCTCAACCCGTCGCCGGACGGCCAGATCATCCGCATCCCGATTCCCGAACTCACGACCGAGCGCCGCAACGAGCTTGCCAAGCTGGCGCACAAGTATGCCGAGCAGGGCAAGGTGGCGGTCCGCAACGTGCGCCGCGACGGCATGGAATCGCTCAAGAAGGCCGAGAAGGATCACAAGATCTCGGAAGACGAGCATCGCCAGAAGTCCGACGAGGTGCAGAAGCTTACCGACCGCTATGTGAAGCAGGTCGACGACGTGCTGGCCACCAAGGAAAAAGAGATCAAGACGGTCTGATGTCCACCGCGCCGCTGCCCGCCAATCCCGACACGGGGTCGGGACCTCAGCATGTCGCCATCATCATGGATGGCAACGGCCGGTGGGCGAAGGCGCGTGGTCTGCCGCGCGTTGCGGGGCATCGCCGCGGCGCCGACGCGGTGCGGAAGGTCGTGCGCGGCGCCGGTGAGCTGGGCATTCCCGTCCTGACGCTGTTCGCCTTCTCGACCGAGAACTGGACGCGGCCGGCGGACGAGGTGGCCGACCTGATGGGTTTGCTGCGGCACTATCTGCGCAGCGAACTCGACGAGCTGCGCAAGAACGGCGCGCGGCTTCGGGTCATCGGCAATCGCGACGGGCTAGCGGCCGACATCGTGCGCGACATCGCCGATGCCGAGACCATGACGGTCGGCAACACCCGCATCGACGTCAATATCTGCATCAACTACGGCTCGCGCGACGAGATCCTGCGGGCGACACGCAGCCTGGCGCAGCGGGTCGCGACGGGAGAGATCACCGCCAGCGGCATCGATCAGAAGAGCTTCGAGCGTGAACTCCTGACGGCAGGCCTGCCGGATCCCGACCTCCTGATCCGGACCAGCGGCGAGCAGAGGATCAGCAATTTCCTGCTCTGGCAGTGTGCCTACTCGGAGCTGGTTTTCGTCGACACGCTGTGGCCGGACTTCGGCAAGGAACACCTGGAACAGGCCATCATGGAGTTCCGCAAGCGTGAGCGGCGTTATGGCGGCGTCGGAAGCTAACAGCGCCCCGGTGGCGCGTGGCGGGCGATTCGCCGGGCTGTTGGTGCGGGTGCTGTCGGCTGTCGTGTTGGCGCCGCTGCTGCTCGCGGCCGTCTGGTACGGCTTCCCCTGGATCGACCTGGTTGCGGCGGTGGCTGCGCCGATCATGATCTTCGAATGGTCGCGCCTCACGCGCGGTGCCCCCGTGTTGCGCGTTCTTGCCTGGGTGTACGGCCTTGCGGCTCTCGTGGCGCTGCTGTGGCTGCGCCATCAGCCGGCCTTCGGCCGCGAGACGATCCTCTGGGTGCTGGTCTGCATCTTCGCCACCGATATCGGGGCCTATTTCGTGGGACGTACCGCCGGCGGAGCCAAGCTTGCGCCGCGCATCAGCCCCGGCAAGACCTGGTCGGGACTGGTCGGCGGCATGGCATGGGCCGCCGTCGCGAGCGCCGCGATCGGCTATGCCTTCGGCCTGGGCGAGACCGTGCATCTTGCGGTCGCCGGTGCCGTCCTTGCCGTGGTCGGGCAGGCGGGCGACCTGCTGGAATCGGCGGCCAAGCGGCGGGCCGGCGTGAAGGACAGCGGGCGTCTCATTCCGGGTCATGGCGGCTTGCTGGACCGGATCGACGGCTTGATGGCCGTGCTGGTCGCCGTGGGCATCGCCCGCCTGGTTGCAGGCAATTCGTGGCCCTGGACATGACGAAGTGGATCGCCCCGTCGGCGGATAGTCCGCGCGGCATCACCATCCTGGGCTCGACCGGCTCCGTCGGCCAGAGCACGGTCGATCTCATTGCGCGCGACCCGGCGCGCTATCGCGTCGAAGCCCTGGTGGCCCGCAGTTCGGTGGAATTGCTGGCGGACCAGGCGAGACGCCTAAATGCAAGGCTGGCCGTCGTTGCCGATCCCGGCCAATTTCGCGCCCTCAAGGCGGCATTGGCCGGCACGTCGACCGAAGTGGCGGCCGGCCCTGAGGCGGTCATCGAAGCGGCGGAGCGGCCCGCCGAGTGGGTGATGGCGGCCGTCGTCGGGTTCGCGGGCCTCGCGCCGACGATCGCGGCGGCGCGGCGGGGAGCGATGGTGGCGCTCGCCAACAAGGAAGCCCTGGTCTGCGCCGGGCGTCTGCTGATGGACGCCGTCGAGCAGTCGGGCGGCGTCCTCCTGCCGGTGGATTCCGAGCACAACGCCATCTTCCAGGTCTTCGAGCCCGACCAGCATCGGGCGGTCGACCGCCTCATCCTGACGGCGTCGGGCGGGCCGTTCCGCAACTGGTCGCTCGCCGACATGGCCGACGTGACGCCGGAGCAAGCCCTGGCCCATCCCAACTGGGACATGGGCGACAAGATCTCCATCGATTCGGCAACGATGATGAACAAGGGCCTCGAGCTGATCGAGGCCCAGCTCCTGTTCGGGTTGCCGGAGGCGCAGGTCGACATCGTCGTGCATCCGCAGTCGGTCATCCACTCGATGGTCGCCTATTGCGATGGGTCCGTGCTGGCCCAGCTCGGTACGGCGGACATGCGGATCCCGATCAGCCACGCGCTCGGCTGGCCGGCCCGGATCAACGGGCCGGCGGCCAAGCTCGATTTCATGGGTATTCCGGCTTTGACGTTCGAGCGGCCCGATTCCGGCCGTTTTCCCGCTCTACGTTTGGCCCGAGAGGCTCTGGTGACGGGCGGCTACGCTCCCATCGTGCTGAATGCGGCGAACGAGGCGGCCGTGGCGGCTTTCCTGGCGCGCCGGATCCGCTTCCTCGACATCGCCCGTATCGTCGAGGATGTGATGTCCGGCTGGAACGGCCTCTCGGATGCGGTGGACGCCCTGCAGCAGGTCGAAGCGGCCGATCTGGAGGCGCGCAGGCTGGCTGAGGATATCTGTCAGGCCCGAGTCCTAAGCGTTTGAAGTAGAACAAGATCCATGGTCGAGTAGGGCATGCAAAGCATCGTCAGCCTGTTTACGACTTATCTGCCGTACTTTGTTCTGGTCCTCACGCTTCTCGTGTTCGTTCACGAGTTCGGCCATTACTGGGTCGGGCGGCGCTTCGGCATCCATGCCGAGGTCTTCTCGATCGGTTTCGGGCCGGAAATCTTCGGCTGGACCGACCGCAACGGCACGCGCTGGAAAGTCTCGATGATCCCGCTCGGGGGCTATGTGAAGTTCCTGGGCGACAGCGATGCGACCAGCGCCACGCCGACCGATGAGCCCCTGTCGGCCAGCGACCGCAAGCGCGCCTTCTTCAGCCAGCCGCTCTACGCCCGCGCCGCCGTGGTCCTGGGCGGGCCGGCTGCCAATCTCATCTTCGCCTTCCTGCTGCTGACCGGCGTCTTCTTCTTCGCCGGCGAGCCCTATACGCCGAGCACGGTGGCCGTGCAGATGGACGGACCGGCCGCCAAGGCGGGCCTGCGCACCGGCGACGAGATCGTTCGCCTCGCGGACAAGCGCATCGACCGCTACGAGGATATCCAGGAGGCGCAGTTCCTCTATTGGGCCAAGCCGATGTCGGTCGAGTATCGTCGCGGCAACCAGCTCCTGCGCGGCGAGATCCAGCCCCAGTATTGCGAGCGGACCGATCGCTACAACAACACGCTGCGCTACGGCGACCTCGGCATCGATCAGTTCATTCGCCCTGTCGTCGGCGGCTTCACGGCAAACAGTCCGGCCGAGGCCGCGGGCCTCAAGGTCGGTGACCTTTTGGTGGCGATCGACGGCAAGCCTGTCGATTATTTCTCGCGGATCCCGGAGCTGATCGGCGCCCGTGGCGGTCAACCTCTTACCGTGAAATACGAGCGCGACGGCCGCTTCGAGGATACGACCGTCGTGCCGATCGTCGACAAGACGACTGATTGCGCGGGCAAGGAACAGATCGTCGGGCGTCTGCGTGTCCGTCCGGCGGCCGTGACGGAACTGCGCGATCACGGCGTCATCGGTGCGATGGGCGCGGGCGTCCGGGCGGTATGGGGGATGACCTCGATGTTCTATACGTCGATGGGGCAGATCCTGACCGCGACGCGGCCTGTGGATGAATTGGGCGGGCCGATCCGCATCGCCAAGGCGGCGGGCGAGGCTTCGTATGCGGGCTGGGCCGGAATCCTCAATCTCGTCATCGCGCTTTCGGTGGTGCTGGGAGTTTTCAACCTCCTTCCCGTGCCGATGCTCGACGGCGGCCATCTGGCGATGTACGCCTATGAGGCTGTGCGCGGTAAGCCGCTCAGCCTTCGGGCCCAGGAGGTGGGACTGAAGCTCGGATTCGCGCTCGTGATCGGCATGGCGCTGATCGCAACATTCAATGACATCAGGCTTTTGCTGCGCTGAATTCATGCGTCGTAACGATGAAAGAGCGGGGGACAAAAGGGGTGGCCTACGCCCCTTTGCCGGTCTAGAAAGCTGCGTTCACGTTATTGACCATCGGCAGGTCTGACTGGCGCCGGGGGTGAGTTTGATCGTTCGTTGGGCCGTACTGGCCATTGTAGCAATCCTGGCCTTCGCTGCTCCGGCACACGCCCAGCGTGGCGTCGCGGCTGGCGGTGGCACGATTGCCGGTATCCAGATTCAAGGTAATGTCCGTTCCGAAGCGGAGACGATTCGCTCTTACCTGCAGTTGAAGGTCGGCGAGCCGTTCGATTCGGCCGCCGCCGACCGCTCGCTGAAGGCGCTGTTCGCGACGGGACTTTTCTCCGACGTCGTGATCGAGATGCAGGGCTCGACCCTGGTCGTGAAGGTCACGGAAAATCCGATCATCAATCGCGTCGCTTTCGAAGGTAACAAGAAGATCGACGACGACAAGCTGCGCGACGAAGTGCAGTCCAAGCCGCGCCAGGTCTATACGCGCGCCCGTGTCCAGGCCGACGTCGATCGTATCCTGACGATCTACCGGCGCGGCGGTCGCTACAACGCCTCCGTCGAGCCCAAGGTCATCAACCTGGAGCAGGGTCGCGTCGATCTCGTTTTCGAGATCAACGAAGGCGACGTTACCGGCGTGAAGCGTATCAGCTTCGTCGGCAACGAGGCTTTCGGCGACGGTACGCTGCGCGGCAAGATTCGCACCTCGGAGAGCGCTTGGTGGCGTTTCCTGTCGTCGGACGACCGCTTCGATCCGGATCGGCTGAACCTCGACCGCGAGCTTCTGCGCAAATTCTACCTCTCGGAAGGCTATGCCGACTTCCGCGTGGTGTCGGCCGTCGCCGAACTTGCGCCCAATCGCGAAGGCTTCTTCATTACCTTCACGATCAGTGAGGGCAATCGCTACCGGTTCGGCAAGGTCGATGTCACCAGCCGATTCCAGGGCCTCGACGTCGACGTGCTCAAGAGCTTCCTGACGATCGCCGAAGGCGAATGGTACGACGCCGACGAAGTCGAGAAGTCGGTCTCGAACATCTCCGAAGCGGTCGGCTCGCTCGGCTACGCCTTCGTGGACGTCCGGCCCAATATCCGGCGCAACAAGGACAACGACACGGTCGACGTGACCTTCGACGTGCAGGAAGGCCCGCGCGTCTACGTCGAGCGCATCAATATTTCGGGCAACACGCGCACGCTCGACAAGGTGATCCGGCGCGAATTCCGCCTGGCCGAGGGCGATGCCTTCAGCACGGCGAAGGTCCGTCGCAGCCAGCAGCGCTTGCGGAACCTGGGCTTCTTCGAGAAGGTCGACGTCTCGGCAGCGCCCGGCTCGGCGCCGGACAAGACCAACCTCGAGGTGCAGGTCGTCGAGCAAAGCACCGGCGAAATCTCCTTCGGCGCCGGCTACTCGACGACGGCGGGCATCGTCGGCGACATCTCGGTCAAGGAGCGCAACCTGCTCGGCAAGGGCCAGGAAGCGCGCATCGGCCTGTCGCTCGGCACGCTGAGCACCTCGATCGACCTGGGCTTTACCGAACCTTACTTCATGGATCGGCAGATCTCGGCCGGTTTCGACATATTCCGGACATCGAACGATCGCCAGTCGGTCGCCAGCTACAGCGATCGCAGCCTCGGCTTTGCCCTGCGCGGCGGTTGGGCCTACTCCGAGGACATTCGCCAGATCGTCCGCTACACGCTGCGGCAGACCGACATCTACAACGTCCAGCCCTGGGCTTCGTACGTCATCCAGCAGAATCAAGGCACGCAGGTCGTCTCCGAACTGTCCGAGACGGTCATGTGGGACACCCGCGACCAGCGTCTGAATACGACCAAGGGCTGGCTGGTCCGCAACTCGATCGCCGCTGCCGGCCTGATCGGCACCGAGCAGTACATCCGCACCACGGCCGACGCGGTTTATTTCAGGTCATTGTTCGAGGATGTCGTCCTGTCGGTCGGTGCCTCGGGTGGTATCATTCTTCCGTACAACGGCTCCTATGTCCGACTGAACAACCTGTTCTTCATCGGCGGTGACACGATGCGCGGCTTCGCCGTCGGCGGTATCGGCCCTCGCGATGCCAACACCACCGACTCGCTGGGCGGCCAGTTCTACTACACGGGCACGACGGAGCTCTCCTATCCGCTGCCGCTCGTGCCGAAGGAAGTGGGACTCCTCGGCAAGGCGTTCGTCGATGTCGGTTCGCTCTGGGGCGTGCAGTCGCAGAGTTACGGCCTGGCGTCGGTGCTGACCAGCCAGCTCATGCGCGTGTCGACCGGCATCGGCATCCAGTGGATCTCGCCGTTCGGACCGATCCGCATCGACTATGCGATACCGCTTCAGTATGAGCCGTGGGACAAGCAGCAGGCCGTGCGCTTCAGCTTCGGCACGCGCTTCTAAGTGACGAGGCCACGGTCATGAACGCCCACACCGAGAATGCCGGCGCCGTCGTGGCGACGTCCGTCGACATCAAGCGGATCCTGGAAATGATCCCGCACCGTTACCCGATGCTCATGGTCGATCGGGTGATCGATATGAAGCTCGACCAGAGTGCGGTCGGCATCAAGAACGTCACCATCAACGAGCCGTTCTTCCAGGGGCACTTTCCGTCCGAACCGGTCATGCCGGGCGTTCTCGTCGTCGAGGCGATGGCCCAGACGGCGTGCGTTCTCGTGGTCTCGACGTTCGGCGCCGAGTCCGAGGGCAAGCTGGTCTACTTCATGTCGATCGACGGCGTACGGTTCCGCCGGCCGGTCCTGCCGGGCGACCGCCTGGAATTGCATGTCCAGAAGGTGCAGGCCCGCGCCAATGTCTGGAAGTTCTCGGGCAAGGCGATCGTCGACGGCAAGGTAGCCGCCGAGGCGACATTTGCCGCCATGATCCGAGACCGGTAATCCGCGAAAACCAGGGAGGGGATGATGCCCGATACCCAGTCCAATTTCCGCATGCTGCACACGATGATCCGCGTCATGGATCTCGACAAGTCGCTCGCCTTCTACACCGGCCCCATGGGCATGAAGCTACTGCGCAAGCGCGACGTGCCGGACGGCAAGTACAGCCTGGCCTTCGTCGGGTACGGCGACGAGCCGGAGCATTGCGTCGTCGAGCTCACCCACAATTGGGACCAGGCGAAGCCGTACGAGCTGGGGACCGGCTTCGGTCACCTCGCGATCGGCGTGCCCGATGTCTACAAGCTCTGCGAGGACGTGACGAAGGCCGGCGGCAAGGTCACGCGCGCGGCAGGCCCCGTGAAGTTCGGGACGACCGTCATCGCCTTCGTGGAAGATCCGGACGGCTACAAGATCGAGCTGATCGAGCGGAAGTAGGGCTGAGCGAAGCTCAGCCCCATGAGCGACAGGACATTGCCTCCGGCAATGTCCGAGAGCGCCGAAGGAAGAAAGACCACACGAAGCTCGAACCACCTCGAACCGACAAAAGAAGAGGCCCGCATCGCGGGCCTTTAAATCGTTCGAGACTAACCGGTGGTCCTTAGAAGAATCGCCAGTTCTCGGCCACCAGGGCCAGCGCCGCGCCGGCAATACCGGCCATCGCGACGAACAACCATGCCCGCAGGCGCGGACGACGGAAATTGTCGTTGGCCGGCCGGCCCAGCCGCACGATGCGCGGCATGACCATCGGCTTTTGGGTGGCCGCCCAGGATGTATCCCCCCGGTGCGGCCCGAACGATGATCTCTGCATGTGCTTCTCGCTTGCCTCCCGGACAGCGAATTAGCCCTTAGCCCCGCATATGGAGCGGCTTGTACGGACGCTCGGTCTGGCCGTTGTAGAGCTGACGCGGACGGCCGATCTTCTGGTCGGGATCCTCGATCATCTCGTTCCACTGCGAAATCCAGCCGACCGTACGGGCCACCGCGAAGAGAACGGTGAACATCGAGGTCGGGATGCCGATCGCGCGGAAAATGATGCCCGAGTAGAAGTCGACGTTCGGGTAGAGCTTCTTCGAGACGAAGTAGTCGTCCTTCAGCGCGATCTGCTCCATCTCCATGGCCAGCTCGAGCAGCGGGTCGTGGGCGACGCCGAGCGAGGTCAGGACCTCGTGGCAGGTCTGGCGCATCACCTTGGCGCGCGGATCGTAGTTCTTGTAGACGCGATGGCCGAAGCCCATCAGGCGGGTGTGATCCGACTTGTCCTTCACGCGGGACAGGAAGCCCGGGATGTTCTGCTTGCCGCCGATCTCGTTCAGCATGTTGATGACGGCTTCGTTGGCGCCGCCGTGGCTCGGGCCCCACAGCGAGGCGATGCCGGCGGCGATGCAGGCGAACGGGTTGGCGCCAGAAGATCCAGCGAGGCGGACGGTCGAGGTCGAGGCGTTCTGCTCATGGTCGGCGTGGAGCATGAGGATGCGGTCCATCGCCTTCTCGACGATCGGGTTCACCTCGTACTCCTCGGCCGGGACCGAGAACATCATGCGCAGGAAGTTGGCGGCGTAGGAGAGGTCGTTGCGCGGATACACGAACGGCTGGCCGACCGAGTACTTGTAGGCCATCGCCGCGATCGTCGGCATCTTCGCGACCAGGCGGTACGAAGCAACCATGCGCTGGTGCGGATCGTGGATGTCGAGCGAGTCGTGATAAAAGGCGGAGAGGGCGCCGACGACGCCGCAGCAGATCGCCATCGGATGGGCGTCGCGGCGGAAGCCGCGATAGAACTGGCTGAGCTGCTCATGAACCATCGTGTGGTTCGTGATGTCCTTTACGAACTTGTCCTTCTGCGCCTTGTTCGGCAGCTCGCCCTTCATCAGCAGGTACGAGACTTCCATGAAGTCGCTCTGCTCGGCGAGCTCTGCGATATTGTAGCCGCGATGGAGGAGGATGCCTTCGTCGCCATCGATGTAGGTGATCTTCGAGCCGCACGAGCCGGTCGAGGTGAAGCCGGGGTCGTAGGTGAACATCCCCGACTCGCCGTAGAACTTGCGGATATCGGCCAGACGCGGCCCGAGGGTGCCGTGAATGATCGGCATCTCATAGGTCTTGCCGGTTTCGTTGTCGGTCAGCGTCACGGTCGATTTGGCCATTGGATGAACTCTTTCGCAGGCTCGATTCAGGCAAGGCGCGCGCATCCCGCGGGATGCCGTTCGCCGGTTCGGCGGCACCCTAACAAGCCAGCAAAGATGGCGCAATTGTGCAGCCGAACCGCTATTTCGCGAGGCGTAGAAAGCGCAGCATGCGGCCGTCGAGCAAAGCGAGCGCGAGGCCAATCAGCAGTATGCCGGCGAACTGTCGCGGCTGCAGTCGCTCGTCCAGGATCAGGGCGCCCAGCAGGATCGCGGTGACCGGTATCAGAAATGTAACCAGCAGGAGATTGGTTGGACCCGCCACTGCAAGAATTCGGAAATACAGGACATATGCGAGTGCAGTCGAAAGCAACGCGAGGCCCGCGAGCGCGGCCCATGTGATTGCCGATGGAAACGCTGCCAACTCCCAGGGCCGATCGACGATCAGCATGATCGGCAGAATCAACATGGCGCTCGCTGTGACCTGACCGGCCGCCGCATCGAGCGGTGCCACGCCCATTCGCTTGAAGCGCCGCCCATAGATACCGGCGAAAGCGTAGGATAGGGCGGCGCCGAGGCAGGCGATCTGGCCCGCAATGCCCTGCGCGGTCGATAGCAGCGATGGTCCCGTCAGGACCGCGACGCCGGTCATCCCGATCAGCAGCGCGCCGAGCTTGAGCCCGCCGATCCGTTCGTCCTGCGTAAGGAAATGCGCGACGACCAGGGTGAAGAGAGGTGTCGTCGCATTGAGGATCGAAGCGAGGCCCGACGTGATTTGCGTCTGGCCCCAAAAGATCAGTCCGAAGGGCACGAGATTGTTGAGCAGGCCCATCGCCACAAAGCTGCGCCACGGCGTGCCGGTCCGGAAGAGGGGACGGCCGACAACGGCGAGTACGAGGTTGAGCGCGAGCGCTGCAAAGGCCACACGGCAGAACACGACCGTGAGTGGCTGCAGTTCAGCCAGCGCCACCTTGGCGAAGAAGAACGAGCCGCCCCACAGGACGGACAACGATAGCAACCAGATCCAGACGCGTGTGCTCATTGCCGCAGCGTGATGGCCGCGCGCGGCGTGATCTATCCGGCAGCCGCCGGCAATCGCGCCTCGTCTCGGGGCACCGCTACTCCTAACTCTGGACCTGCACCTTTGCCCAAGTGTCCCGCAGATCGATCGTGCGGTTGAACACCAGAGCCTTTGGCCGGCTTGCGAGGTCTGGGCAGAAATAGCCCAGTCGCTCGAACTGCACGGCTTCCCCTCCAGGTACTTGTGCCAATGAGGGCTCCAGCAGTGCGCCCGACAGGACTTCGAGCGAGCCTGGATTCAGGTCGGCGTCGAGATCGCCACCGGCGCCCGGGTCAGGGCGGTTAAAGAGCGTGCTGTACAATCGGACTTCGGCGGGAAGCGCATCCTGGGCGGACACCCAGTGCAGGGTGGCCTTTACCTTTCGACCGTCCGGCGCGTTGCCGCCGCGGCTCGCTGGATCGTAGGTGCAGCGCAGTTCGACCACGTTGCCGTCGGCGTCCTTGACCACCTCGCGGCAGGTGACGAGATAGGCGTAGCGCAACCTGACTTCTCGCCCCACCGCCAGCCGGAAGAATTTGTTCGTCGGATTCTCCATGAAGTCGTCGCGCTCGACGAAGACTTCCCTGCGGAATCGAAGCGTACGAGTGCCGGCGCCCGGATCCCCCGGATGGTTGACGGCCTCCAGCTCTTCGACGTGGTCTTCGGGAAAGTTCTCGATCACGAGCTTGAGCGGCCGCAGGACCGCCATGCGCCGATGCGCCACCTGATTGAGATGCTCGCGGATCGCGTGATCGAACATGGCGAGATCGACGACGCTGTTAGCCTTGGACATGCCGATGCGCCGAACGAAATCGCGGATCGCCTTTGGCGGCACGCCGCGGCGGCGCAGGCCTGCCAGGGTCGGCATGCGCGGATCGTCCCAGCCGCTCACGATGCCGCGCCGCACCAGATCCGTCAGGTGGCGCTTGGAAAGGACGGTGTAGCCGATATTGAGGCGGGCGAATTCGGTCTGGCGCGGCCGCGCCGGCACCGGCAAGTGGTCGAGGAACCAGTCGTAGAGGGGACGATGGTCCGCGAACTCCAGGGTGCAAAGCGAGTGCGTGACATGTTCCAGCGCGTCGGACTGGCCATGTGCGAAATCATAGTTCGGATATATGCACCACTGCGTGCCGGTGCGCGGGTGAGCCACGTGCAGGATGCGATACAGGACAGGGTCGCGCAGGTTCATGTTGCCGGACGCAAGGTCGATCTTTGCGCGCAGCACGCAGGCGCCGTTGGGAAACTTGCCGGCGCGCATGTCGCGAAACAGGCTGAGATTGGTTTCCATCGAGCGGTCGCGGTACGGCGAAGCGCGGCCCGGTTCGGTCAGCGTACCGCGCATTGCCCGCATCTCGTCGGGCGGGGTGTCGTCGACATAGGCGAGGCCGGCGCGAATGAGATGCTCGGCCCAGTCGTACAACGTCTGGAAATAGTCCGACGCATGGTACAGATGCTCGCCCCAGTCGAAGCCGAGCCAATGGACGTCCCGCTTGATGGCGTCGATATATTCCTGCTCCTCCTTCGCGGGGTTCGTGTCGTCGAAGCGAAGGTGGCAGCGGCCGCCATATTCGGTCGCAACTCCGAAATTCAAGCAGATGGACTTTGCGTGGCCGAGATGCAGATAGCCGTTCGGTTCCGGCGGAAAGCGCGTAACAATGCTTTGCACTTTTCCGCTGGCGAGATCCGACTGAACCAGGTCGCGAATGAAATCCCGCGCCTCTTCGTTCGCAGCGGCCTCCGGCATCGGCTTCTTGTCATCCATTACCTGTCTCCCGTTCAAGCGGCGGCCGCCAGCAAACGAACCTTGCTCTCGGCGGGCCCCAGCACGGCCAGCACTTCGAAGATGCCGGGCGAGGCGGTCGAGCCAGTCAGCGCGACGCGGAGCGGCTGGGCGACCTGGCCGAGCTTCAGGCCGTTTGCCTCGGCGAACTCGCGCACGGCTTCTTCAAGCGCCTTTTCGCTCCAGTCGCTGGCCTGCGGCTCCAGCGCCGGCGCGAGCTTCGCCATCACGGCACGGGCGTCGGGTGTAAGCAGCGCGCGGGCCTTGTCGTCGGCGATCGGCGGCGCGCCAGCGCGGGCGTAGAAGGCAAGACTGTCCGCGAGTTCGATCAGGGTGCGCGCGCGCTGCTTCACGCCGGAGAGGCCGCGCACGATGCGCTCGCGGCCAGCGGCGTCGACGGTGCCGAGCTTCTCCTCGATGCGCGGCAGCACCAGCGGCAGGAGCTGAGCGTCTGGCGTCTCGCGAAGGTAATGCGCGTTGAGATTGGTCAGCTTGGCCATGTCGAAGCGCGAGGCCGAGCGGCCGACGCCGTCGAGGTCGAACCACTCGATCGCCTGCGCCGTCGAGATGATTTCGTCGTCGCCATGGCCCCAGCCCAGCCGCAGCAGGTAGTTGCGCAGCGCCGCCGGCAGGAAGCCCATGTCGCGATAGGCATCGACGCCCAGCGCGCCGTGACGCTTGCTGAGCTTGGCGCCGTCGGGACCATGGATCAGCGGGATGTGGGCATAGACCGGCTCGGGCCAGCCCATGGCGCGGATGATCTGCAACTGGCGGAAGGCGTTGTTCAGGTGATCGTCGCCGCGGATCACGTGCGTCACGTCCATGTCGTGATCGTCGACGACGACGGCCAGCATGTAGGTCGGCGTGCCGTCGGCGCGCAGCAGGATCATGTCGTCGAGCTGGGCATTCTCGACCGTGACCTCGCCCTGCACGGCGTCCTTGATGACCGTCTGGCCGGTCTGCGGCGCCTTCAGGCGTACGACCGGCTTCACGCCGGCGGGCGCCTCCTTCGGGTCGCGGTCGCGCCAGCGGCCGTCGTAGCGCATCGGCTTGCCAGCGGCCTTCTGTGCCGCGCGCATCTCGTCGAGCTCCTGCGGCGAGGCATAGCAATGATAGGCATGGCCCTTGGCCAGCATCTCCAGCGCGACCTCGGCATGACGCGCGGCGCGCGAGAACTGGTAGGTGACCTCGCCGTCCCACGGCAGGCCGAGCCACGACAGCCCGTCGAGGATCGCGGCGATCGCGGGCTCCGTGGAGCGGGCGCGGTCGGTATCCTCGATGCGCAGCAGGTACTTGCCGCCGTGATGCCTGGCGAACAGCCAGTTGAACAGGGCAGTACGGGCGCCGCCGATATGGAGGTAGCCGGTGGGCGAGGGAGCGAAGCGGGTTACGACGGTCATCGGCCTGGGAACTTGTGCTCGGTAAGCGCGGGTTTTGCCGCAATTCGGGCTAAAAAGCGCGCCGTAGGTAGGGGAGCGTCCGGGTAGTGTCAAACCCGCGCGCCTGGATCCTTGAGCAGCTGGACGCCGAGCGCGGCCGCTGGATGCTATGGCTGCCCGTGGCGCTGGGGCTGGGCATCGCCGTCTACTATGAATTGCCGAGCGAACCCGCGCTCTGGGTCGGGCCGGCGTTGGCGGCCGGCTCTTTTGTCATCGCCTTCCTCGCACCATCGGGCAGCTTTGCGCGCGCGCTTGCCATCGGCGCCGTCGCGGCCTCCACGGGCTTCGGCCTCGTCGCCTGGCGCACCGCGAGTCTTGCGGCGCCGACGCTCAGCCGGCCGCTGTTCAGCCTTAACGTCGAGGGGCGGGTGGCCGACATCCAGCGCCTGCCCGACGGCGTGCGCGTCGTACTCGAGGCGGTGCGGCTCCGGGGCACTGGCGTGCCGCCGCCCGAGATGATGCCGGCCAAGGTCCGCGTGACGTTGAGCCGGGGCGCGCCGCCGCTGGTGATCGGCGACCGGCTGCTGGTGCTCGCCAATCTCTCGCCGCCCGCCGGACCGGCCTCGCCCGGTGCCTTCGATTTCCAGCGGGTCGCCTGGTACCAGCAACTCGGCGCCGTCGGTTATGCGCTGGCGCCGGCCGCGGTGATCGAGCGCGGCAAGCCCGACGGCTTCGTGCGCACCCTAGACGCGCTGCGCGCCGATCTGGCCGCTCGCATCCTCAAGGTCTTGCCCGGGCCGGAAGGCGGCGTGGTCGCCTCGTTGCTGGTCGGCGAGCAGACCGCCGTCGACAAGGACGTGGCGCAGGCGATGCGCGATTCCGGCCTCGCGCACATCCTGTCGATCTCCGGCCTGCACATCGTCTTCGTCGTCGGCCTGGTGATGGGCCTCGTGCGCTACGGCATCGCGCTGGTTCCGGCGCTGGCGCTGCGCATCGACGCCAAGAAAGTGGCGGCCGTCCTCGCGCTGATGGCCGCGCTCTTCTACACCGCGCTCGCCGGCGCGCCGGTGCCGGCGCAGCGCGCCTGCGCGATGGCGGCCTTCGCGCTGTTGGCGATCCTGCTCGACCGCACGGCGCTGTCGCTGCGCCTCGTCGCCTGGTCGGCCGTCATCGTGCTCGTCATCGCACCGGAGTCGCTGACCGGTGCCTCCTTCCAGATGTCGTTCGCGGCCGTGGTCGCCCTGATCGCGGGCTGGGAATCGGCGGCGCCCCTGCGTCGTCGCCTGCATGAGCGGGCCGAGCTCTCGCGCCACCGCTGGGCATGGCGGATCGGCGCTGCCCTGGCCGTGAGCCTGCTCACGACCCTGATCGCCTCGATCGCGACCGGCGCCTTCGCGGCCTACCACTTCAATCGCCTGTCGCTGCTCGGCGTTGTCGCCAACCTGCTGGGCGTGCCGCTCACCGGCTTCTGGATCATGCCCTGGGGCCTGCTCGCCATGTTGCTGATGCCGTTCGGGCTGGAGGCGATTGCGCTGGTGCCGATGGGCTGGGGCGTCGATTGGCTGAACGCCATCGCCTTCCATGTCGCGGCCTGGCCCGACGCCGCCATGCTCGTGCCGTCGCTGCCCGGCGCCAGCCTGTGGCTGCTGACCGCGGGCGGCCTGTGGCTCTGCCTGTGGCGACGACGCTGGCGCTACGCCGGCCTGCCTGTGGTGGCGATCGGCTTGATGCTCGGCCCGCCGCCGGCGCCCGATCTGCTGATGAGCGAGGACGGCCGCGTGCTCGGCCTGCGCGACGAGAAGGGCGTGGTCCATGTCGCCTCGGCACGCACCGACCGGTTCGTGAGCGATTCGTGGGCACGCCGGCAGGGGCAGGAAGGCGCCAAGCGCTGGACCGTGAGCGCCGACCAGGAGGCGGCCGGCCTCGGCTGCAACACCGGGCTCTGTCGCTGGCGCAAGGGGCCGTGGCGCATCGCCATGGTAAGCGACGACCGGCGCCTCGCCGAAGCCTGCGGTTCGGCCGACATCGTCCTGTCGACCGTCGATGCGCAGGCACGCTGTCGCGGCCCGCGTCTCGTCATCGACCGGCGCGATGCCTGGAAGGATGGCGCGCATGCGCTGTGGCTCGACGATCTCAATGTGCGCCGCGAGACCGCCAACGGCCGTCGTGGCGACCGGCCCTGGGTGCCCAACAGTTCGATGCGCCAGACCGCGCCGGTGAAGGCGCCGGGTGCCTGACGAACCTGCCTCAGTGATAGCGGCGATAGAGGCCGGCGAGGCGGCCCTGGATCTTGACCCGGTCGGGTCCGAAGATGCGGGTCTCGTAGGCGGCGTTGGCGGGCTCCAGCGCGATCGACGCGCCCTTCTTGCGCAGGCGCTTCAAGGTCGCCTCGGTATCGTCGATCAGCGCCACGACGATCTCGCCGCTCTCGGCGGTGTCGGCGCTCTTGATGATGGCGATATCACCGTTCTGGATGCCGGCCTCGACCATCGAGTCGCCCTGGACTTCGAGGCAGTAGTGGGCGCCCGAGCCCAGCAGGGAGACGGGGACGTCGACGGTCGTCGAATTGTCGCGCAGCGCCTCGATCGGCGTACCGGCGGCGATCCGGCCATAGAGGGGCAGGCTCAGCGCCTGCGCCTCGTTGGCGGCCTGGATGGCGCCGGCCAACGGCACCCGGTCGGCGCGCACGATCTGCGGCACGAAGCCTTCGCGGCCTTCGGAGAAACCGGCGCGGCGAGCCTCGGCGAGCAGCGGCGTGACGTTCGGCGCCGGCAGAGCGGCGCTGTCCGGCAGCTTCATGACCTGCAGCGCGCGGGCGCGATGCGGCAGGCGGCGCAGGAAGCCACGCTCCTCGAGGCCGGTGATCAGGCGATGGATGCCGGACTTGGACTTGAGCCGCAGCGCTTCCTTCATCTCGTCGAAGGAGGGCGACACGCCGTCGTCGTTGAGCCGCTTGTTGATGAACAGAAGCAGTTCGTTTTGCTTGCGGGTGAGCACCGTCTTCTCCCCAGAACGCCTACCGGATTTAGGAACAAATCCTGAAACCCGGCACATGTTCTAGTTTAGTTCCGCCAAAAGGTCAACTTATCCCGAGGACAACGGGGATTGCGATGCTTCGAGAGGTCTCCCAAACCGAGCGCTTCACTGACTTGAAGGTACTATGCTGACGGATGCGAAAGCTGGAGTTTTGGATGCTGCGCTGGAGTCTCGGAAGTCTTCTTGTCTTGCTCGCGCTCCAATCGACGGATGCGGCGGCTTGCTGGATTGCGCGCGTCGAACGAACGGCAAACGGCGTCGACGTCTATTTTTCGGGCATTCGCCGTGTCGATGTGAACGGCCCGGGTTCGAAGGCCCGCAGGTACATCGCTTTTCCGGCCAACGCCGACCGAGTTGTTTTATACGACAATGAGCCGCCTGCCATGGCTGTGGCCGCTGTCCCGGCGGTCCTCGGCGACAGGCTGTTTTCCGCAAATTCTCATCATGATTTTTGCAGTCTCGTCGTCGTGGTCAAGGATGGAGCGATAGGGCTGGAGGCGGACGCCAACACACATTTGCCAGGGCTGCCTCCGGTTTCATCCAAGACATTCATTCCGGCGAAGTAGGCCGGGACACCTACGCCTTCAGTAGCCGCCCGGAAGCCCCGTCAGATCGACGACCTGCACGGTGTCGCCCGTCTTGCGCGCCGGATCATGGGCGGGCCGGATCATCAGCCCGTCGCAGGCCGCCAGCACCGACAGCATCGAGCTGTCCTGCACGGGATGCGGGTCGACGGTGAGCGATCCGTCGGCGGCACGGACGAGACGCGAGCGGACATAGTCCTCGCGCTGGTCGTTTTGCTTCACGTCGACCGCGAGACGCGCGGGCTGGGTCCGCACGAGGTCGCCGGACTGGCCCAGCATCCGCTCCAGCGCGGGCTTCATGAACAGGAGCGAGCAGACCATGGTCGAGACGGGATTGCCCGGCAGCCCAAGCACGCGCGCGCGGTCGCGGGCGGCGAACATCAGCGGCTTGCCCGGACGCATGGCGATCTTCCAGAAATCCATGTCGAAGCCCTGCGCCTTCAGCGCGCCCTGCACGAGATCGTGGTCGCCCACCGAGGCGCCACCCAGGGTGATGAGCAGGTCGTGCTGCGCGCCGGCCTCGATGCAGCTCTCGATCAGCTTCGCGTCGTCACGCGCGATGTCGAACAGCGTCGGCTCGCCGCCCCAGCCGCGCACGAGGGCCGCGACCGCGATGCCGGAGGAGGAGACGATCTGGTTCCGGCCGACCGGCTCGCCCGGCATCACGAGTTCGTCGCCGGTGGAGAGGATGGCGACCCTCGGCTTGCGATGGACCGAGACCCAGGGGTGGTTCATGGCGGCGATCAACGCCACGTCGCGCGTGGTGAGGGTTCGGCCCGCCTTCAGTGGCGTGTCGCCGCCGGAGAAATCGAGCCCGGCCTTGCGGATGTGACGCCCGAGGCGCGGCGGGTCGAGGATGGTGATCTTCGGCCCGTCTGCCGTGGTGTCTTCCTGGATCACGATGGAATCGGCGCCCATCGGCAGCGGGCCGCCGGTGAAGATGCGCACGGCCTCGCCGGGCTGCAGGGCGTGATCGTAGGAGCCACCGGCCGGCGCCTGTCCTACAAGGTTGAGGGTCGTCGGCACCGCGGGCACATCGGCCGCGCGCACGGCATAGCCATCCATCGCCGAGAGATCCGCCGGCGGTTGTGTCAGGCGTGCCTGGGGCGGTGTCGCGAGAACGCGGCCGGCGGCATCGGCGACGGACACGATCTCCGACGGAAGCGGCTCGAAGGTCGCAATTATTCGGGCGTGAGCGTCACGAACGGAGAGCATTTATCGCCTCATTGGAGCGCGCCACTCCAGTGGCGCTCAAGCATCGTCGTGGGGCCAAGACATGAGCGCAACTGGAGTTGCGCGCTCCAATGATCAGGCATCCCATGTTCCCGACTTGCCGCCGGACTTGTGCAGGAGCTTCACCTCGGAGATCACCATGCCGCGATCGACCGCCTTGCACATGTCGTAGACGGTGAGGGCGGCAACGGACGCGGCCGTCAGTGCTTCCATCTCGACGCCGGTCTTGCCCTTCAGCTTGCAGGTCGCCTCGATGTCGACCGCCTTGCGCTTCGGGTCGAGCGACAGTTTCACGTCGACCGAGGAGAGGGCGAGGGGATGACAGAGCGGGATGAGGTCGGGCGTCTTCTTCGCGGCCATGATGCCGGCGAGCTGCGCCACCGCCAGCACGTCGCCCTTCTTCGCTTTCTTGTCGCGGATCAGCTTCAGCGTCGCGGCCTGCATGGTGACGCTGGCGCGCGCGACCGCGACGCGCTCGGTGATCTCCTTGTCGCCGACATCGACCATGCGGGCGTTGCCGCCTTCGTCGAAATGGGTGAGTGCGGCCTTCCGCTTCATGCCGCCTCGCGCACCAGCATCTCGCGCACGGCCGCCTCGACGTCGGGCTTGCGCATGAAGCTCTCGCCGATCAGGAACGCCGAGGCACCGACCTTGGCCATGCGCGCGAGATCGGCCGGGGAGCCCAGGCCGCTTTCGGCCACCAGCACGCGGTCCTTCGGCACCAGCGGTGCGAGCTTCTCGGTCGTCGCGAGATCGACGGCAAGCGTCTTCAAGTTGCGGTTGTTGACGCCAATGAGATCGGCATCGACCTGGAGTGCACGTTCCAGTTCGGGCGCGTCATGCACCTCGACCAGCACGTCCATGCCCCATTTGTGCGCGAGCTTCGCCAGCTCGGCTGCCATCGCATCGTCGAGGCAGGCCATAATCAGCAGGATGCAGTCGGCGCCGAGCGCGCGGGCTTCCGGCACCTGATAGGGATCGATCATGAAGTCCTTGCGCAGTACCGGCAGCTTCACCGCGGCGCGCGCCTGGGTCAGGAACTCGTCCTTGCCCTGGAAGTAGGGCTGGTCGGTCAGGATCGACAGGCAGGTCGCGCCGCCACGCTCATAGGACCGGGCGAGGGACGGCGGGTCGAAATCTTCGCGGATCAGCCCCTTGCTAGGTGACGCCTTCTTGATCTCGGCGATCAGGCCGTAGCGGCCGTCAGCGATCGTGGCCTTGAGCGCCTTCGCGAAGCCACGTGGCGAATCGGTGTCACGGGCCAGGTTCTCGACGACCCTGAGCGATCGCTGCGACATGCGCCCGGCTACATGGCGCTTCTTGTCGGCAACGATCCTGTCGAGCGTGTCGCTCATGCGCAAATCCTCTTCAATATCGCCAGCGCTTCGCGGGCCTTGCCGCTGTCGATCGACTGGGCCGCCATGGCGGCGCCTTCCTTCAGGTCACGCGCCTTGCCCGCGACCATGATCGCGGCGGCGCTGTTCAGCAGCACGATATCGCGGAAGGCGTTCTTTTCGCCGCCCAGCAGCGCGTGGATCGCCTCGGCATTGTGCGCCGCGTCGCCGCCCTTGAGTTCGTCGAGCGTGGCGCGTCTGACGCCGATCTCCTCCGGCGCGATCTCGATCTCGGTCACCTTGCCGTTCTCGAGCGAGGCGGCCCAGCTCGCGGTCGTCGTGGTCAGCTCGTCCATGCCGTCCTGCCCGTTCACGACCAAAGCGCGCTCGAGGCCGAGCTGGCCCAGCGCCTCGGCGACCGGCTTCAGCCAGCGGCGGTCGAACACGCCCACGAGCTGGCGCGTCACCAAAGCGGGGTTCGACATGGGGCCCAGCAGGTTGAAGATGGTGCGCGAGGGCGCCAGCTCGACGCGGGGGCCGGCGACGTTGCGCATCGCGCTGTGATGGCGGGGGGCCATCAGGAAGCAGACTTTCGCCTCGACCAGCGCCTTCTCCAGCGCCTCGATCGGCACTTCGAGACCGATGCCGAGGGCCGACAGGACGTCGGCCGCGCCGGACTTCGAGGTGAAGGCGCGATTGCCGTGCTTGGCGACCGGGATGCCGGCGCCCGCCACGACGAAGGCCGAGCAGGAGGAGACGTTGTAGGTGCCGTGATGGTCGCCGCCGGTGCCGACGATGTCGATCGTGCCCTCGGGCGCTTTCACACGCAGCACCTTGGCCCTGAGCGCCCGCGAGCCGCCGGCCAGTTCCTCGGCCGTCTCGCCGCGGACCTTGAGGCCCATCAGGAAGGCGCCCATCTGGGCCGGCGTGGCGTCGCCCGACGTCATGATGCCGAAGGCACGCTCAGCCTCGTCGATGCCGAGGGTCTCGCCGTTGCCCACCTTGGCCAGAAGGCCGCGAAAATCGTCGATGTCGCCGCTCACCCAGAACCCCGTACTTTTGCCTCTTGCCGGTTCGGCCGGCGGGCGCGAAGCTATATCACATGGCACAAGAACTCATCCTCAAGGTCACCGGCATGGATTGCGACGGCTGCGTAAAGGCCGTCACCCGCGCCGCCACTGGCGCCGGCACTGCGCCTCTCTCGGTTGATCTCAAGAGCGGGGAGATGCGTCTTCCCGAGGGCGCGGACATCCCCGCCATCAGCAAGGCGATCCAGCGCGCTGGCTTCGGTGTCGCGCCCTAAGGCGCTGATCTAAAAGAGATTTTCGGCGATTTAAATCTGTCGCCATAAGCCCTTGTCAAAATAATAAGCAAGCTTATCTTAAGCTGACTTAAGAGAAACCCATGGAACTCCCTGAACGCAATCTCGGCTTTCTGCTGCACGACGTGGCCCGGCTGATGCGCAAGCGCTTCGAGCAGAATGCGCGCGGCCTCGGCCTGACGCGCTCGCAGTGCTCGGTCTTGGCACATCTCGCGCGCAACGAGGGCATCCAGCAGAGCGGGCTGGCCGACATCCTGGAAGTCGAGCCGATCACGCTGACGCGGCTGCTCGACCGGCTGGAGGAGGGCGACCTCGTCGAACGACGCGCCCATCCGACCGACCGGCGCATCCGCCAGCTCTACCTGACCGACAAGGCCCATCCGCTGCTGGCCGACATTTTCACCATTGGAGCCGCGACCCGCGGCGAAGCGTTGGAAGGCGTGGCCGAGGAAGATCGCGACCGGTTGTTTGCCCTGCTGTCGAGCATGAAGGCCAATCTCCTGGCCAAGGCTGCGCCGGCGGTGGCCGAGAGGAGTACGAGTAATGGCTAACAGGAGCTCATTCCGGCAGAGCGAGCTTGCAGACGAGGTGACCGCGCCCGTTCCCGGGCCCGCCGCCAACGATGCCGACCAGGCCGCGGCCGAGAAGCTGCTGCAGCGCTTCGAGGTTTCCGCGCCCCCGAAGGCGAAGCTGATCAAGGCGCGGCAGAGGCCCGGCAACCTGCGTCGCATCCTGCTGATGCTCGGTCCGGCCGTCGTGCTGGCCGGCAGCCTGTATGCCTACATGGCGGGCGGCCGCTACGTTTCGACCGACAATGCCTATGTCCATGCCGGCAAGCTCACCGTCGCGACCGACGTGTCCGGCATCGTTGCCAATGTCGCCGTGCACGAGAGCCAGGCGGTCGAGAAGGGGCAGGTCCTGTTCACCCTCGACCAGGAGCCGTTCAGGATCGCGCTGGCCGGCGCCGAGGCCAATCTCGGCGCGGTGCGCAACCAGATCGTGACGCAGCAGGCGACCTATCGCCAGAAGCTGGCGCAGATCGAGCAGGCCAAGACCGATATCGGTTTCTTCGAGACCACCACACAGCGCCAGCAGGACCTGCTAAAGCGCGGCGTCGCGGCCCAGGCGACCTTCGACCAGGCCAAGCGCGACCTCGATACCGCGCGCGAGCGGCTGCTCATGGCGCAGCACGATGCCGACGCGGCGCTGGCGCAGCTCGGCGGCCGTGCCGACGCGCCGATCGAGCAGAACCCGAATTTCCTCTCCGCGCAGGCGCAGGTCGACAAGGCGAAGCGTGACCTCACGCGCACCACCGTGCTGGCGCCGATTCCCGGTATCGTGACCAACGTCGATGCGCTGCAGGTCGGCGAATACCTGCCGGCGGCGCAGGCGGCGTTCAGCCTCGTCTCGACGGCCGACGTCTGGGTCGAGGCGAACCCCAAGGAGTCCGACCTCACGAACCTGAAGCCGGGCGACAAGGCGACCGTGTCGATCGACGCCTATCCCGGCCGCGAATGGAAGGCGACGGTGACCAGTCTCGCCCCGGCGACAGGCGCGGAGTTTTCCGTGCTGCCGGCGCAGAATGCGACGGGCAACTGGGTGAAGGTCGTCCAGCGCGTGCCGATCCGCCTCAAGGTCGAGATGCCCGAAGACGCGCCGCCGCTGCGCACCGGCATGAGCGCCTATGTCGAAATCGACACCGGCCATCATCGCCAGCTCGCGGACCTGTTCAGCGGATTTTGATTCGCTGGGGGCGCGCCACTCCAGTGGCGCGATCTTCCCTTGAACCAGGAGAATGACGCGCCACTGGAGTGGCGCGCCCCCAGCACATGACCACCTCATCTAACTCCGTCCCCAAAGCCATCGTCCCGCTGACGCTCTGCGTCATGCTGGCGACGATCATGCAGGCGCTGGACACGACCATCGCCAACGTGGCGCTGCCCTACATGCAGGGCTCGCTGTCGGCGACGACCGACCAGATCAACTGGGTGCTGACCTCATACATCGTGGCCGCGGCCATCGCGACACCGGTGACGGGCTTCCTCGAAGCGCGCCTCGGTCGCAAGCGGCTGTTCCAGATCGCTGTCGCAGGCTTTACCGGCGCGTCCGTCCTGTGCGGCATCGCCGTGTCGCTGCCGGAGATGGTGTTGTTCCGCCTGCTGCAGGGCCTGTTCGGCGCCTCGCTGGTACCGCTGTCGCAGGCGGTATTGCTCGATTCCTATCCGAAGGAGAAGCACGGCTCGGCGATGGCGCTGTGGGGCATGGGCGTCATGGTGGGCCCCATCCTGGGCCCGACGCTCGGCGGCTGGCTGACCGAGGTCTATAACTGGCGCTGGGTCTTCTACATCAACGTGCCGATCGGCATCGTCACCTTCCTCGGCCTCTCGGCCTATCTGGAGGAGACGAAGACCCGCCGCGATTCGTTCGACTGGTTCGGTTTCGCGATGCTCAGCGTCGCCATCGGCTCGTTCCAGATGATGCTCGATCGCGGCGAGCAGATCGACTGGTTCTCCTCGACCGAGATCGTGATCGAGGCGGTGCTGGCCGCGCTCGCCTTCTACCTGTTCCTCGTCCAGACCTTCACGGTGAAGAAGCCGTTCATCGATCCCAGCATCTTCAAGGACCGCAATTTCTCGGTCGGCCTCTGCTTCATCTTCGTGGTCGGCATCATCCTGCTGGCCTCGCTGGCGCTGATCACGCCCTACCTGCAGAACTTGATGGGCTATCCGGTCGTTACCGCCGGCCTCATCCTGGCACCGCGCGGCATGGGCACGATGCTGGCCATGATGATCGTCGGCCGCATCATCAACCGGGTAGACCCGCGCATCCTGCTCGGAGCCGGTCTGCTGATCACCGCCCAGGTCCTGTGGGAGATGACAGGCTTCACGCCCAACGTCTCGGAGTGGACCTTGATCCGCACCGGCGTCCTGCAGGGCATGGGGCTGGGCTTCATGTTCGTGCCGCTCTCGACCATCACCTTCGCGACCCTGCCGGGCCACCTGCGCACGCAGGGCACCGCGCTCTACAGCCTGATGCGCAACATCGGCTCCAGCATCGGCATCTCGATGGTGATCTTCCTGCTGACCCGCAACACGCAGCTTGTCCATGCCGAGCTGGCGGGCCACGTGACGCCGTTCAACGACGCGCTGGGCCAGGCTGGCGCAGCGCAGTTCTGGAACATGGCGACCACCGTCGGCCGCGCCGCACTCAACGCCGAGGTGACCAAGCAGGCCGCCGTCATCGCCTACGCCAACGACTTCAAGCTGATGATGCTGGTGGCCCTGCTGGCGCTGCCGCTGATCCTGCTGCTGCGCAAGGCCAAGGGGCAGGTTGGTGCGGGCCACGCCGTGCTGGAGTAGGGCTGGGGGCGCGCCACTCCAGTGGCGCGATCATATCTGGGATCAGCAAAGACGCGCGACTGGAGTCGCGCGCCCCCAGCATCACTCGATCTTCACGCCTGCATCCTGGATGATCTTGCGCCATTTGGTGTTCTCGATGGCGATATAGGCTTCGAACTCCTGGCGCGATTCCTTGGCCGGGACGAAGGACAGGCCCTTCATCTTTTCCAGCACTTCGGGATCCTTGAGGATGCGCATGACCTCGGCACTGATCTTGTCGAGGATCGGCTCGGGCGTCTTCGCGGGCGCCGAGAGGCCGATCCAGCCCACGGCAACGACGCCCTGGATGCCTTGCTCGGCGACGGTCGGCAGGTCGGGTAGGAAGGGCGAGCGGCGCTCGTCGGCGATGCCGATGGCCTTCACCTTGCCGGACCTCACGGGACCGACCGCGCCGGGCACGGCGTCGGACAGGAGCTGGATATCGCCGCTCTGCAGCGCAAGCTGCGCCTCGGCATTGCCCTTGAACGGCACGTGCGTGAGCTTGATGCCGGCCGCGCTCTTCAGCATCTCGACCGCGAGGTGGCTGGCCGAGCCGTTGCCCGAGGAGCCGTAGTTGAGATCGGCGCCGGCCTTCGCCTTGGCGACGAGATCAGGGACCGAGTTGATGCCGCTCTTGAGGCTGGTCATCAGCACCTGCGGCGTCAGCCCGATATTGGCGATCGGCGCGAAGTCCTTCTGCGGGTCGTAGGGCAGCTTCGGATAGAGCGCCGGGCCGATCCCGTGCGTGGAGATCGTCACCATCAGCAGCGTGTAGCCATCCGGCGGCGCCTTGGCCGCGACATCGGCGCCGATCTGCCCGCCCGCGCCGGGTCGGTTCTCCGCGATTACTTGCTGCCCCAGCGCCTTGGTGAGCTGGTCGGCCATCATACGGGCCAGGATGTCGGTCGCCTGGCCGGCCGGGAACGGCACGATGATGCGGATCGGCTTGGCGGGCCATGCCTGCGCGAAGGCGGAAGGAGCCGCGGCGGTCGCCGCAAGCGAGAGAAAAAGCGTGCGGCGATCGATCATGACGTTTCCTTTGTTTGGCGGGCTAGGCCGCCTTTTTCTTGTTCTGCTGGCTGGGATGGTCCCCGGCGATCTTCAGGAAGTTCTCGAGGATCTTGTGGCCGTGCTCCGAGGCGATGCTCTCGGGATGGAACTGCACGCCGTGGATCGGCAGCGTCTTGTGGCGCAGACCCATGATGATGTCGCCGGTCTCGGCGGTGACCTCGAGGTCCTTGGGGAAATCCTTCCGGTCGACGATCAGCGAATGGTAGCGCGTCGCCTGGAAGGGCGAGGGCACGTCCTCGAAGACACTTTGGTTCTTGTGGGCGACGCCCGACAGCTTGCCGTGCATCGGCTCGGGCGCGCGCACGACATGGCCGCCGAACACTTGGCCGATCGCCTGGTGGCCGAGGCAGACGCCGAACAGCGGCACCTGTTCCTTCGCGGCGGCGCGGATCAGGTCCATGCAGATGCCGGCCTCGTTGGGCGTGCAGGGACCGGGCGAGAGCACGATGCCGGCCGGCTTCAGCGCCAGCGCCTCGTCGACCGTGATCTGGTCGTTGCGATGCACGACGCAGCGCGCGCCGAGGTCGCCCAGGAAGTGGACGAGGTTGTAGGTGAAGCTGTCGTAGTTATCGATCAGGAGGAGCATGGCAGGATAATAGCGGTTCGGCGTACGTTCTCATAGGGCTCTGGCTTCACTGCGTATTGGTCGGCGATCCCTCTTCGAACCTCTGGGTGCCCTTGTTCCAGATCAGCGGAACCTGACACGTCTTCGTCGGCGCGGAGGGCGCGGCGGCGGAGCCGCGGCATTGGTCGCCACTGCTTCCCAGCCAGACCGTGCTGCCGCGGATCTCCACTCCGAGCGCGTAGCGCGCAAAGACCTTGCGAGCGTGGCCGTTCGGCAGCCCGATGAAAATCTCGACCATGGAGCCGCCCCCGCCGCCACCGGTCAATCCCGCGCAGGCGATACCGCCTGTATTGATCAGCCAGTCGTCGATGCCGCTCCCCGTCAGCCCGATACGGGTGACGTAGTCACCGATTGGCGGCGGCGTCTTGTTCATTACCTGACAATTGCTCTGCAGGCTGGAGACTTCCTGCGTGACCTCGGGCGGCATCCCGCCCGCTGTGGGCGTTGCCGCGGGAGTCGCAGGCACCGCCGGCGGCTGCGACGCGGCCTGTGTCGATGGGGGCGGTGTTACAGGCGGCGCAGCGCTCGCGGCATACCCCTGCTGGCACAAGGCGGCCGCATTGATCGCGGCCGCGCTGCCGTCGAGAGAGAAGGTCGTATACACGGCGCCGAGCTGAAGGCTGAGCATGTTTCCCTGGCGCAAGGCGTCGACCAGCGTGGTGTCTGGCAGCGGCGTCGAGAACGTCGTGGGGCTCGAGGTGCGGAGCACGAGCGGATAGGGCACGCGATCGATGAACAGCGTGACCGTGACATCCTGCCCGACGGTGAACTGCCAGCTGGTATTGGTAAAGCCGATCTGCCAGCTGCCCGACGCGGACTGGCCGATATGAACCAGGGCGCCGCCTCCGTCGCGGGTCGCGTCGCAATAGGCGAACTTGCCGCCGGCGTCGTTGTCCGCCTGCACGATCCAGCTCCCCAATATCTGAACCGATCCGGGAATGGGCGCGGCGTTTGCTGCCCATCCGATCAGCGCCAACACTGCGGCACCCAGCCCGATCCGTCCCAACATCCTGGCCCCTCTCGCAGTAGCCGCCACACCCAATCCTACTTCGCCAGCTCCGGGAAATCCTCCTCCCGGAATTCGCCTGCGCCGCGCTGGTTCTCGGACGCCCGCTTTTCCTCGTCGCGGCGCAGTTCGACGCGGCGGATCTTGCCGGAGATGGTCTTGGGCAGCTCGGCGAATTCGAGGCGCCGAACGCGCTTGAAAGGCGCCAACCGTCCGCGCAGATGCTGGAAGATCGATAGCGCGGTGGCGCGGTCGGCCTTGCCGCTCGCCGTGAGGGTTATGTAGGCCTTCGGCACGGCGAGCCGCATCGCGTCGGGCGCGGGCACCACGGCGGCCTCGGCCACGGCGGGATGCTCGATCAGCACGCTCTCCAGCTCGAAGGGGCTGATCCGGTAGTCGGACGCCTTGAACACGTCGTCGGCGCGGCCGACATAGGTGAGGTATCCGTCGGCATCGCGCGAGGCGACGTCGCCGGTGCGATAGACGGCGCCGGTCAGCGGTGCGATCGAGCCGTCATCCTGTTGGTAGCCCTGCATCAGGGCGGCGGGGCGGTGCGCGAGGTCGATGCAGATCTCGCCTTCCTCGGCGTCCTTTTCCTCGGCATCGAGTAGGCGGATCTTGTAGCCGGGCAGGGGCCGGCCCATCGAACCGGGCTTGATCGGCTGGCCGGGCGGATTGCCGACCTGTGTTGTGGTCTCGGTCTGGCCGTAGAAGTCGCGGATGGTGAGGCCCCAGGCCTTCTCGACCTGCTCGATGACCTCGGGGTTCAGCGGCTCGCCGGCCGCCAGCACCTCGCGCAAGGAGGTCTTGCACGACTTCAGGTCTTCCTGGATCAGCATGCGCCACACGGTCGGCGGCGCGCAGAGCGTGGTCACCTTGTTGGCGACGACGGCGTCCAGAAGATAGCGCGCGTTGAAGCGCGGCTGGTTGGCGATGAAGATCGTGGCGCCCGCGATCCACGGCGCGAAGAAGCAACTCCAGGCATGCTTGGCCCAGCCCGGCGAGGAGATGTTGAGATGCACGTCGCCCGGCCGCAGGCCCAGCACGAAGATCGTGGTGAGATGGCCCACCGGATAGCTGCGATGGGAATGCAGCACGAGCTTGGGCTTCGCCGTCGTGCCCGAGGTGAAATAGAGCAGCATCGGATCGTCGGCCAAGGTCGCGCCGTCCGGCGTGAACTCGGCCGGGTGATCGAGCAGCTTCGCATAGGCGTGCCAGCCGGCCGGCGCATCACCGACGGCGATGCGCGTCAGGCTCTTGTCGAAGCCGTCGAACTTGGCGGCCTCGCCGGCGGCGGCCACGACATGCTTTGCACGGCCGCGCTCGAAGCGGTCGGCGAGGTCGACCGGCGTCAGCAGGGTCGTTGCCGGAATGACGACGGCGCCGAGCTTCATGGCGGCCAGCATCACTTCCCAGAGCGGCGCCACGTTGCCTAGCATCAACAGCATGCGGTCGCCGCGCTTGACGCCCAGCGCGCGCAGGCCGTTGGCGACGCGGTTGGAGCGCTCCGACAGTTCGGCGAAGGTCAGGCTCGCGGCGCCGTCGCCGACGATCGTGAGCGCGGCTTGGTTGGCCAGCGACCCGCGCGCCAGCTCCGCGTCGAACCAGTCGATTGCCCAGTTGAAACGTTCCATCTCGGGCCAGCGGAAATCGCGGTAGGCCGTCTCGTAGTCGCCGCGATGGGCCAGCAGGAATTCACGCGCCGCCTTGTACGCCCCGATCGTGTACGCTCCGCCCGTCATCGCATGCCTCGCATCTTGTTTCCGCCCTTTCATGATCTTGGGCACGGGCGTAGGTTCCGGGCAACAAGAAGAAAGTCGCCCCCTTGGTCGTCGAGCCCCTGATCGTCGCGCTGCTGCTCGCTGCGGCGCTGATGCATGCCACGTGGAATGCCATCCTGAAGGCCGATCAGTCGGACCGGCTGGCGACGTTCGGGCTGATCATGACGACCGGCACCGTGATGGGCCTCTGCATCGTGCCCTTCGTGCCGATGATCGAGCCGGGCGCCTGGAAGTACCTGATCCTCTCGGTCGCGATCCATGTCGCGTATTATTTCTTCCTGCTGAAGGCCTATTCCTACGGCGATCTCAGCCACACCTATCCGATCGCGCGCGGCCTCGGTCCGCTGCTGGTGGCGCTCGTCTCGGGCCGGGTGATCGGCGAGCATCTGCGGACGCAGGATATCGTCGGCGTGTTCCTGCTGAGCTTCGGCCTGGTGGCGCTGGCGATCCCGTTGAAAAACGTCGTGCCGCGACCGGGCAGCCGTCACGGGCTTGCCACGCTGTTCGCGGTGCTGACCGGCATCACCATCGCGGGCTACATCATCTCCGACGGCATGGGCGTACGGGCCGCCGGGGAGACGCTGGAGCATCGCATCTCCTACATCGCCTGGCTCGCCGTGCTCGAAGGGCCGTGGCTGCTGGTGCTGGCCTTCTGGAAGCGGCCGGCTACCGTCTGGGCGCACATGAAGAAGACCTGGTATCGCGGCGTCGGCGGCGGCGTGATCGCCAATACCGGCTACGGCATCGCGATCTACGCGCTGGCGCTGGGACCGATGGCCCATATCGCCGCCCTTCGTGAGACCTCGGTGCTGTTCGGCGCGCTGATCGGCACCCTGCTGCTGGGCGAGCCGTTCGGCGGCCGGCGCGTGGCTGCGGCGTTCGTGATCGTTTCAGGGCTTGTGCTGATGAACGGTCCGGCGCTCTTCTAGCGCCCATGTCGACCCGCAATCTCGAAAGGCTGATGGCGCCGCGTTCGGTCGTCGCGATCGGCGCCAGCGAACGTCCCGGCTCGATCGGCACGGCGGTCACGCACAATCTGCTGGCCGGCGGCTTCCAGGGCGACATCCACCTGGTGAACCTGAAGGGCGGCACCATCGCGGGCCGCACGGTCTTCAAGAAAGTCTCCGATCTGCCGGCGCCGGCCGATCTCGCCGTGATCATGACACCGGCCGAGACGATCCCCGGCCTGGTCGTGGCGCTGGGCGAGGCGGGCACGCCGGCGGCGGTGGTGATCAGCGCCGGCCCGGGGCACGGTCCCGACGCGGCCTCGGTGAATGCGCGCTGGCGGCAACGGCTCCTGCGCGCGGCGCAACCCTATCTGCTGCGCATCATCGGGCCGAACTGCATCGGCTACGCCGCCCCACGGCTTGGCCTCAACGCGAGCTTCGGGCCGACCCGCCTCAAGGGCGGGCGCATCGCGGCAATCGCGCAGTCCGGCGCCGTGCTGGCCGGCCTCGCCGACTGGGGCGTGGCGCAGGGCATCGGCTTCTCGCACCTGATCTCCATGGGCGACATGGCCGACGTCGATTTCGGCGACGTGCTCGACATTCTGGCGCGCGACTACGACACGCGCGCCGTGCTGATGTATGTCGAAGGCATCACCCAGGCGCGCAAGTTCATGTCGGCGGCGCGCGGTGCCGCCCGCATCAAGCCCGTCATCGTCCTGAAAGGCGGTCGTCATGCCGCCGCCGCGCAGGCGACGGCGTCGCATACGGGCTCCATGGCGGGCTCGGCCGCGGTCTATGACGCGGCCTTTGCACGCGCAGGGCTGGTGCGCGTGACGGGACTCGGCGAGTTGTTCGACGCGGCCGAGACGCTGGGCCACAGCATCGCGCCGCGCAACGAACGGCTGGCGATCCTGACCAACGGCGGCGGCGCCGGCATCGTGGCGACCGACCTGCTGATCGACGAAGGCGGCGAGATGGCCACGCTGCTGCCGCGCACGATCGCCCAGCTCGACAAGAAGCTGTCGCGCGGGTGGTCGCGGGCCAACCCGGTCGACATCGTGGGCGATGCCGACGGCGCGCGCTATGCCGCCGCCCTCGACGGGCTGGCCGACGATCGCGGTGTCGGCGCGGTGCTGGCGATGAACGTGCCGACCGCGCTCACCTCGTCGGTCGAGGCGGCGCGCGCCATCGCCGGCGCCGCCGGCGCCAAGGTCGTGCCGGTGATCGGCTGCTGGGTCGGCGGACCCGAGGCGCAGGCCGGCCGCCACGTTCTGCACGAGGCCGGCATCCCGGCCTACGACACGCCATTGCGGGCCGTGCGCGGCTTCATGCACATCGTCGAGTATCGCCGCGGCCAGCGCGCGCTCCAGCGCACGCCGCCGTCGGTGCCCGATGCGCGCTCCGATACCAATCTCGTGCGGTCCATCGTGCTGGGCGCGCTCGCCGAGAAGCGCGCTGTGCTGACCGAGCCCGAGGCCAAGCGCGTGCTGGCGGCCTACGGCATTCCCGTCGTGCCGACCGAGGTCGTGCTCGACGCCACCGAGGCCGCGGCCGCTGCGGTGCGCATCGGCTTCCCGGTCGCCGTAAAGGTCCTGTCACGCGACATCACGCACAAGACCGACGTGGGCGGCGTGGCACTCGACCTCGTGTCCGAGCAGGCCGTGCTCGATGCCGTGCGCGAAATGACCGGCAAGTTCCTGGTCATGGCCAATAAGGCCAGGATCGACGGCTTCGTCGTGCAGCCGATGATCCGCCGCCCGCATGCCGTCGAGCTGATCCTGGGCGCCACCGAGGATCCCGTGTTTGGACCCGTCATCCTGGTGGGCCATGGTGGCGTGGCGGCCGAGGTGATCGACGACAAGGCACTGGCACTGCCGCCGCTCGATCCCGTGCTGGCCGAGGATGCGCTCAGCCGCACGCGCGTCGACCGCCTGCTGCGCGGCTATCGCGACCGCGCGCCGGCCGATCGCGGCGCCGTGGGCGAGGCGATGGTGCGCCTGTCGCAGCTGATCGCCGATGTCGGCGAGATCGCCGAGCTCGACATCAATCCGCTGCTGGCCGATGCCGACGGCGTGATCGCGCTCGATGCGCGCATCGTCGTGCATCAACCGAAGAAGGGGCAGGAGAGGGCGGCGCGCTTCGCCATCCGGCCGTACCCGGTCGAACTCGAAACAGAGATCGAGCATCGCGGCGAAAGGCTGCGGCTGCGTCCGATCCGTCCCGACGACGAGCCGATGCTGCTGGCTTTCACGCGCCGCATGACTCCCGAGGATGTGCGCATGCGCTTCTTCGGGCCCATCCGCGAGATGAGTCACGAGCTGGCCGCGCGCCTGACGCAGATCGACTACGACCGCGAGATGGCGTTCCTGCTGCTCGAAGGCGGCAACGACCTGGTCGGCGTCGGTCGCCTGGTTGCCGATCCCGATTTCCAGCAGGCCGAATTCGCGTTGACCGTTGCGTCCGATCGCCAGGGACGCGGCTACGGCGAGCTGCTGCTGCGGCACGTGCTGCAATACGGCAAGGCGCGCGGCGTGAAGCGCGTGATCGGCCATGTGCTGCGCGAGAATCGCAAGATGCTCGACCTCGCCAAGCATGTCGGCTTCCGCCGCGAGAGCGGCCGCTCGGGCGAGCCCGACATTCGGGTGGTTAAGTCGCTTGCCGGCCTGTAAATTTGTTCGGCAGGCCAAGAGCTTAGGACGAAACGCTTAGATGGCGTCTAGGAAGAACAGAAGCGGGAAGACGAACAGAAGGAGTCCGAAGCGACCGGCCGGCTTCGTCGACCGCCTGTATGCCCGCTACGACGCGCTCGTTGCATGGATCGCGGCGCATCGCTGGCACTCGATCGTCATCGGCGTGATCGCCCTGTTCGTCGGGAGCGTGCTCGGTGGTTACTGGATCGCCGAGCGATTCGATCTGCGAAGCAGTGATCAGGTAGCGCGCGACACGATCGAGGACATGAAGCGCAGTGCCGCTTCGTCGTCGGGCCCGGCCGTCGCGCCGAAATACTCGCGCATCGAGGAGCTGCCGGACTTTCCGAAATATTCCGAGGCTGATCCCGGCAAGCCGACGCCGAACGTGGAGGAGAAGCCGCGGCCGAAGCAAGTTGCGGCGGCGTTTTCGGCGGAACAGACATGGCGCCGCAACGCGCTGCCGTTCCGTGATCTCAAGAGCAAGCCGCTGGTCGCCATCGTGATCGACGATGTCGGCCTCGACCGCGCGCGCTCGAAACGCGCTTGGGAGCTGCCGGGACCGATGACCATGTCGTTCCTGCCCTATGCCAAGGATTTGCCCGAGCAGGCGCGCGCCGCGCGGGCGCGGGGGCATGAGCTGATGCTGCACATGCCGATGGAGCCCAACGGCCGCAACGATCCCGGGCCGGGTGCCCTGCTGGTGTCGATGTCGGATGCCGAGCTGCGCCAGAAGCTGCTGATCGCGCTGGAGAGTTTCGGCGGTTATGTCGGCATCAACAATCACATGGGCAGCCGCTTCACCGCGAACCGCAACGACATGGAGCTGGTGATGCGCCAGCTCAAGCCGCGCGGCCTGATGTTCCTCGATTCGCGCACCAGCCCGCAATCGGTGGGCGACCAGACGGCGCAGGAGATGGGCGTGCCGTCGATCGTGCGCCACGTCTTCCTCGACGACGAGGAGACGTTGGACGCCGTGCGGCGCAAGCTCGCCGAGACCGAGGCGGTGGCGCGGCGACAGGGCTTCGTGGTGGCCATCGGCCATCCGCACGACAGCACCCTGCAGGCGCTGGCCGAATGGCTGCCGACGGTCCAGGGCAAGGGCCTCGCGCTGGCACCGTCGACCGCCATCTTGCGCAAGCGCAACGGTTGGGACTGATCCGCCGTCAGGGTTCGAGGCCAGGATGAAACGGCGAACCTGGTCCTCCCGGCTGGCGGAATACCTGCTGCCGCATGCGCGGGTTGAAGCTGATGTGGACGCAGCGGTTCTTTTCGTAGATGAGCTGGTCGAACTTCAGATCGCTGTCCCGGATCTTCTTTGCCGCATCGAGGTCGCTAAGGCCGTCGACATGGAAATCTGCGGCATGGCCCAACGCATGATCGGAGTCCGACACGCCGCCGACGGCCGCGTTCACGACCGGGTTGCGATAACCGCTCGTGATCTCGATCGGGCAGTTGAACAGGGCCCGGACGAGTTCCATCTGCTGCGCCAGGTTGCGCAGATTGACCATGTGCTCCTCGGTCGGCGTATTCTCGACGCCCATCGACAGTGCCTTGCTGGAAATCGTGAATTCGGCCAGGAGGAAATGCGCACTGAGTTGCATGAATACCCCCGCATTCAATCGATGCAGGGATGATACACGGCGCGGACGGCGCGGCAAGGCCGGGAGGCGGCAGTGGGGGGGGGGGGGGGGGGGGGGGGGGGGGGGGGGGGGGGGGGGGGGGGGGGGGGGGGGGGGGGGGGCGT
>NZ_JBXAPM010000003.1:219163-238367 GCF_058803965.1 Reyranella sp. GW821-FHT14A01
CTCCAGTTGCGCTCATGAAATCCCGCCAGTGAAGGTATGAGCGCAACTGGAGTTGCGCGCTCCAATGAGGCTCTTACAGCGCCGGCAGATCCGGCGGCGGACGGCGCGCCTGCGTCGCCTGTTCGTAGGCATAGGCAAGGCGCAGCAGCTTGGCCTCGCTCCAGGCGCGGCCGGCGAAGGTGAGGCCCAGCGGATAGTCCGGCGTCTCCGTCTTGCCGACGCCGGAGACGAAGCCGGCCGGCACCTGCACGCTGGGATAGCCCGGCTTGGCGGCGATCGCGGAGCCGCTGGCGCCGGGGAACAGCACGGCGTCGAGCCGGTGCTGGCTCATATAGGCATCCATGCCGCGCTCCTTGGCGGCCATGAGATCCATCGCGCGCGCCGACTTGTATTCCAGTTCCGAGAGATCGCCTCTGGTGGCCTCGGCGGCCAGGAACAGGTCCTGGCCGTAACGCAGCGCCTTGTCGGCGTTGTCCGCGTTGAAGGCGATGATTTCGGCCATCATCTTCATCTGTGTACGGGTCGCCCAGTCGCGCAGGTAGAGGTTCAAGTCGCGCTTCAGCTCGTAGAGGAAGACGATGGATGCAGGACCTGGCGTGCCCTTGCCGGGGCTGAGCGGATTGCGATTGAGCACCGGCATGGTCGTGCCCGGCCCGCCGATCCAGCCGGCCGCCGGAATGGCCGCGCGCACGACCGTGGCGCCGAGGCCCTCCAGCACCTTGATCGCCTGGGCCATCACTTCCTTTGCGCGCAAGGACAGCGGGCCAAAGAACGGATCGTTGAGCGGATCGTCCGGGTCGCTCGGCACGCCGATGCGCGCGCCCTTCAAGCCGTCCTTGTCGAGGTCCGTAGTGTAGTCCTGAGGTCGCTGCAGCAACAGCGTCGCCGGATCGTCCGGATCGCGTGCCGCCAGCACGTTCAGCAGGATCGCCGAATCGCGCACGGTACGGGTCATCGGACCGGCCGTGTCCTGGCTGTGCGAGATCGGGATGATGCCGCTGCGGCTGATCAGGCCAACCGTCGGCTTCACCGTGACGAGGCCGTTCTGGGTGGCGGGGCTGAGTAGCGAGCCCGAGGTTTCGGTGCCGATGGAAGCGGCGCAGAGGCCGGCCGCGACGGCGACGGCGGAGCCGGCACTCGAGCCGCCGGGCAGGACCGCCGGTGCCTCATTGGCCATCAGCCGGGGCGAGTAGGGGTTCCGCACATAACCGGCGATCGAGCTGTAGCCCGACGGCATGCCGACCGCGAGGACGTTGGCGAACTCGGTGAGGTTCGCCTTGCCCAGGATCACCGCGCCGGCGTCGCGCAGCCGCTTGATCACGGGCGCGTCGTCCTTGGCATGGGCGCCATCGAGGGCCAGCGAGCCCGCGGTGGTGGGCTGCTTGTCGCCGGTGGCGATATTGTCCTTCACCAGGATCGGCAGGCCCGCGAGCGGCTGGCTGGCCGACGGCTTCACGGCGTCGAGGCCGGCGGCGATCGTCAGGGCGTCGGGATTGGTCACCCGCACCGAGTTGAGGCCCGGGCCCTGCCGGTCGTAGGCCTCGATGCGGGCAAGGTAGGCCCGGGTCAGCTCGCTCGACGTGACGCGGCCCTGCGTCAGGGCCTCCTGCAGGTCCGACAGCGAGGCATTGTCGACGGCGATCGCGGACTGTGCCGACGCCGTTCCCGCCGCCACCGCGCCCAGCACGACCGGCATCAGCGCGACCTCGCGACGCTTGAGGCCGCTATCGCTCGGCGGGCGAGCGCCCTTGGTCGGTTCGGTCACGGCAATCACCTGTGGTTTTCGCCGCCAAGATTTGCGGCATCTGCATCTTTACAGGATGCGGATGCCCCGCGTCGCGGTTCGCCGCGTTCAGACCTCGCGGGTGTCGAGCATCAGGAGCTGGGCGCCGGCCTGGGCGAAGTTCGCAAGGTCGCCGGCCGTCGCCTGGCCTTCCTTGGAAGCGAAGGCTGCCCCGATTGCCGCCATCGAGTCGAAGGTCAGGATCGCCACCAGGTGATAGGGAGCAGGACCTTGCGGCGTGCCGACCGGACCGTCGTTGACCTCGTAGGAACGGAGGCCCGGGATCGTCTTGGCCAGCGGGACGTGCTTGCCGAAGTAGTGAGCGTCGAAGGCCGCCACGTCAGCGGGCTTGTTGTAGAGGACCACGACCTTTGCCATCAGCTTTCTCCCCCTTGGGTAGCGCATCTGACTGACTCATGCCCGTTACAGTCAACCGCTCCTCGCAGCATCGTGAGGTTCGCCACGCGACCTGCCTCCATTGCATGACGCCTGTACCGTCCTAAACTCGATACAAGTTGAATAGGGGGAAACGATGAAATTCACACGACGGGGCGCGCTCGCTGCGCTCGCGGCCACGGTCTTGGCGACGCCTGTCGCCGCGCAGACCTATCCCGACAAGCCGATTCGCATGATCATCCCGTTTGCCGCGGGCGGACCGACCGATGTGGTGGGCCGCCTGCTGGCGCCGCGCATCTCGGAGATCCTGGGCCAGCAGGTCGTGGTCGAGAACAAGCCGGGCGCGACCGGCAATATCGGGACGGCCATGGTCGCAGACGCCAAGCCCGACGGCTACACGATCTGCTTCAGCGCCTCGACCATGGCAATGGCGCCGGCGCTCTATGGCAAGACGCTGGGCTACGATCCGGTGAACGGGCTGGCGGCCATCGCCTATGTCGCCAGCGTGCCGCTCATCCTGCTGACGCCGATGGACGGCGCCAAGAGCACGACCGAACTCGTCAGCATGCTGCGCAAGGACCCGGGCAAGTATTCCTACGCCTCGTCGGGCAATGGCGGGATGATCCATCTCGCCAGCTACCTGTTCGCGACGCGCGCCGGCGGCGACGCGCTGCACGTGCCCTATCGCGGCTCGGCGCCCGGCATGGTCGACATGATCGCCGGCCGCCACGGCTTCCAGATCGACACCTTGCAGTCGAGCAAGGGCTTCATCGACGGCGGCAAGGTGAGGGTGCTGGGCGTCGCCGCCGACAAGCGCCTGCCGCAGCTCCCGGACGTGCCGACGATCAAGGAGGCGACGGGCTTCGATTACTCGATCAACACCTGGTACGCGGTCTATGCGCCGGCCAAGACGCCGCGCCCGATCATCGACAAGCTGAACGCCGCCTTCAACCAGGCGCTGAAGCAGCCCGATATGATCAAGAAGGCCGACGAGCTCGCCATCGAGCTGGTGCAGTCGACGCCGGAACAGGCCAAGAAATTCTACGACGACCAGATGGCCTTCTGGGATCCCATCATCAAGCAGTCCGGTGCCAAGCCGGAGTAGCGAACGACAAGGAAAGACGGAGAGAGTGATGATCAAGTTCTATTGGAACACCGCGCCGAACCCGACCAAGGTCGCGCTCTGCCTCGAAGAGATGGGCCTGCCGTACGAGCTCGTCCCGGTCGATACCCGCAAGGGCGAACAGCACGCGCCGGAATTCTTGGCGATCAACCCGAACGCCAAGGTCCCGGCCATCGTCGATGACGGCCAGACGGTGTTCGACAGCAACGCGATCCTTCTCTACCTCGCCGAAAAGACCGGCAAATTCCTGCCGGCGAATCGCGGCGAGATGCTCTCCTGGCTGATGTTCGTGGCGACCGGCATCGGCCCTTACTCCGGCCAGGCCGTGCACTTCCGCACCTTCGCGCCAGATCCCAAGGAATATGCCGTCAACCGCTACACATTCGAGGCTCAGCGCCACTGGGGCATCCTCGAGGCGCGGCTGGGCAAGCAGCAGTTCATGTGCGGCGACTACAGCATCGTCGACATGGCCGTCTGGGGCTGGTCGCGGCTGATTCCCTTCGTGTTGGGCGCCGAGGCCCCCAAACAGTATCCCAACCTGCAGCGCCATCTCGCCGAGATCGGTGCACGGCCGGCTGCGGCGCGTGCGCTCGCCCTGAAGGACAGGCACACGTTCAAGACGGAGATGGACGAAGCCGCCCGGCTCGCGATGTTCCCGCATCTGGGCAAGAAGGTCGCCTGACGCATTATCGTCGGGAATGACGGATGGGCTTTGAAATCCACGATCTGCGCGACCGTCTGCATCATGCAGACGGTGTGGCGACGCGGATCTGGAAGGCTTTCTGGGAGCCGTACGGCACCTCCTACGCGCAAATCCGTACCGGCCTCGACGGGTTGCTGAAGGCCACGACGCCGATCCCGTTCGCCATGGTGGCCGAGATCGACGGCACGCTGTGCGGCAACACGCTGGTCATCGAGAACGACGAGGACGCGCGGCCGGCGCTCACGCCATGGATCGCCGCCGTCTGGGTCGACGAGGAGATGCGTGGGCACGGCATTGCCGCTGCGTTCCTGGAAGAGGGCATCCGGCGCTGCGGCGCGCTGGATGTTCCGACCGTCTATCTTTCCGCGCGTCCGCGCATGCACGGCTTCTATTCGACGCGCGGCTGGATTCAGTTGGAGAGCAATGTCGGCAAGCATGCGCTGAACATTTATTGTCGCTCGACATCGACGGCAGGCGAGCGCACATCGGTTTCATGACCGAATCGAGCGTACCGGCGCTGCCGGCCGGGTTTCGTGCGCAGCAGATCGCGACGAAGGGTGCAGACATTCACGTGTGGGTGGGAGGCAAGGGACCTGCAGTCCTGCTGCTGCACGGCTACGGCGAGACCAGCGAGATGTGGGGGCCGATGGCCGCCGCCCTCATGGCGAAGCGGACGGTGATTGCGCCGGACCTGCGCGGGCTCGGCCTCTCGTCCAAGCCGGAGTCGGGCTACGACAAGGCCACCCAGGCACAGGATATCCGCACGGTATTGCAGACCCTCGGCGTCGGCCGCGCCGCCATCGTCGCCCACGATATCGGCAACATGGTCGCCTATGCCTATGCCGCACAGTATCGCAACGATGTCGAGAAGCTGGTCGTCATCGACGCGCCGCTGCCCGGCATCGGCCCGTGGGAGCAGATCCTGCGCAACCCGCTGCTCTGGCATTTCAACTTCCGTGGCCCGGACGCCGAACGGCTGGTCGAGGGACGCGAGCGCATCTACCTCGACCGCTTCTGGAACGAGTTCTCCGCCGACCCGGCGAAGTTCGGCGAGGCGGCGCGCCAGTTCTATGCCGCGCGCTACGCCCAGCCCGGCGGCATGCGGGCGGGCTTCGCCCAGTTCGGGGCCTTCGCCCAGGACGAGATCGACAACAAGCGCTTCGCCGAGACCAAGCTCGCCATGCCGGTGCTGGCGCTGGGCGGCGAGAAGTCGTTCGGCCTGACGATGGCTGCCGTGATGCGCTTTGCCGCTTCCGATGTCACCGAAGGCGTCGTGCCCAGCGCCGGCCACTGGATCATGGAAGAGAATCCGGAGGCGACCGTCGCCCTTGTGACGAAATTCCTCGGCATATGAAGCGCGCAGTTCTCGGTGCGGTGTTGGCGCTCGTTGCGACTGGTGCCCTGGCTGATCCGCCGTCCCAACAACGTAAGCCGCCGGCCGAGTTCGATTTCTCGGGCGCCGCGTCGGCCGGGGCGGGCACATCGGGCATCGCCGCGATCCAGACGGTCGTCCTCAAGGGCGATCCGACCAAGCCCGGCCTCTACACGATCATGCTGCGAATTCCGGCCAACACGCGGATCGCCGCCCACACGCATCCCGACGACCGCATCGGCACGGTGATCTCCGGGACCTGGTACTTCGGCTACGGCAAGGTGTTCGACGCCAATGCCCTGAAGGCGCTGCCGCCCGGCAGCTTCTACACCGAACCACCGTCCGACCCGCACTTCGCCGAGACGCGCGACACGCCGGTCGTGTTGCAGATCACGGGTTACGGACCGACCGGGACGACGTACTGAGCTACATCATTCCCGGTTCGCCGAGGTCCGTGCCGTCGATCATGCGGCTGTAGCGGAAGGGCGTGGGATCGACGATCGGCGGGTCGCCGGCGATGAGGTCGGCGGCGAGCCGGCCGGCGCCGGGACCGATGCCGAAACCGTGGCCGGTGTAGCCGGTCGAGAGGAAGAGGCCGGGCAGGGGATCGACGGGCGAGATCACCGGGATGCCGTCGGGCGTCGAATCGATCAGGCCACCCCAGGCATGCGCCACCTTCAGGCCCTTCAGTTCGGGATAATGATCGCCCATTCGCGTGAGGCCGCGCTCGACCAACACGGGATCGGCAGCGGGATCGAGCGTGCGCTGGCGCTCGAACGGTGATTCGAGGTCGAACGACCAGTTGGCGAAGGACTCCGGGCCTTCGAGGAACGAGCGGCCGATGCCGAAGGTGAGCCCGGCGCGGCGCTTCTTGAAGGTCGGCCAGAATTGGCGGGCGTAGAGCAGGCCCTGCGGCGACAGCTCGACAAGGCCGCGGCCGCCCAGGCCCACCGTGTATCCGCCGTCGAGCCGGCGGCGGATCGTGACGTCGGGCATGGAGAGGCCACCGACTGTCACCTCCGGCGCGGCCACCGTGGCGAAGGAGGTCGAGCGCACGCTGGCCTGTGCGAGCCGCAGATCGTGGCGGCGGCAGAAGAGGGAGCTCCAGGCGCCACCGGCCAGCAGCACCGTTTGCGTGCGGATGATCCCATGCTCGGTGATGACGCCCGCGACCTTGCCGCCCGCAATGTCGAGGCCGCGCGCGGCGCAGTTCTGGTGAAGCGTGGCGCCGAGCTTGCGCGCGCCCTCGGCGATGGCGGGGCCGGCCAACGAGGGCTCGGCGCGGCCGTCGGTCGGCGAGTGCACGCCGCCGATCCACTCGCCGGTACTGCCGGGCGTGAGTTCCTTCGCCTCGGCAGGGCTCAGCACCCGGCTGTGCATCTGGTACTCGCGGGCACGCAGGGTCCATGCCTCCCACAGCGCGAAATCTCCGGGGCGATCGGTGACGTAAGTCAGCCCGGTGCGGCGAAAGCCGGTCTCGGCACCCAGTTCTCGGGAAAGGTCGCCCCAGATCTCCAGGCTCTTCATGGCCAGCGGCAGCTCGCGCAGGTCGCGATGCTGCTGGCGGCACCAGCCCCAGTTCCGGCTGGTCTGCTCGCCGCCGATCACGCCCTTCTCGATCAACGCGATCTTGTGGCCCTTTTTCGCCAGCCAGTAGGCGGCGGTACTGCCGGCGATCCCGGCGCCGATGACCACGATTTCTGCCGATGAGGGTAGCTTCTCGTCGCTGACGACGGGCTGGACGGGTGGGGACATCGACCTTCCTGGGGACTGCACGCGCTGCGGAACAGTGTATCGCACGCTTTACGCGCCGGAACCCGGCGCGGTACCTTCCGCCGCAAAAGAGGAGCCCCCAATGGACCTGACATTCGGCAAGGAAGAACTCGCCTTCCAGAGTGAAGTGCGCGACTGGCTGAAGGAGAACCTGACGCCCGAGATCGTGGGCGAGATCAAGGTCGGCCGGAACGCCTATCTGCCGAAGGAGCGCCTGATCGACTGGCAGAAGCGGCTGGCCAAGAAGGGCTGGCTCTGCACCGGCTGGCCGAAGGAATTCGGCGGCCCGGGCTTCACCACGACGCAGAAGTACATCTTCGAGATGGAGCTGGCGAAGGCCGGCGCGCCGGGCACCTCGCCGTTCGGCCCCAAGATGTGCGCCCCGGTGATCATGAAGTACGGCTCGGCCGAGCAGAAGGCGCGCCACCTGCCGCCGATGCTGAACTCCGACCTGATCTGGTGCCAGGGCTATTCCGAGCCGGGCTCGGGCTCCGACCTGGCGTCGCTGCGCACCAAGGCGGTGCGCGAGGGCGACTTCTACATCGTGAACGGCCAGAAGACCTGGACAACCCTGGCGCAGACCGCCGACTGGATCTTCTGCCTGGTGCGCACCTCGAACGAGGGCAAGCCGCAGGAGGGTATCTCCTTCCTGCTGATCGACATGAAGACGCCGGGCATCTCGGTCGAGCCGATCATCACCGCCGACGGCAACCGCGCCGGCACGCAGGAAGTGAACTCGGTCTTTTTGACCGACGTGAAGGTGCCGATCGAGAACCGCGTGGGCGAGGAGAACAAGGGCTGGACCTACGCCAAGTACCTGCTCGAGTTCGAGCGCGGCGGCAATCCGTACAGCCCGCGTCTTCGCTCCGGTTTCGAGCGGCTGAAGCGGCTGGCGCAGTCGATGCCGGAAGGCGAGGACTCGATCATGGCCGACGCGGCCTGGCGCGAGAAGCTCGCTCGCATGGACATCGAGATCTCGGGCCTCGAGATGTTCGAGCAGGAGTTCTATTCCAAGCTCGCTTCGGGCCAGAACCCGGGCCCGCTCTCATCGATGATCAAGCTGCGCGGCACCGAGGTGATGCAGCAGGTCCAGGAATACGCCGTCGAGGCCGCCGGCTATTACAGCCAGCCGTTCCCCGAGCAACGCGCCTGGAACGCCAATGTCGAGCCGATCGGCCCCGAAGGCGCCGACGTGCTGGCGCCGCGTTACTTCAACGGCCGCAAGATGACGATCTACGGCGGCTCGTCGGAAGTGCAGCGCGGAATCATGTCCAAGGTGATGCTCGGCCTTTAGGCCGAGCATCACCCCGAGCGTAGCGAAGCGAAGTCGAGGGGTCTCGTCTCCCTCGTCACTGTCCTTCGGAATGAAAAGAGGTCTCTCCGCTGCGCGCCTTCGGCGCTTCGGTCGAGACGACGGGAGTATGAAATGCGTCTAGCCTTCAACGATCAGGAACTGGCCTTCCAGCAGGAAGTCCGCGACTGGATCACCAACAACATGCCGGCCGAAGTGGCGGAAGAGAGCCGCCGCAGCCGCACCAGCCACGTTTCCAAGGAGCGGCTGGTACAGTGGCAGAAGAAGCTGGCGAGCCGGGGCTGGCTCTGCCCGAACTGGCCGAAGGAATATGGCGGGACGGGCTGGACCTCGACGCAGAAGTTCATCTTCGAGATGGAGATGGCACGCGCCGATTCGCCTTATCTCTCGTCCTTCAGCATCAAGATGGTGGCGCCGGTCCTGATGAAGTTCGGCAGCGACGCGCAGAAGAAGCGCTTCCTGCCCAAGATCGCCGCCGCCGAGGAACTGTGGTGCCAGGGCTATTCCGAGCCGGGCTCCGGTTCCGACCTTGCGAGCTTGCGCACCAAGGCCGAGCGCCAGGGTGACCACTACCTCGTGAACGGCCAGAAGATCTGGACGACCAACGCCCACTTCGCCGACTGGATCTTCTGCCTCGTCCGCACCTCCAACGAGGGCAAGCGCCAGGAGGGTATCTCCTTCCTGCTGATCGACATGAAGACGCCGGGCATCACGCTCGACCCGATCTACCTGGTGGATGGAACGCGCACGCCGATGCGGCACGAGGTCAACCAGGTCTTCTTCACCGACGTGAAGGTGCCGGCCGAGAACCTGGTGGGCGAGGAGAACAAGGGCTGGACCTACGCCAAGTACCTGCTCGAGTTCGAGCGCGGCGGCCAGGCCTTCGGTCCGCGCCTGCGCAAGGCGTTCCGCCATCTCCAGACCCTGTCCAAGAAGCAGATGACCGACGGCGAGCCGCTGTCGGCCAATCCGAACTGGCGCGAGAAGATGGCCGCGGTCGAGATGGAGATCGACGCCGTCGAGATGAACGAGCTGATGTTCTACTCGAGCCTCAAGACCGGCGATGCGCCGGGCAACATGGGCTCGGTGGTGAAGATGCGCGGCACCGAGGTCGGGCAGAAGGTGACCGAACTCGCGGTCGAGGCTGTGGGCTGGTACGGCACGCCCTTCACCGAGCTGCGCAACTACGACAGCAACGTCGTGCCAGTCGGCGGCGAATATGTCGACGACGTCTCGCCGCGCTACTTCAACACCCGCAAGACCACGATCTACGGCGGCTCGTCTGAAGTGCAGCGCAACGTGCTCGCCAAGGCGATGCTCGGCCTCTAGCGGCGTATCGCAACGACGCCTTCCGTGCGCGCCCTGACTTCGGGCGATGCGAGGCACAAGGCCAGCGCTTCGTAGCCCGGCCTGCCGGGGTGAGGTGTGACGCGGAAGGGTGGCGCGTGGTTGGCGGGGCAGAAGAGGATCGCTTCGTCGAGCCCGATCGCGTCGAGATCCAGGATCGAGTTGGACCGCGTCATCACGAAGAGCGGCGGCGTGCCGGGGCCGCGGCGGCGCAGGTGGGCGATCAGCGCTTCCTGTGTCGGCTTGTCGAGTCCTTGTTCGATCAGATCGACGACGATGGGCTTCGATGTTTCGAGGCCGCTCAGAAGCGCCTGCAGGGCCGAAGAGTCGGTCGCGCCGTCCTGCTCGAGCAGGGCGACCATCGGTTCGATCTTCCACAACAATGACGGATCGGCTGTGCGGTCGAGGCCGAGGAAGACACCACCGAGTTCTTCGGCGATCCGCATCGCCAGCCGCGTCTTGCCGCTGCCCAGTGGTCCGGTGATGTAGGTGAGGGGGCGGATGTCGCGTAGCTCGAAGAGCTCGCCACCCCAGGGCCAGGGGAGCTCGAAGGCGACGTGGAGCCCGGGCGTCGGTGCAAGCTTGCGGGCGAGATCGGTCGCGGTCGGCGCGTCGCCGCGCGCGAGGTCGCTGCGCAGATCGCGCACCCGATCCATCGCCGCGACCAGCTCGCGAAGGCGCGCTTCGAGGGTCGCCTGGTGGGCGGCCAGTGCGGGCTCGAGGCCCTTCGCATCACCGTTCAGCACGCGCGCCACCTGCGCCAGGCTGAAGCCCAACGCGCGCAGGGCGACGATTTCCGACGCCCGCTCCATGTCCTTCGGACCATAGGCACGCCAGCCGGCTTCCGAGCGCACAGGGGCAAGAAGGCCGCGCTGCTCGTAGAGCCGCAGGGCCTTGGCGGAGATGCCGAGACGCCGCGCGGCGTCGGATGCATTCAGGAATTCGCCGGAGACATTCACGATCCACCTCATTCGTCGATCGCAACCTTATGAAGGCAGCCCCAAGGGCCGGGTCAACAGGCTTTTCCGTCCACAGCGGCAGCTAAGTGGGGCACAATCGACGAAACCAATCGAGGATACAGCGACATGGACTACCGCAATCTCGGCCGCGCCGGCCTGAAAGTCTCCGAGATCTGTCTCGGGACGATGACCTTCGGCAACGGGGCCGACCAGGACGGCACCACGAAGATGGTGAACGCCGCGCTCGACGCGGGCGTGACCTTCTTCGACACGGCGAACTCCTATGTCGGCGGCACGTCGGAGACGATGCTGGGCGTGGCGCTGAAGGGTAAGCGCCAGGACGCCATCATCGCCTCGAAGTTCTTCAATCCGATGGGCGGGCGGCCCAACGATTCGGGCATGTCGCGGCTGCACATCAAGCAGCAGATCGAGGGGTCGCTGAAGCGCCTGCAGACTGACTACATCGACGTCTATTTCATCCATCACGTCGACCATGCGACGCCGCTCGAGGAGGTGCTGCGCGCGCTCGACGATCTCGTGCGCGACGGCAAGATCCTCTACACCGCCTGCTCCAATTTCGAGGCCTGGCGCCTGATGGAGGCGCTGTGGATCAGCGACACCAAGGGCTGGGAACGCTTCTCGGCCTACCAGCCGCAATACAGTCTCGTGGTCCGCGACATCGACGAGGAGATCGTGCCGGCGCTGCAGCTCAAGGGGCTGGGCTGCGTGGCCTGGTCGCCGCTCGGCAGCGGCTATCTCGCCGGCAAGTACACGCCGGGCAATCTCAAGGTCCAGGGCAGCCGCTCGGCCGAGGGCTGGGGATTCCAGAGCAAGTTCTTTGCGCCCAACCACGGCGAGATCCTGCAGACCCTGCTCGACACCGCGAAGGAACTCGGCAAGCCGCCGGCCGAGGTCGCGCTGCGCTGGGTGATGGACCAGCCCTTCATGACAAGCGCCATCGTCGGCGCCCGCAATGCCGAGCAGCTCGGCGAGACGTTGAAGGCCGGTGGCTGGCGCTTGCCCGCCGACGCGCTTGACAAGCTGAACAAGGTCTCGACCCAGCCCCACAAGTACCCGCGGGCCTTCGAGGATCCGATGCCGGCACGACGCGCCGGTGCCTTGAAGATGCCGGGGATGAAGAAGGATTAGCAGGCTGTCGAAAAGTCGGAGTCCTGGCGCGTAAACGAAACAAAGGAAATAAACGAAACAAATGAATCGGAGGCGACGGCTCCTGAATCACGTGTCTCGGTGCGTTGACGGATCAATGGAGCGCGCCACTCCAGTGGCGCTCAGTCCTCGCGGGTAATCGAGAGCGAGCGCCACTGGAGTTGCGCGCTCCATGAGATCGACGCCTACTCGATCGCGATCAGGCGGCCGTCCTGTACGCGGCAAAGGCCCTTGTCGGACGTCGAGGGGCTGCCGGCCAAGGTCAGCATGTCGGGCACGTAGATCGGCCGGCTGTTGGCGAAACCCGCCGTTGCGACGAGGCGGGCCTGCTTGCCCGCCTCGGCCTGTGAGTAGACGAGCGTCACGCCGTTGATCAGCGCGTATTCGTCGGGCCAGACGAGCCGCAGGACGGTGACGGGCCGGCTGCGTTCGTCGCGCGCGGTCCATCGTTCGACCTTGGGCGGCGGGCTGGCCTTGCCGACGCCGCGATGGACCGCGCCGTCGAGAGTTATGCCGGTCTGGGTCATTTGGTCGAGCGGCAGCATGGTGCTGATCTCGTCGCTGTTCTGGCCGACCCAGATCTCCAGATGCGGCTGGTGGATCCATGAGCCGCCGGAGGGAGCCGCGGCCGGTACCGGATCGAAGACCTGCACGATCAGCGTGTTGCTGCCGACGCCGATCGTCCTGATCTCGGCCGCCTGGTCCGCCGATGCCGGGTTGCCCCAGACGACGAAGCCATTGTCGCCGGCCGTCGTCATGCCCGGGATGCAGTTGCCGAGCGCGGTGCCGGCGGGGATCGTGGCCTTGCCGGGCAGGCCGGGCGCGACCACCGGATAGGCGCCGACCGTCTCGGCATCGGTGCGGGCCGCGAAGGTCTGCGGCGGCTTGGGCCAGAGCGGGCAGCCCATGCCGATGTCGCGAACGGTGCTGTCCTTGCCCAGCGCACGCACGAGCCGTGTCCGGTAGTCGATGTCGGTCAGCGTGCCGCTCTGCTCCGAGACATTGTGGTAGCTGCAGTCCTGCTCGGTCACGGCGCGGAAGGGTGAAAGCGAATAGGTGACGTCCATCGACCAGCGCCACGACGAGCCGCCATACTGGCGATGGACGAGGCGATTGGGACCGACCTGGACCTCGTCCTCGCCGACTCCGGCCATGCCGTAGCCGTCGTTGCAGAGCTGCAGGACCTGCATCGGTGCTGCCGTGCCCTGCAGCAGCCAGTATTCGACGCCGCCGTCGCGCGCATTGCCGTTGATGCAGCCTTCGTCCTGGTCCTTGGGCTTGTCGGCGAGACCGAGGCGGATCTCGACAACGGAGAGCGGCCTGTCGTTTGGCGATTTGCCCGCGTCATAGGTCTTCTCGACCTTGCAGCTCGTGCGCTGGCCGCAGATCGCCGCCGTCTGCGCGGCATCGGGCGCGGCGAAGGCGGCGACGGGTAGCAGCAGAAGCCCGGACGCGAGGAGCAGGAGCTTCATGGCGGTCATCCCGCCATCACGGTCTCGCCCACGATCTGCGTGCGGTGCATCAGCCGGCGCAGGCTCTCGTCGAAGGCGTCGCGGCGGTGCATGACGCAGCGATTGTCCCACATCACCAGGTCGCCGGCGCGCCACTTCTGGTACCAGGCGAACTTCTCCTGCGTGGCGTGGGCCCAGATCGCATCGAGCAGCACCTCGCTCTCCTCGACCTCGAGCCCATGGATATAGGCACCGGGCCGGCGGCCGAGGAACAGCGCCTTGCGGCCGGTGACGGGATGCAGGCGGACGAGGGGATGCACGGCGCCCGGTGTGTGACGAACATCGATCGTGCTCTGGAAGCCCTTGCGCAGTTCGCCGGCCGAGTTACGGCTGGAATCGTGGATGCAGGTCTTGCCCTCGATCGCGCGCTTCAGCTCGGGCGACAGAGTCTCGTAGGCCGCGTACATGTTGAGGAAGCCGGTATTGCCGCCGTCGGCCGGCACTTCGAGCGCGTAGAGCAGGGAGGCGCGCGGCGGCAGCGTATTGTAGGACATGTCGGTGTGCCAGACGAGCTCGTAGCTGCCGAGGCTGCCGACCGCCTTGCCGTCCTTCTTGACACTGGCGATGACGGCCACCCATTCGCGGGCTTCGTCGATCACGTCAGAGTTCGCGCGGTCGAGGCTGGCGGCCGAGATCGGCACCCGGTCGAGCTCGCCAAAGCGGGCGCTGAACTGCATCAGCATACGGTCGTCGAGTTTCTGGCCGGAGAAGCGCAGCACCAGATGTTCGCCCCAGGCCTCGGCGATGCGGGCAAAGACCGCGTCGCTGACCGGCTTGGAGAGGTCGACGCCGTGCACGTCGGCGGCGAGCGCCGCACCGGTCGGCTGGATCCACAATTCGCTCATCGGGAACGCTCCTTCATCCGTGCATGGTGAGGCCACCGGAGACGCTGATTGTCTGACCGGTGATGAAACTCGCGTCGTCGCTTGCCAGGAAACAGACGGCGCCGGGAATGTCCTCCGGCTGGCCGACCCTTTTCATCGGAATGGCACTCACAAGTGCCGCCCGCACCTTCTGGCCGCGCTCGTCGTCGCCGGCGACGGCCGCTAGCAGCGGCGTGTCGGTCGGGCCAGGGCAGACGGCGTTCAGGGTGATGCCCTTGCGCGCGACCTCGCGCGCCACCGTCTTGGTGAAGGCGATGATGCCGCCCTTGCAGGCGGAATAGACCGCTTCCTGCGAGGAGCCGACCCTGCCGGCATCCGAGGCGATGTTGACGATGCGGCCGCCGCCGCGCGCCACCATGCCCTTCAGCACGAAGTGGCTCATGTTGAGCGGTCCGCGCAGGTTGATGGCGATGAGCTGGTCCCAGAGGTCGGGCGTGGTGTCGACGAAGTTGGCGAAACGGTCCCAGCCGGCGTTGTTCACCAGGATGTCGGTTGGACCGGCCTTGGCTTCGAAGTCGGCAATTGCGGCACCGACCGCTGCGTAGTCCGCAATGTCGACGCCGCATGCGTGGCCACCGATCGCTTCGGCGAGCCTCTTCGCGCCGTCGAGGTTCTTGTCGAACACGCCGACACGGGCGCCGTAACCCGCGAAGCGGCGACAGATGGCGCTGCCAATAGCGCCCGCACCGCCGGTCACGATGACGCTTTTTCCTTCGAGTCCGCGCATACTCCTAAACCTCCGGCATCATCGTGAGCGCAGTGAAGAGAAGGATCCTTCGCTGCGCTCAGGATGACACCGTTCTCTGCATCGACGCACTGCGTAACTCCCCGATCGTGTCATCCCGAGCGTAGCGAGGGATCCTTCCTCGGTTGGTCAGATCGGTGAATAGGGATCGAATTTCGGCTTGCGCTTCTCCAGGTGCGAGGCGAGGCCCTCCTTCACGTCGGGGCCGACGAAGCCCAGCATCTCGAGGCCGAGCGAGGTGTCGAAGGTCGGGCCCATCATGCGCAGCCAGTTGTTCAGCGCGTACTTGGTGAAGCGGATCGAGGTCTGCGCGCCTTCCGCCAGCTTGGTCGCGACCTCCAGCCCCTTGGCTTCGAGTTGCTCGTCCTCCACGCAGAGCGAGACCAGGCCGATACGCTCGGCTTCTTCACCGTCGATCGCCTCGCAGAGCAGCAGATAGTACTTGGCCTTGGCCATGCCGCAGAGCAGGGGCCAGACGATGCAGGCATGGTCTCCGGCGGCGACACCGAGACGGGTGTGGCCGTCGATGATCTTGGCCTTCTTCGAGGCGATCGAGACGTCGGCCAGGATGCCGGCGACGAGGCCCGCACCGACGGCAGGACCGCGGATGGTGCTGACGATCGGCTTCGAGCAGTTGATCACGTTGTAGACGATGTCGCGCGCTTCCTTCCAGGTACGTAGCAGCGCGTTGTGGTCCTTCATGTTCTTTTCGATGATGTCGAAGTCGCCGCCGGCCGAGAAAACCTTGCCGCCGGCGCCCTGGATGATGACGCAGTTGACCGTGTCGTCACCGTCGATGTCGCGCCATACGTCGACCAGCTCGCGATGCATGATCGCGTCCGTCGCATTGTATTTCTCGGGCCGGTTCATGGTGACCCTCAGCACCTTGGGATGCGGGCGGTCGAACAGCAGGCGCTGGTAGCGATTTTGCCAGTCGGACATGGGCTTTCCTCCGTTGGCTGGAGGTTAGCACGGCGATCCGGCACCCCAAGCTCCCTGTCCGCATCGAGAAAATGGCATGCCGATTGCGTCCTGACTGCAACGCGGGAAAACAGTGGGGGCGATCATGCGGGCGATGAAGTGGGCAATCGGGGCCGCGGCGACGGCGCTGCTTTCGCTTTCTGCTCAAGGCCAGGCGCAGACCATCCGCGCGGTCATGCATGCGGACATCAAGATCATCGATCCGATCTGGACCTCGGCCTACAACGTCCGCAACTACGGCTACATGGTCTATGACACCTTGCTGGCCATGGACGAGAACCTCGCGGTCAAGCCGCAGATGCTCGAAGGGTGGAATATCAGCGACGACAAGCTGACCTACACCTTCACCCTGCGCGACGGGCTCAAGTTCCACGACGGCGCGCCCGTCACCTCCGCCGACTGCATCGCCTCGCTGCAGCGCTGGGCGCCCAAGGACGCGATGGGCCAGAAGCTCTTCTCGCTGGTGAAGGAGCTGAAACCGGTCGACGACAAGAGCTTCACCATGGTGCTGACCGAGCCCTACGGCCTGGTGCTGGAGTCGCTCGGCAAGCCGAGCTCCACCGTGCCCTTCATCATGCCCAAGCGCGTGGCCGACACGCCCAACAACGTGCAGATCAGCGATCCGACGGGCTCCGGTCCCTTCGTCTTCCGCAAGGACCTGTGGCGGCCGGGCGAGAAGACCGTCTACGACAAATTCAAGGACTACAAGCCGCGCGCCGAACCCGCGTCGGGTCTGGCCGGCGGCAAGGTCGTGAACGTCGACAGGGTCGAATGGCTCAACATCACCGACGCCCAGACCGCGGTGAACGCGCTGCTGAGCGGCGAGATCGACTATATCGACCAGCCCGAGATCGAGCTGCTGCCGCTCTTGGCAAAGGACAAGAACATCGTCATCGGCAACTACAACAAGTTGGGCGGCCAAATGAACCTCCGCTTCAACACGCTGCACAAGCCGTTCGACAATGCGAAGATTCGTCAGGCCGCACTCTATGCGCTGAACCAAAAGGACTTCCTGATCGCGGGTTTCGGCGACGAGAAGTACTACAAGGAATGCAAGGCGCTGTTCATCTGCGGCACCACCTACGCCACCGACAAGGGCTTCGAGGACAAGATGAACTCCGACTTCGCCAAGTCGAAGGAGATCCTGAAGCAGGAAGGCTATGACGGCACGCCCGTCGTTCTGCTCTTCGCGACCGACACCCAGACCGGCCGGCTGACGCCGATCGTCAAGTCGCTGCTGGAGCGGGGTGGCTTCACCGTCGACATGCAGGCGATGGATTGGCAGACCGTGCTGTCGCGCCGCACACGCAAGGAGGCGCCGGACAAGGGCGGCTGGCACGCCTTTATCACCACCTGGGTGTCGGCCGACCTGCTCGATCCGATCATGATGTCCTACATCGCCGCGACCTGCGAGAAGGCCAATGTCGGCTGGCCGTGCGATCCGCAGATGGAGAAGCTGCGCGATGCCTTCTCCCGCGCGACGACCGATGCCGACCGCAAGGAGCTGGCGGTTGCCATCCAGGTGCGCGCGTCGGAGTATCCGATGTACGCCAATCTCGGCCAGTACATCATGCCTGTCGCGATGCGCACCACGATCACCGATCAGCTGGCGGGGCCGGTGCCGATGTTCTGGAACATGAAGAAGAAGCAGTAGGCCGCTGACTGCAGAGGCGGCTGCAGACAAGACGTCAAAGGGGGAAACGTTGACCATCGTGATTCACAACGCCGCCATCGTCACCGTCGACGATGCGGACAGCGTTCATTACAACGCCGCCATCGCCATCGAGGGCGATCGCATCGCTGCGATCGGGCCCAGCGCCGAGATGCTGGCAAGCTATCCCGATGCCGAGAAGATCGACGGCAGCGGCAAGCTCGTGATGCCGGGCTTCGCCAACATCCACACGCATTTCACCATGACCCTGGCGCGCGGCGTGTTCGAGGACCTGTCGCCCTCGCACAAGCCGCCTTTCACCGGCGGCCTGTCGCCGATCCCGCTGCCCGACATGACGCCCGACGAGCGCCGCGCCTTCGCGTTGCTCGGCGCTCTGGAGGCGCTGCGCAGCGGCACGACGCATGTGCTTGAGGATTCCAACGATGTCGACCACTATGCCGGCGCGCTGGCCGACACCGGCATGCGCTTCCTGCTGGCCGAGCGCGCCTATGACCGTATCGGCACCTCGATCGGCGATCCGGCCCCGTACCAGCTCGACCGGGCGCTGGGGCAGAACCACATCAAGAACATCGAGCGGAACCATCGCGACTGGAACGGCAAGGCCGACGGGCGGATGCGCATCGCCATCTCGGCCTGGGCGCCCGACATGTGCTCGCCCGAGCTGCTGCAGGACCTGAGCGCGCTGCAGAAGCAGCTCGACACGCGTATCACCATCCATCTCAACCAGATCTGGGGCGAGGTGGCCGCCGTCCGCGCCCATCGCAACCGCCTGCCGACGGAGTACCTGGCCGATCTCGGCTTCCTCAACGACCGCATCATCTGCGCCCATTGCCGCTGCATGGAGCCGTCGGAGGAGAATCTTTTAGGCGAGGCCAAGGTCAACGTCTCGTTCAACTCCGCCATCGCCGCGCGCCGCGGTCTCAGCCCGCGAGTCGCCGATCTCGAAAAGTACGGCTGCAACGTCGGCATGGGCTCCGACAACATGGCCGAGGACATGGTCGAGGTGATGCGCACCGGCCTGTTCATGGAGCGCGTGCGCCGCGAGGACGGCCGCGAGCCGACGCCCGAGCGGGCGCTGCGCTGGGCGACGCGCAACGGCTATCGGGCGCTGGGCGTTCCCGACGGCGGCTGGCTGGCGCCGGGCAACAAGGCCGACCTCGTCGTGATCGACCTGCAGCGCGCCCACCTGATCCCGGTGCTGCGCGTCGTCTCCGACTTCGTGCACAACGGCCAGGCCCGCGACGTGCAGTCGGTGATGGTCGACGGCAAGTGGCTGATGAAGGACGGCGCGGTCCTGACGATGGACGAGGAGAACATTCTGCGCGACGCCCAGGGCATCGCCAACGAGGCCTGGTCGCGGACGTTCAAGACGCGCTTCAAGCCGCCGGCAGGCTTCTCGCCCGACGCTTTGCCTTAGTATTGGAGCGGGGTAGCCCCGTGGTGCGGCTCTATCGCTGTCTCGTTTCTCCCTGCTTC
>NZ_JBXAPM010000003.1:238377-460220 GCF_058803965.1 Reyranella sp. GW821-FHT14A01
ACCTGATGAGCTTCGGCGCGCTCCAATGATTGCCTAGCTCACCGCCGCGTATTACCCGCCGTCCATTGGCCGGCGCTGGCGAAGCGGACGGCTTCTTCCGCGGCGTCGACCAGGGCGCGTGCCTTGAGGACGCTCTCCTGGTATTCGGCCTCGAGATCGGAGTCGGCGACGACGCCGACGCCGGCCTGGACGTACATCGTGTCGTCCTTCACCAGCGCCGTGCGCAGCAGGATGCAGGTGTCCATCGAGCCGTTCGCAGCGAAATAGCCGGCGCAGCCGGCATACATGCCACGCCGCACCGGCTCGACCTCGTCGATGATCTGCATGGCGCGCACCTTGGGGGCGCCCGAGAGCGTGCCGGCCGGGAAGCCCGCCTTCAGCACGTCTATCGCATCGAGCCCATCTTCGATTGTGCCCTCGACGTGGCTGCTGATGTGCTGGAGGCGGCTGTACTTCTCGATGGTGAACTGCTCGACGACCCGCACCGAACCGATCTTGGATACGCGGCCGACATCGTTGCGCGCCAGGTCGACCAACATCAGGTGCTCGGCATGCTCCTTGGGATCGGCGAGGAGCTTCTCGGCGAGCTGCTTGTCTTCTTCAGGTGTGGCGCCGCGCCGGATCGTGCCGGCGAGCGGCCGGATGGTGACGGTGTTGTCGCGCAGCCGGACCAGGATCTCGGGGCTCGAGCCCACGATCTGGAAGTCGCCATAGTCGAAGAAGATCAGGAACGGCGAGGGATTGATGCGGCGCAGCGCCCGGTAGAGCGACAGGGGCGGCAGCTTGAACGGCAGCGAGAAGCGCTGCGACGGCACGATCTGGAAGGCGTCGCCCGCGCGGATGTACTCCTTGCAGGTCTCGACCATCGCCTTGAAGTCTTCCTTCGACATGTTCGCCTGCGGCAGGGGCAGGGCGTCGAGGACATCGGCGCTATCGCGGCGGAAGGGCAGAGTCCGCTCGAAGTCGGAAACGGCGTCGCCCAGCCGTTCCTGCGCGGCCTCGTAGGCGGCTCGTGCGCTGATGTCCTTCTGCGGCCAGACCGGCGTGACCAGGGTCACGTTGTCTTCGAGGCGGTCGATGATGCAGATCAGGGTCGGCCGCACCATGATCGCGTCGGGCAGGCCGATCGGATCGGGATTGTTGTCGGGCAGCCGCTCCATGTCGCGGACCATGTCGTAGCCCAGGAAGCCGAACAGGCCCGACGCCATCGGCGGCAGGCCCGCCGGCAGTTCCATCTGGCATTCCTTGATCAGTGTGCGCAGCGTGTCGAGCGGCCGGCCGTCGAGATTCTCGAAGGCCTGCGAATCGCTCTGGGCCCGGCGGTTGATCGTGACCTGGCCCTTGCGGCAGCGCCACACGACATCGGGCTTGAAGCCGATGATCGAGTAGCGGCCGCGCACCGAGCCACCCTCGACCGATTCCAGCAGGAAGGAGTTGGCGCGGCCGTCGGCCAGCTTGAGATAGGCCGAGACGGGCGTCTCGAGGTCGGCGACCAGCTTGGTCGAGACGACCTGCGGCGTGCCGGAGTCATAGCGCGCCGCGAAGGCGTCGAAGTCGGGCGAGATCGACATGGGGGAACTCTACTGCTGCTGCGCGAAGGTCGCCTGGAAGGCGGCCTCGTCGACGGTGACGCCATACTTGGCGCGGAGCGCCGCCACGAGCTGCAGGATCAGGTCGTTGGCCACCATCGTGTCGAGCTGCTTGCCGAAGCGGTCGAGCTGCTCCTTGTCCTTGGCGAGGTCGGGCGCCTCGACCGACTTCAGGCGCACCAGCACGCTGCCTTCGGCGGTGCGCACCGACTGGGTCTTGTCGGGCGGCAGCTTGAACAATTCCTGCACCACCGGCTGGCTGAGATAGTTGCCGGCATCGGCCTCGAAGCGGGTGACGGGCTTGGCGATGCGGGCCTCCAGGCCCAGCTCCTTGGCCAGCGCCACGAAGTCGGTGCCGCTGTTCGACTTCTCGACCGCCGCTTTGACCTTCTCGTCAGCCAGCTTGCGGCGCTCTTCGTTCTGCCATGCCGCGACCACACGGTCCTCGACCTCGGCCAGAGTCGGCGCCCGCGAGGGCGTGATGCGGTCGGTGCGGACGATGAAATATTCGCCGCGCGGGGTTTCCAGCAGCTCGCTCTCGGCGTTCTCGCGGGTCGCGAAGGCTGCCTGCACCAGCTCGGCCGAGGCGGGGCCGATCACGACCTGCTTGCCGGCGGCATCCTGGCCACGGGCATCGACGTTCTCGAAGGTCCGGACCTTGAGGCCGAGATCCTCGGCTGCGGCCTTCATCGACTGGGTCCGGCCCAGCACGCGCTCGAAGTCGGTGACCAGCTTGATGAGGAGATCCGGCGCCTGCTGCGCCTTCAGGTCCTTCTCGAGCTTCTCCTTGACCTCCTCGAAGGGCACCGACTTGCCGGCCTCGATCTTGTTGATGCGCACGATGTGCCAGCCGAGCGGCGACTGGATCGGCGCCGCCGCGATGCCTTCGGGCAGGCCGAAGATGCCGTCGGCCAGCGGGCCGGGCGGCAGGTCCTTCTTGGTCACTGGGCCGAGCTTGATCACGCCGTCGGCATTGCCGGTCACTTCTTTGGCGGCGTCTTCCAGCGATTTGCCGCCTTGGGCGGCGGCGATGATCGCCTTGGCCTTGTCCTCGGTGTCGGTCATCGCCTGGTCGACGTCGCGCTTCTCGGGCGTGCCGAACTCGGCGGTCCGCGCCTCGTATTCCTGGCGCACGGCGTCGGCGGTGACGGCCACCTGGTTCTGCACGTCGTCGACAGTAATCATGACGTAGGAGAAGTTACGGAACTCCGGTACCTGGAACTTGGCCTTGTTGGCCTCGAAATAGGTGTTGAGCTGCTCCGGCGTCGGCTTCGGGACGTCGACGACGATGGCGTCGGGAACGTAGATCGTCTCGGCGATGCGCTTCTCGCTTTCGAGCTTGAAGATCTGGTCGCGCAGCGAGGCCGGCGCGAGCCCGTCGGCGCGCACGGCGCCGAACAACTGGCCGGCGGCGATCTGGCGGCGCATGTCCGTCACGAACTGTGCTTCGGTGATGCGGGCTTGCTGTAAGCGGTTGCGATAGAGCAGGGGATCGAACGAGCCGCCTGTGCCCTGGAAGGCCGGGTTGCGGGCGATGGTGGCGCGTACTTCCTCGTCGCTGACGGTCAGGCCGAACTCGCGGACGGCGTAGTCGAGAACGGCCCGCTGGATGACCTCCTCGAGGGCACGCACATGCAGGCCGAAGCGCAGCGCCTGCTCCTGCTCGGGGCGCTGGCCGGTCTGGCGCTGGATCGCCTCGAGCTGATTATTAAACTGTTCGCGGACCTCGGTGGCATAGACGGGCGCGCCGCCAACCCAGCCATAGAGGGGAATCTTCGTGCCGCCGACATGCGCTACTTCGGTGCTGCGCCCGACCGCCTTCAGCATGTCGCCGACGCCCCACAGGCCGAAGCTGATGATCAGCATGCCGAAGAGAATGGAAAGAACGATGAAGCGGGCGTACTTGCGGAACTGATTCACGGGGCCGGGCAGGGTTTCTTGACGGGGCGCCATGCCTACCACCGGCCCCAGGGACAGGCAACCAAGCGGCCTTTGACCGCAAACGCCACCGCCTTTAGATACGCCACAAGCAATGAAGGGGACTGAAATGGCGCGGACGAGGCGACCGCTGATCGCGGGCAATTGGAAGATGAACGGTCTAAAGGCCGATGCCCTTGCCCTCGCCAAGGATGTTGCCGCCGGCGTGAAGCAGGCCGGCTGGAGCGACCGCGAACTGCTGGTCTGCCCGCCGGCGACGCTGGTCGCCGCCGTGGCCGAGGCCGCGAAGGGAAGCGGGTTGCTGGTCGGCGGCCAGAACTGCCATGCCAAGGCGAGCGGCGCCCATACCGGTGACGTCTCCGCCGAGATGCTGAAGGATGCCGGCGCCAGCCACGTCATCGTCGGCCATTCCGAGCGCCGCGCCGATTGCGGCGAGACCGATGCGATCGTGAAGGCCAAGGCCGAGGCTGCCTGGCGGGCCGGCCTGCTGCCGATCGTCTGCATCGGCGAGACGCTGGCCGAGCGCGAAGCCGGCAAGACGCTCGAGGTCCTCGAAACCCAACTCAAGGGCAGCGTCCCGGCGGGTTCGACGGCCGCCAACCTGGTCGTGGCCTACGAACCGGTCTGGGCGATCGGCACCGGCAAGACACCGACCGTGGCCGAAGTGGCTGCAGCCCACGCGCATATTCGCAAGGTGCTGGGCGGGCTGACGGGCGAGGCGGCGGGCGTGCGTCTGCTCTACGGCGGCTCGGTGAAGGGCAGCAATGCCGCCGAGCTCCTGGCCGCGGGCGATGTCGACGGCGCCCTGGTGGGCGGCGCGAGCCTGAATGCCGCGGAATTTTTGTCTATCGCCAAGGCCGCCTAAAGCGGCTAGAAGCGCCCGCTTGGCGAAGATGCCCCCTTAAGCCTGGACGAAAATGGACGCCGTAAGACACTTCCTCCACGAATGGCGCCTCGTGCTGCTCGTCATCCATGTCGGTGTGACGACCGCGATGATCATCGTGATCCTCCTGCAGCGCAGCGAAGGCGGCGGCCTGGGCATGGGCGGCCGCTCGGACGCGTTGTTCTCGGTGCGCGGCCAGGCCAACGTGCTGTCGCGCATGACCGCGATCTTCGCGAGCATCTTCTTCGTCCTGAGCCTGATCATGGCGTGGAGCATGACCGATCCGGTCCGTGCCACGCGGTCGATCATGGATCGCGCACCGGTCGGATCTGGCGCGCCTGCCGCTCCAGGCGGCGGCATGGCGCCTGCTGCGCCGACGGCGCCCGCCGCGCCGGCGCAACCCGCCGCTCCGACCCGCTAGGGCCGACATGACATCAGCTTCCTCCCTCCGCCGAAATCTTTCCGGCGGAGCGATATCCCCATGGCTGCGCTCCACAAGCGCTTGTATGCTGTAGGCCCATGACGCGCTTTATTTTCATAACGGGCGGCGTGGTTTCCTCGCTTGGCAAGGGTCTTTCCTCGGCGGCGCTCGGCGCCCTGCTGCAGGCTCGCGGCTACAAGGTCCGGCTACGCAAGCTCGACCCCTATCTGAACGTCGATCCGGGCACGATGAGCCCCTACCAGCACGGCGAGGTCTTCGTGACCGACGACGGGGCGGAGACCGACCTCGATCTTGGCCATTACGAGCGCTTCACGGGTGTCGACGCCAAGCAGAGCGACAACATCACCACCGGCCGCATCTATTCGACCGTGATCGCCAAGGAGCGGCGGGGTGAGTATCTCGGCGCAACCGTTCAGGTCATTCCACACGTCACCGACGCCATCAAGGACTTCGTCCTCGCCGACACCGACAAGGAAGACTTCGTCCTGGTCGAGGTCGGCGGTACGGTCGGCGACATCGAGAGCACGCCGTTTCTCGAAGCCATCCGCCAGGTCGGCAACGAGCTCGGCCGCGAGCGCACGATGTACGTGCATCTCACCCTGTTGCCGTGGGTGCCGACGGCCGGTGAGCTGAAGACCAAGCCGACCCAGCATTCGGTGAAGGAGCTGCTGAGCGTCGGTATCCAGCCCGACCTGCTGGTCTGCCGCAGCGGCGACAAGGAGATTCCGGCCAACGAGCAGCGCAAGATCGCGCTGTTCTGCAACGTGAAGCCGGAGCGGGTCATTGAGGCGCGCGACGTCGACACGATCTACCAGGTGCCGATCGCCTATCACGAGAAGGGCTTCGACCGCGAGATTTGCCGTTACTTCGGCCTGCCGGCCGACGAGGAGCCCAATCTCGATCGCTGGCGCGGGGTCGTGCGTTCGGTGCGCGAGCCCGAGGGCAAGGTCACGATCGCCGTCGTCGGCAAGTACACGGTGCTGCTCGACGCCTACAAGTCGCTCTCCGAGGCGCTGACCCATGGCGGTTTCGGCAGCAACGTGAAGGTCGGCCTGGAGTGGATGGACTCCGAGATCTTCGAGCGCGACGACGCCGTCACCCGCCTAGAGCATGTCCACGGCATCCTGGTGCCCGGCGGCTTCGGCGAGCGCGGCACCGAGGGCAAGATCCACGCGGTGAAGTTCGCCCGCGAGCGCAAGGTGCCGTTCTTCGGCATCTGCTTCGGCATGCAGATGGCCGTGATCGAGGCGGCGCGGAACCTGCTGGGCATCGAGACGGCTTCGTCGAGCGAGTTCGGCCCGACCGACCATGCGGTGGTCGGCCTGATGACCGAATGGATGAAGGGCAACCAGCTCGAGAAGCGTTCGGCCGACGGCGACCTGGGTGGGACGATGCGGCTGGGTGCCTTCCCGGCGCACCTGCGGCCGGGCACAAAGGTCCACGAGATCTACGGCCAGGACGTGATCAGCGAGCGGCACCGCCATCGCTACGAGGTGAACGTCAACTACAAGGACCGGCTGGAGCAGGTGGGGCTGCGTTTCTCGGGCATGTCGCCCGACGGCATCCTGCCCGAGATCGTCGAGATTCCCGACCATCCCTGGTTCATTGGCGTCCAGTACCATCCCGAACTGAAGTCGCGGCCCTTCGCACCGCACCCGCTGTTCACTTCGTTCATCGGCGCGGCCAAGACACAGAGTCGCCTCGTCTAGGCAAGGGTGGGGCCGCGGCCGGGTCGCATTTCCGTCACCTTTTTCAGGTGAATTGACAGGCATGTTCCGTATTGCCGCCCTCGTCACACTCGCCGTCCTCACGCTCGGCTCTAATGCCTGGGCACAGGCCGCCTCGCAGTCGTCCTACGGCAAGGCCGAGCGGCGCGATCCCATCTTCCTGCGCTTCAGCGAGATGGCGAACCGCTACTGGGTGAACAGCGACACCAACTCGGCCAGCCACAAGGTCGTGGCGATCCCGATGCCCAAGCAATGCGCCTTCATGTATGCCGACGCCTACACGCGCGGCCAGCAGAGCGAGAGCGAAGTGCAGCAGATCGCTTTGTCGAACTGCAACCGGCGCCTCCAGGAACTCGGCCCCCTCGGCGAGAATTACGGCGTCGACTGCCGCTGCCAGGTGGTCATCAGCGACGAGACCTATGTCGTGCCGAAATCCTCGATGCCGGATGACGCCTACGGTCCGACCTCGATCTTCTACCGCGACGATCGCGGCAACGTCGCGCGGCTGAACGGCCAGGTGCGCTACGGCGCGCTGATCGGCCGGGATCGCTCGGTCACCTTCACCGTCGACAATCCGCGCGGCGAGCAGGTGTGCAACGGCACCATGACCAACGAGAATCCCGGCAGCGGCCAGTTCTCGCTGTCCTGCTTCGGCGGCAAGTTCGCCGGCCGCGGTACCTATGAGAACAAGACCGGCGCACCCAACGACCACATCATCGCCCGCGGCCAGACCGGGCGCGGCCAGCCGGTCACCATGGTGATCGGCCTGCCGGCGCAGCTCGCGGCCAATACCTATGGCGGTATGTGAAATGCGCCTCGCCGCTGCTTCCATCATCGGCTTGGCGCTTCTGGCGCCGGTCGTCGCCTCTGCGCAGAGCGCCGGCGAAGTCGAGCGCTGCTTCCAGAATCCCGCCGCCTGCGCGTCCGGCGGTGGAGGAGGAGGGGGCGGCGCTGCTCCAGCCCAGCACGTACCGGCGCCCGTCACCGCTGCGCGTCCGGCACCGGCGCCCGACTACACGACGGTGCTCAACAGCTCTGACGCCGAGCGCAAGAAGATCCAGGAATCGCTGCGCACGCTCGACAAGTACAACGGCCCGATCGACGGCAACCTGCAGTCCGAAGCCACGGTCAAGGCGATCGGCGACTGGCAGAAGGGCCGCAACACGCCGGTCGTCGGTAAGCTGACGCCACAGGAGGCCGCCCAACTCAACGCCGAGGCGACGCGTGCGCCGATCCGCCGGCTTGAATCGCCGCCGCCGCAGACCGCCACGCCGGTGCCGTTGGCGCCGGCCAGGCCGTCCAACGCCGATGCGCTGAAGGCCCTGCAGGACAGGCTCGCCGAGCGTCGCAAGGCCGCTGAGCCGAAGGCCAATGCCGCGGCGCAGGCGCTGGTGCGCGACCTCAAGGCGTATGTCGCGGCCGATGGCAAAGGCGTGGCGGGCGACCAGTTCGCGCCCTTCGCCAAATGGTACGCCGACAACAAGGCCGCCGGCCATACCGTCGGCGAGATCGCGCCCGTGATCGACGACTACGGTGACGCCAAGGCCGGCGCCGTGACCACCACCGAGGTCAAGTTCGAGACCAAACAGGGCGACAAGACCTACGGCCAATGCCTGGTCTTCGCCTGGATCGAAGGCACTCCGCGCAAGAACCCGCAAGCCTTCACCTGCGACGACGTCGCCGCGGTCGAGAAATGGAAGACCGACCAGGCGCTCAAGAGCGCCTGGCGGTAGCAATGGAGCGCGCCACTCCAGTGGCGCTCATGATCATGATTGCGCCACTGGAGTGGCGCGCTCCAATTACGGTGACCCCTTAAGCATTCGCCCCGTGGATCGCCTCGATCACGGCTTTCGTCACATCCACAGTTCGCGCCGCGCCACCGAGGTCGGGCGTGTGGAAGCGCTTGTCGGCCGTGACACGCTCGATCGCCTTCATCAGGCGGCCGGCGGCGGCCGGCTCTCCGAGATGCTCCAGCATCATCACCGCCGACCAGAAGGTGCCGACCGGATTGGCCACGCCCTTGCCCATGATGTCGAAGGCCGAACCGTGGATCGGCTCGAACATCGAGGGGAAGGTGCGTTCGGGGTTCAGGTTGGCGGTCGGCGCGATGCCCAGCGAACCGGCAAGTGCTGCGGCAAGGTCCGAGAGGATGTCGGCGTGCAGGTTGGTTGCCACCACCGTGTCGATGCTGCCGGGCTTCATCACCATGCGCATGGTCATGGCGTCGACCAGCATCTTGTCCCAGGTGACGTCCTTGAAGTCGGCGGCGACCTCGTTCGCGATCTCGTCCCACATCACCATGGCGTGGCGCTGGGCGTTCGACTTGGTGACGACGGTGAGGAGCTTGCGCGGCCGCGACTGCGCCAGCTTGAACGCAAACCGCAGGATGCGCTCGACGCCGGCCCGCGTGAACATCGACACGTCGGTCGCCGCCTCGATCGGCGAGCCCTGGTGGACCCGGCCGCCGACGCCGGAATACTCGCCCTCGGAATTCTCGCGCACGATCACCCAGTCGAGCTCGTTGCCGTTCACATGGCGCAGCGGCGAGGTGATGCCTGGCAGCACGCGGGTCGGGCGGACGTTGGCGTACTGGTCGAAGGGCTGGCAGATCGCCAGCCGCAGGCCCCACAGGGTGACATGGTCGGGAATGTCGGGATGGCCGGCCGAGCCGAACAGGATCGCATCGTGCCTGGCGATCTGCTCGCGCCCGTCGACCGGCATCATGCGGCCGTGCTTCTTGTAGTAGTCGCCGCCCCAGTCGAAATGGTCGATCTGGAAGGCGAAGCTGCCCTCGCGCTTCGCGATGGCCTCCAGCACCTCGACTCCCGCCGACACGACCTCCGTGCCGATGCCGTCGCCGGGAATGGCTGCGATCTTGTAACTCTTCATCACGATCTCCGGATCAATTGGTTCCCTTGACGCCGGCCGCCTTGATCACGGCGTCCCAGCGCTTCACTTCGGATTCGAGGTAGCTCTTGAGCGCCGCCGGGCTGACCTGCGCCTCGGCGACGGGTTCGGTGCCGAGGCCGGCAAAGCGCTCGATCACCTTGGGGTCCTTCAGCGCGACCTTCAGCGCCGCGACGAGCTTGTCGGTGACGTCCTTGGGCAGTCCCTTGGGCGCCCACAGCGCGTGCCAAGCCGAGACCTCGAAGCCGGGCAGGGTGCCGCTGTCGAAGGTCGGCAGGTCGGGGACGGACGAGACCTTGGCCTTGGTGGTGACGGCGTAGCCCTTGATGCGGCCTTCCTTGATGTGGCCGGTCGTGTTGGTGGTCTGGTCGCACATCACGTCGAACGTGCCGCCGAGCAAATCGTTCATTGCCGGGCCGGTGCCGCGATAGCCCACGCCTTCCATCTTGATGCCCAGCTCCTTCATCAGCAGCAGCATGCAGAGGTGCGAGGCCGAGCCGATGCCGGCATGGCCGTAGGTCGCCTTGCCCTGGTTGGCCTTCATCCAGGCCACGATCTCGACGATGTCCTTGGGCGGCAGGCCGGCCTTGGAGACCAGGGTCATCGGCACGTCGGTGATGCGGCCGAGATGGTCGAAGTCGCTTACGACGTCGTACTTCAGGCCGTCATAGAGGGCCGGGGCGGTGGCCTGTGCGATGTGCCAGACGGCGATCGTGTAGCCGTCGGGTGCCGCGCGGGCGACCTTGGCCATGCCGATCGTGCCACCGGCGCCGCCGACATTCTCGACCACCACGGTCTGGCCGAAGGTCTTGGTCATCGACTCGGCGATCAGGCGCGCCACCGTGTCGGTCGGACCGCCAGCCGCGGCCGGCACGATCAGGGTGATCGGCTTGTTGGGGTAGGCGCTTTGCGCGAAGGCCGGCCCGGCCATAGCGGCCGAGGCCAGGGTTGCGGATGCAGCCAGCGCGCCGGTCAACAGGGCACGACGAAAATAGTCCATGATTCACTCCCACGCTTTCCGATTTGCTCCTTCCTTACGGCCGTTGACGGCAGGCTGCAATTGACTCGCCCCTTCGCAACGAGAGCTTCGCCGCCACAATCCCGGAAATCGCTCTCGAGGGTTTTTCGTTTCGTTTGTTTCGTATATTTCGTTTGTTTCGTTTATGCGCCTTGGCGGTGTCGCCGGGGCGCAAGGTCGGAACGAGCACACGATTGATATAGAGGTGGAAGCATTGCTCTAGGACGTCGGCGTCGTCTGCCCGGCTGCCCATAGCCATTTGTCATTCGCGTCGGCGAATACACAGAGCGAGCGATAGGTCGCCCGGACTTCGCGCCCGCCGGCGGTGAATCGGTCGCGCAGGGTCAAGGTTGCCATGGCGAAGCCGGGGAATTTTTTGACCGAGAGGTCGTCGATCTTCTGCTCGAGGAACACGACCTTGCCGAACGTGCAGTAGGTCTCGACATAGCCTGTCTTGTCGAACTTCGTGCCGGTGGCGTTGACGTAGACGAAGTCGTCATGGAGCAGCGCGGCCAGCGTCTTGGCCGACCGGCGCACCATCGCATCTGCCTTTGCCGCGAGAACCTGCCGGATCGCATCGGCAGGCATCGGGTTACTTCGCGTGCTCGAGGTAGCTTTCGAAGACGCCGACATGGACGAAGGCCTGGTCGGCTGAGTCCGACCACAGGTCCCGCGAGTCGAAGCGGACGTCGTAGGTCGGTTCGTCCTCGGCTTCGATCCCGTGGCCGTGTGCGTCGGGGAACGGGTAGGCGGGCGATACGCCGACCACCACGCCGCTCTTGCCGCGGATGTAGCCCGGCATGCGGACGTGGCCGGGGACGTAATCCGTCTTCACGGTGACCTTGTCGCCGACCTTCAGCGTCTGGCGCGTGGCGACGTTGCCGCGGCCGGGGGCGCTGGGCGAGGAGAGGGGGAAGGTGCCCTGGGCGCGGCGCTCCAGCTCCTCTTGCGTCAGGATGCCCTTCTCGACGCAGAGCGTCGCCAGGCTGGTCAGCGAGCGCTCGTAGTAGCTGGCCGACAGATAGTGCCGTGGCTCCATGCGCTCGATGGCGTGGCGGTACTCGTCCATGTTGAAGATGCCGAGCTTCACCGCCAGCGAGTAGAGCGCGTTGACCCGCTTCTCCCACGGCTCGTGGAAGGTTTCCGCGCGCAGCGAATAGCGGATGCGGCCAAAGCCCTGCTTGCCGCCGAGATCGTGCATGCCGTCCATGATCGACCCCGTTCCTAGAGACGCGAGACGCCGATCATGGCGTCCTTGGTGACGAGGCCGGCGAGCTTCTCTTCCGACCAGCCCTCGGTGTCGGCCGGGCGCACCGGCAGCACCATGTAGCGGGTGTCGGCCGTCGTATCCCAGACGCGGATCTCCATGTCGGCCGGCAAGTCGAGGCCCATCTCCTTCAGCACGGTGCGCGACTGGCGCACGACCCGGGCGCGATACTCCAGCTCCTTGTACCAGTCCGGCGGCAGGCCGATGATCGAGAAGGCCGTGCAGGAGCAGAGGGTGCAGCAGATCACGTTATGGATCTTGGGCGTGTTCTCCAGCACGACGAGGTGCCGGTGATGCGGCGGCATCGACAGGCCGAGTTCGGTGACGGCCTCGCGGCCGTTGGCGAACAGGCGCTCGCGGAACGCAGGATCGGTCCAGGCCTTGGCGACGACCCGAGCGCCGTTCTCCGGAACCCATTCCTCCTCGGCGAGGTGCTTGAACTCGCGGATGAAGTTTTCCGGCTCCAAGCCGCGCTCCTGGAACGCGGCCTCGATGGCGTCGGTGCGCGCTTCGACCGAAGCGGTGGCCTGATGGTGATGGGTCTGGTCGGGCATTGTTTTCTCCCAGGCGGCGGCAATTCTGGCCGGGAAGTATAGGAAGCGCGCGCCATCGCGTCACTTGCTCCCCGCCGTCCGTGCGGGCTAGACAGGCCGCGCCCAACAGGAGTTTTTCTCATGAGCGCCATAGCTGAAGTCCGCGGCCGCGAAATCCTCGACAGCCGTGGCAATCCCACCGTCGAAGTCGAGGTCGAACTCGACAGCGGCGCGATCGGCCGTGCGGCCGTCCCGTCCGGCGCCTCGACCGGCGCGCATGAGGCGGTCGAATTGCGCGACGGCGACAAGAAGCGCTATGGCGGCAAGGGCGTACTCAAGGCGGTCGCCGCGGTGAACGGCGAGATCATGGACCTGCTGTCCGGCCTCGACGCGCTGGAGCAGATCAAGATCGACCGCGCCCTGATCGAACTCGACGGCACCCCGAACAAGGGCCGCCTCGGCGCCAACGCGATCCTCGGCGCCTCGCTGGCGGTGGCCAAGGCCGCGGCGATGGACAGCGGCCTGCCGCTCTACCGCTATGTCGGTGGCAGCCAGGCCTCGGTGCTGCCGGTGCCGCTGATGAACATCATCAACGGCGGCGCCCATGCCGACAATCCGATCGACATCCAGGAATTCATGATCATGCCGGTGAAGGCGGATCGCTTCGCCGATGCGCTGCGCATGGGCGCGGAGGTCTTCCACGCGCTGCGCGGCCAGCTCCATGACGCCGGCCACAATACCAACGTGGGCGACGAGGGCGGCTTCGCGCCGAACCTCGCGACGGCCGACGAGGCGCTGTCCTTCGTCATGAAGGCGATCGAGAAGGCCGGCTACAAGCCCGGCGAGGACGTCATGCTGGCCCTCGACCCGGCCTCGACCGAGTTCTTCAAGAAGGGCAAGTACGAGATGGAAGGCGAGGGCAAGTCGTTCGATGCCGCCGGCATGGTCGACTACTACGCCGATCTCGTGAGCCGCTACCCGATCGTGTCGATCGAGGACGGCATGGCCGAGGACGACATGAAGGGCTGGAAGGCCATCACCGACAAGCTCGGCAAGAAGATCCAGCTGGTCGGCGACGACCTGTTCGTCACCAACCCGAAGCGCCTGGAGCAGGGCATCAAGGACGGGCTGGCCAACGCGATCCTGGTCAAGGTGAACCAGATCGGCACGCTGACCGAGACGATGGAAGCCGTCTCCATGGCACGCAATGCGAGCTATGGCGCCGTCATGTCCCACCGCTCGGGCGAGACCGAGGACGCGACCATCGCCGACCTCGCCGTCGCCACCAACTGCGGCCAGATCAAGACCGGCTCGCTGTCGCGCTCCGATCGCCTGGCCAAGTACAACCAGCTCCTGCGCATCGAGGAGCAGCTCGGCACCCAGGCGCGCTACGCGGGGACGTCGATCCTGCGCGGCTGAGCGCAGGCTGAAACGGAATGACGAAGGGTCGCCGCGGCGGCCCTTTTTCATTTTGAGAGGAAGAGCAAGGATCCTTCGCTTCGCTCAGGATGACACCGTCGTTGGACCCTACGCAGTGCGCCAAACCCAGGACGGGTGTCATCCTGAGCGAAGCGAAGGATCCTTAATCTGCCTGACTAATAGTTGACGAAGTCAATCAATTGATTGACCATGGCAACCATCTCGGAGGTGGCCATGGCAACGTCGTCGCTCGCGTCCCGCATCGAGTCGGTGCGTCGTTTCTCGCGCTTCTACACTCGCCGTATCGGCGTGCTGGAGGAGACGCTCCTGCACAGCCCGTTCACGCTGCCCGAGGGACGCCTCGTCTACGAAATCGCCAATCGCGACAGGCCGACGGCGCAGGAGCTGTGCCGCGATCTCGGCCTCGACCCCGGCTATGTCAGCCGTATGCTACAGGGACTGGAGAAGAGGGGCTGCGTCGCCCGCACCCGCTCGCAGACGGACAAGCGCCAGACCGAGCTGACGCTGACGGCCAAGGGCCAGACGCTCTGGGGTGCGATGAACGAGCAGTCGCGGCAGGATATCGCCAAGTTGTTGGCCGAGCTGCCGGTCGAGCGTCAGGACAAGCTGGTGAAGGCACTGGAGACCGTGCAGCTGCTACTCGACGAGCCGCCGGAGAAGCGGGTGCCCTTCACCCTGCGGCCGCACCAGCCGGGCGACATGGGCTGGATCATCCGCCGCCAGACCCAGCTCTATGCCAACGAATACGGCTGGGACGGCACCTTCGAGGCGATGCTCGCGGAGATCGCGGGCAAGTTCATCTCGAAGTTCAATCCAAAGTCCGACAATTGCTGGATCGCTGAGCGCAACGGCGAGATCGTGGGATCGGTGTTCCTGGTGCGTGCCGGCAAGAACACCGGGCAGCTCCGTATGCTCTATGTCGAGTCGACCGCGCGCGGCCTCGGCATCGGCCAGAAGCTGGTCGAGGCCTGCATCGAGGATGCCCGCGCCAAGGGCTACAAAAAGCTGATGCTGTGGACCAACGATATCCTGGTCTCGGCGCGCAAGATCTACATTGCGGCGGGGTTCCGTCTCATCAAGGAAGAGAAGCACGACAGCTTCGGCAAGAAGCTGGTCGGGCAGTTCTGGTCGATGGACCTGTGACGCGGCCGGGCCCGCTCTGGGCTGCGGCCGGCACCGGCTTCCAGGTCGGCGCGGCGATGGTGGCGACGCGCTATGTCGTCGACGCCGCCGGGCCGGGCTCGCTGGGTTTCCTGCGCTATCTCATCGGGCTGATCTGCCTCGTACCGGCGCTGTGGCTGCGGCCGTGGCACAGGATCGCCAACCGCGATCTCTTGCCGATCGGGCTTCTGGGCATCTGCCAGTTTGCGGCGCTGATGGTGCTGCTGAACTATTCGCTGCTGCACATCCCGGCAGCCCGCGCGTCGCTGCTGTTCTCGACGTTTCCGCTGATGACGATGATCCTCTCGGCACTGCTGGGCCGCGAGCGCTTTACGACAGCCAAAGTCGGCGGCGCGCTGCTCACCTTTGCCGGCGTGGCCATTGCGCTGGGCGGCGCGGCGATGACGACGCAGCCGCAGCACGGATCGGTCTGGCTCGGTACGCTGTCGGCGCTAGGAGCGGCCTTTTGCGGCGCTGTCTGCTCGATCTTCTATGCGCGCTATGTCGTGCGTTACTCAGCGCTGCATGTGACGTCCTTCGCCATGTTCGTGGCAGTGCTGGCGCTGGCCGGCATCGCCGCCGCCGAAGGCTTCTTCCTGGCCTGGCCACGCTTCACCGTCGGCGAGGTCGCAGCCATCGTCTTCATCGGCTTCTCGAGCGGCATCGGCTTCTTCCTGTGGGCCTATGCGCTGGGCAATGCGCCGCCGACGCTGGTCACGATCTTCCTGGGCCTCGGTCCGGTGACGGCGGCGCTGGGCGGAACGGCGCTGCTCGGCGAGCCTTTGCCGGTAGCCGCTTTGCTGGGCCTCGCCTGCGTCCTCGGGGGCCTCTGGTGGGCGCTCAAGCCCGCTTCGCGTCGCCAGCTTCGAAATGCGCCAGTTGGTCGGCATGGGCCTTCTTGAAGGTAGGGCGATCGGTGACACGGTTCACATAGGCTTCGGTCTTCGGCCGGTCGCCAAAAGCGCGAACCTTCCCGACGCGCAACACATCGGTCATCAGCAGATCGGCAGCGGTGAAGCGATCCGCTGCCAGCCACTCCCGTTCGCCCAACACCTTCTCGAGCTGGTCGAGGCGATTGCCCATCCAGCCGGTGAGGGCATTGTCCTTTTGCCCGGTGATTTCCAGGAACCACCAGGACACGCTCACCATCTCGATCGAGTTGAGCGCGGCGAACATCCATTGCAGCGTCGCGGCTTCACCGGCCGGATCGCGCGGCATCAGCTTCTCGCTCTTGCGGGCGAGATGCATCAGTCCGGCGCCGCTCTCGAACATTTCGAGGTCGCCGTCGCTCAGGAACGGGACTTGGCCGAACGGCTGTTGTTCGAGATGGTTCGTCTCCCGCCCGTCGAAGGCGACCGTCCGCACGGAATAGGGAAGTCCCGCTTCCTCGCAGGCCCAGCGGAGCCTGAGATCGCGCACGAAACCGCGCGGGCCCTTGGGGACCCAGTCGTAGGTCCAGATGATGAGGTCGCTCATACCGTCTGATCCCGTTTCAAAGCCGCGAAGAGCCTCCAATTAAACGAAAAATCTTGACGGAAGGCCACAATATGTTGCCATATGCCTGCAGGAACGCCGCATATGTTGTTGAGACCACGTCAGATTTTGGCTCCCGTCGTCTTCGCCACGGTATTCGGCTATTTCGGATACCATCTGGTGAATGGCGATCGCGGTCTGCTGGCGATGGCCCATCTGCAGCGCGAAGTGCTGATCGCCGAACAGAACCTCGCCGAAGCCGAAGCCACGCGGAAGATCTGGGAGCGGCGCGTTGCGGCGTTGCGCAACCAGAGCCTTGAGCCCGACATGCTGGACGAGCGCGCGCGGGTCCTTCTGAACTTCGCTCGCAAGGACGACATCATCGTCTTCATGCCGACCCGCTGAATGCCGAGGCGCTGACGATGACAGCTCGATGATGACGCGCTGATCAAGGTTCGCCTCGCGGTCATCTGAAAGAAACTGTCCGGTGCGATCCATCGTTTGAGAACAATCGCTCAATTGCTGCGGCGCACGCGCCGTCAGTCTGTTTTTTCCTGCTAGATCAAACACATCGCCCTCTGCGATGCTATAAGCCGAAGCGCGTTCACGAGGGGACTGCCATGGCGAAGCCGGCCACGAAGCCGAAAGACGAAACTTCTCCCGCCAAGGCGAAGTCGCCGCCCAATCCGGGCGACAACAGCGTGAGCCCCGACGAGCTCAAGACCTATTACCGCGACATGCTTCTGATACGCCGCTTCGAGGAGCGGGCGGGGCAGCTCTACGGCATGGGCCTGATCGGCGGCTTCTGCCACCTCTATATCGGCCAGGAAGCGGTCGTCGTCGGCATGCAGGCCAGCGTCCGCGACAAGGACGCCGTCATCACCTCCTACCGCGACCACGGCCACATGCTGGCCTGCGGCATGGACCCCAAGGGCGTCATGGCCGAGCTGACGGGCCGCAGCGGCGGCTACTCCAAGGGCAAGGGCGGCTCGATGCACATGTTCAGCCGCGAGAAGAGCTTCTACGGCGGCCACGGCATCGTCGGCGCCCAGGTGCCGATCGGCACCGGCCTCGCCTTCGCCCACAAGTACAATGGCGACCAGAACGTCTCGCTGACCTATTTCGGCGACGGCAGCGCCAACCAGGGCCAGGTCTACGAGGCCATGAACATGGCGGCGCTCTGGAAGCTCCCCGTGATCTACATCATCGAGAACAACCGCTACGGCATGGGCACCTCGGTCGAGCGTGCCTCGGCCACGACCGAGCTCTACCGCCACGGCGAATCCTTCGGCATCCCGGGCGAACGGGTCGACGGCATGGACGTGCTGGCGGTGCGGGCGGCCGGCGAGAAGGCCATCGAGCATGCGCGCAGCGGGCAGGGACCGTACATCCTCGAGATGCAGACTTACCGCTATCGCGGCCATTCCATGAGCGATCCGGCCAAGTACCGGACCAAGGAAGAGGTCGACAAGTTCCGCAACGAGCGCGATCCGATCGAGCAGATCCGCAAGCGCCTGATCGACGCCAAGATCGTCGACGAGGCCGCGCTCAAGGCGGTCGATACCGAGATCCGCAAGATCGTGAACGACGCCGCCGAATTCTCGCAGCACAGTCCCGAGCCCGATCCTTCGGAGTTGTGGACCGACATTCTGGTTGAGGCCTGATCCCATGAGCACTCAGGTTCTTATGCCTGCCCTGTCGCCGACCATGACCGAGGGCAAGCTTGCGAAGTGGCACGTCAAGGTTGGCGATGCCGTGAAGTCCGGCCAGGTGATCTGCGAGATCGAGACCGACAAGGCGACGATGGAAGTCGAGGCGGTCGATGAAGGCACGGTCGCCAAGATCCTGATCGAGGAAGGCACCGAAGGCGTCGCGGTAAACACGCCGATCTGTGTGCTGGCCGATGAGGGCGAGAGCGCTGCCGATGTCGAGACGCCGGCGCCCGCCGCCAAGGCCGAGGCACCGAAGGAAGAAGCGCCCAAGGCTGAAGAGAAGCCGAAAGCCGATGCGGCTCCTGCGGTACCAGCCATTGCCGCGCCGGCGCCCGAGCCGGAATGGAAGGGCGGGACGCAGCACATCACCGTGCGCGAGGCGCTGCGCGAAGCGATGGCGGCGGAGATGCGCGCCGACAAGTCGGTGTTCCTGATGGGCGAGGAAGTCGCGCAATACCAGGGCGCCTACAAGGTGAGCCAGGGGCTGCTCGACGAGTTCGGCGAGAAGCGCGTCATCGACACGCCGATCACCGAGCACGGCTTCGCCGGTCTCGGCGTCGGTGCCGCATTCGGCGGCCTGAAGCCGATCGTCGAGTTCATGACCTTCAACTTCGCCATGCAGGCGATCGACCAGATCATCAACTCGGCGGCCAAGACGCACTATATGTCGGGCGGCCAGATGACCTGTCCGATCGTGTTCCGTGGCCCCAACGGCGCCGCCTCGCGCGTCGCCGCCCAGCATTCGCAGTGCTACGCGAGCTGGTACGCCCATGTGCCGGGCCTGCGCGTGCTGGCGCCGTGGAGCGCCGCCGATGCCAAAGGTCTTCTCCGCGCGGCGATCCGCGATCCCAATCCGGTGATCTTCCTCGAGAACGAGATCCTCTACGGCCAGTCGTTCGACGTGCCGGAGGATCCCGACTTCATCCTGCCGATCGGCAAGGCCAAGATCGAGCGCGCCGGCAAGGACGTCACCATCGTTGCCTTCTCGATCATGGTCGGCAAAGCGCTGCAGGCGGCCGAGGAACTGGCCAAGCAGGGTATCGACGCCGAGGTGATCAATCTCCGCTCGCTGCGCCCGTTCGACACCGAGACCATCGTCCAGTCGGTCAAGAAGACCAACCGGCTCGTCTCGGTCGAGGAGGGCTGGCCCTTCGCCGGCATCGGTTCCGAGCTGTCGGCGCTGATGATGGAGCATGCGTTCGACTGGCTCGATGCGCCGGTGAAGCGCGTCGCCGGTCTCGACGTGCCGCTGCCCTATGCGGCGAACCTCGAGAAGATGGCGCTGCCGCAATCGACCCATATCGTCGAGGCCGCCCGCGCGGTCTGCAATCGCTGAGGCGGGAGAGCCGGCATGTCGATCAACATCCTGATGCCCGCGCTGTCGCCCACCATGACGGAGGGCAAGCTCGCCAAGTGGCACGTCAAGGTCGGTGACACGGTCAAGTCCGGCCAGGTGGTCTGCGAGATCGAGACCGACAAGGCCACGATGGAAGTCGAGGCCGTGGACGAGGGCAAGGTCGGCCAGATCCTAGTCGAGGAAGGCACCGAGGGCGTGAAGGTGAACGCCGTCATCGCCGTGCTGCTGGAAGAGGGCGAGAAGGAAGTTGCCCCATCCGCAACACCCGCGGCCGCGCCTGCTGCTGCTGCGCCGGCCGCCAAGGCCGAAGAGAAGCCGGCGGCGCCGGCTCCGGCTGCTGCTCCCGCACCGGCAGCCAAGCCAGCTGCTCAGCCTGCCGCGTCTTCAGGCGGCACCCGCATCTTCGCCTCGCCGCTGGCCAAGCGTATCGCGGCGGAGAAGGGCATCGACCTCGCCGGCATCAAGGGCTCCGGCCCCAACGGCCGCATCGTCAAGGCCGATGTCGAGAACGCCAAGCCGGGCGCTGCTCCGGCAGCCGCGGCTCCCAAGGCCGCGCCGAAGGCCGCTGCTCCGGCGCTGGCCGCCGGCGGCCAGCCGGTGTTCGTGGCACCTGGCGACACGCGCGTGCCGCACACCAGCATCCGCAAGGTCATCGCGCGGCGCATGCTCGAGTCCAAGCAGACCGTGCCGCACTTCTATCTGACGGTGGATTTCGAGATCGACGCACTCCTGACGGCGCGTACGGCGATCAATGCCGTCGTCGAGAAGAAGGGCGCCAAGGTTTCGGTCAACGACATGGTGATCAAGGCCTGCGCCAAGGCGCTGCGCGACCATCCGGAGTGCAACGCCTCCTGGACCGAGGACGAGATGATCCAGTACGGCGCCGTCGACATTTCCGTCGCCGTCGCCACCGATCGCGGCCTCATCACGCCGATCGTGCGCAACGCCGACATGAAGGGCCTGGCGCAGATCTCGATCGAGATGAAGGACCTCGCCAGCCGTGCCAAGAGCGGCAAGCTGAAGCTCGAGGAGTTCCAGGGCGGCGGCTTCACCATCTCCAACCTCGGCATGTTCGGCATCCGCGACTTCGGCGCCATCATCAACACGCCGCAGGCCATGATCCTGGCGGTCGGCGCCGGCGAGGAGCGGGTCGTCGTCCGCAAGGGCGAGATGGTCATCCGCAACATCATGAGCTGCACGCTCGCCGTCGATCACCGCGTGGTCGATGGCGCCCTGGGCGCGCAGTTCCTGCAGACGCTCAAGGCGTATGTCGAGCAACCCGCCGCGATGCTGGCCTAGGAGAGAGACATGGCCGAGACCAGTTTCGATCTCATCGTCGTGGGCGGCGGGCCGGGCGGCTACGTCGCGGCCATTCGCGCAGCCCAGCTCGGCATGAAGACCGCCGTCGTCGAGCGGGAGAACATGGGTGGTATCTGCCTCAACTGGGGCTGCATCCCGACCAAGGCGCTGCTGCGCACCTCGGAAGTCTATGGCCTCATCAAGCACGCCGAGGCCTATGGCCTGTCGGTGAAGGACGTCTCTTACGATCACAAGAAGATCGTGGAGCGTTCGCGCAAGGTCGCGGGCCAGCTCAGCAACGGCGTCAAAGGCCTGATGAAGAAGAACAAGATCACGGTCTTCGACGGCACGGCCAAGCTGGCCGGCGCCGGCAAGCTCGCGGTCGCGATGAACGACAAGACCAACGTGACGCTCGCCTACAAGAACGTGATCCTGGCGACCGGCGCGCGGGCGCGGCAGCTGCCGGGCCTGGAGACCGACGGCAAGCTGGTCTGGAGCTATCGCGAGGCGATGGTGCCGGAGGAAATGCCGAAGTCGCTGCTGGTCATCGGCTCGGGTGCGATCGGCATCGAGTTCGCGAGCTTCTACCGCACCATGGGTGCCGAGGTGACGGTCTGCGAAGTGCTGGACCGTATCCTCCCCGTCGAGGATGCCGAGGTGTCCGCGTTCGCCAAGAGGGCGTTCGAGAAGCAGGGCATGAAGATCCTGACCAGCGCCACCGTGTCGAACCTGAAGAAGGGCGCCAACAACGTCACGGCCACGATCACGGTCGGCGGCAAGGCGCAGGAGATCACGGTCGACCGCGTCATCAGCGCCGTCGGCATCGTCGGTAACGTCGAGAACCTGGGCCTCGAGGGCACCAAGGTGAAGGTCGAGAAGACCCACATCGTGATCGACCAATGGGGCTTCACGGGCGAACCGAACGTCTATGCGCTGGGCGACGTCGCCGGCCCGCCCTGGCTCGCCCACAAGGCGATGCACGAGGGCGTGCTGGTGGTCGAGAAGATCGCGGGCGTGAAGGGCGTGCACCCGATGAAGACCGAGAACATCCCGGGCTGCACCTACTGCCAGCCCCAGGTCGCGAGCATCGGCCTCACCGAAGCGGCGGCCAAGGCCAAGGGGCTGGAACTCAAGGTCGGCAAATTCCCCTTCATCGGTAACGGCAAGGCGATTGCCCTTGGCGAGCCCGAGGGCTTCATCAAGACGATCTTCGACGCCAAGACCGGCGAGCTGCTGGGCGCCCACATGATCGGCGCCGAGGTGACCGAACTGATCCAGGGCTACAGCATCGCCAAGACGCTGGAGACCACCGAGGCCGAGCTGATGGCCACGGTGTTCCCGCATCCCACCCTTTCCGAGATGATGCACGAGTCGGTACTGGCGGCGTACGGCCGGACGCTCCATATCTAGCCGGTCATGGACGGAACCCTCGACAAGCTTTCCCTGAGCCGGGCGGAACGCCACCCGGAGAAGGCCCATCGCCCCGACAACCCGATTCAGCGCAAGCCGGATTGGATCAGGGTGCGTGCGCCGAATTCGCCCGAATATGCCGAGACCAAGCGGCTGATGCGCGAGCTCAAGCTCACGACGGTGTGCGAGGAAGCGGCTTGCCCGAATATCGGCGAGTGCTGGAAGCAGAAGCACGCGACCTTCATGATCATGGGCGAGACCTGCACGCGGGCCTGCGCCTTCTGCAACGTGGCGACCGGCAAGCCTGGCGCGCTCAATCCGCACGAGCCGGCCAACATCGCCGAAGCCGTCGGCAAGCTCGGCCTCGGCCATGTCGTGGTGACGTCGGTCGACCGTGACGACCTGGACGATGGCGGGGCGGGGCACTTCGCCGAGGTGATCACGGCGCTGCACAAGTCGGCGCCGACGACCACGGTCGAGATCCTGACGCCGGACTTCATGCGCAAGCCGGGCGCCATCGAGACGGTGGTCGCGTCGCGGCCCGACGTCTTCAACCACAATCTCGAGACCGTGCCGCGACTCTATCCGACCATCCGGCCGGGCGCCCGCTACTTCACCTCGCTGCGGCTGCTGTCGAGGGTGAAGGAGATCGATCCCGCGATGTTCACGAAGTCCGGCCTGATGGTCGGGCTGGGCGAGACGCGCGAGGAGATCCTGCAGGTGATGGACGATCTGCGCGCCGCGGACGTCGATTTCCTGACGATCGGCCAGTACCTGCAGCCGACGCCCAAGCATGCCGCGCTCGATCGTTTCTGGACGCCGGCCGAGTTCTCGGAACTGGCGCAGATGGCGCGCGCCAAGGGCTTCCTGATGGTCTCGTCCTCGCCGCTGACGCGGTCGAGCTATCACGCGGGCGACGACTTCGCCCGCCTCAAGGCCGCGCGATTGGCGCAACTAGAGCAGCTCAGGGGCTGACCGCTTCTTGCCGATCCGCCACCAGGAACGTCGCGTCGTCCCGTATCAGCCAGCCCAGCTTTTCGCGCTGGTGGCCGACGTGGAGCGCTATCCGGAGTTCCTGCCCTGGTGCTTTGCCGGCCGCATTCGCCGCCGCGAGAGCTTGACGGTCGAGATCGCCGAACTGGCGATCGGCTTCGGCCCTTTCCACGAGAAGTTCGTCTCGCGCGTCGTGCGCGCGCCCGATGATCCGGAAGGCCCGCGCATCGACACGACCGGCATCGAGGGCCCGTTCAAGCTGCTGAAGAGCCGCTGGATATTCAGGCCTCATCCCGAGGGCACGCAGATCGACTTCGAGTTGGAGTTCGATTTCCGCTCGCTGCTCTTGCAGAAGACGGTGCAGCTCCTCTTTGCCGAAGCGGTGCGTCGCATGGTGTCGGCCTTCGAGGCGAGGGCGGCAAAGCTCTACGGGAAGCCGAAGGCGGAAGCGAAGGATCCCTCACTTCGTTCGGGATGACACCGTTTTCTGTTGTGTCATCCCGAACGAAGTGAGGGATCCTTGCTCTATCGCTCCGCCAGCTTGGCCAGCATCGCAAGCGCGGTGATTACCGTGAGGCGGCGGATGGCGTCGCGGTCGCCGGGGAAGATGTGATGCTCGGCGACGGTCTCGAAACCGGCGCGAGCCGCGCCGAAATGGACGAGGCCCACCGGTTTCTCCGCCGAGCCGCCGCCGGGGCCGGCGACACCTGTGACGGAGACCGAGAGCTGTGCGCCGGAGCGGGCGAGGGCGCCCGAGGCCATGGCACGCGCCACTGGCTCGCTCACCGCGCCGTGGCCCAGGATCGCATCCCACGGCACGCCCAGCATCTCGCGCTTGGCCTCGTTGGAATAGGTGACGAAGCCGCGATCCACGACGTCCGAGGAACCGGTGATGGCGGTGAGGGCAGCGGCGATCAGACCGCCGGTGCAGGACTCGGCCGTCACGACCTTGAAGCCGCGCTTGCGGCAGGTGAACAGGACATGCTCCGCGGCTTCCCGCATCTCGTGATCGAACATTCGCCGTTCAGCTCCCTGGCAGTTCTACGGTCGCGATGGCCTGGGCCGCGATGCCTTCGCGGCGGCCGGTGAAACCCAATCCCTCGGTCGTCGTCGCCTTCACGCTGACCCGGTCGGCGGCCACCTCTGCAATCGCGGCGATGCTCCTCACCATGGCGTCACGGTGCGGGCCGACCTTGGGGGCTTCGCAGACGATCGTGACATCGAGGTGAACGATGCGGCCGCCGCGGCCCGTCACGAGATCGACGGCGTGGCGCAGGAAGCGGTCGGACGAGGCGCCCCGCCATTGCGGATCGGAGGGCGGGAAATGCTTGCCGATGTCGCCGGCGCCGATCGTGCCCAGCACGGCATCGGTCAGCGCATGCAGCGCGACATCGGCGTCGGAGTGACCGGCGAGCGTATGGGTGTGCGGGATGGCCACACCGCCCAGCATGACGGCGTTGCCCGGCGCGAAGCCGTGCACGTCGAAGCCGAGGGCGGTGCGGATTTCCATGCGATTGGGGATGAGATCGTCGGCGGTGGTGATCTTGCGGTTATCCTCGCTGCCCGCGACCATGACAACCTTCAGTCCGGCGCGCTCGGCCACGGCCGCGTCGTCGGTGAGGGCGGTCGCTTCCACGGCGCCGAGCGATGCGGCGGCGCGGTGTGCTGCGAGCAACGACGCGAAGCGGAAGACCTGGGGTGTCTGCGCCCGCCACAGGTTCTGGCGCGGTACCGTTTCGGTGACGACATGTTCGTCACCCACGCGCTTCAGCGTATCGGCGAGCGGGATGCCGAGCACGGCGCCGTCGATCCCCTCGGCAGAAGCAGCGGCGAGACAGGCCTCGATGTCGGCCCGCATAACGAAGGGGCGGGCGGCGTCATGGATCGCGACCAGATCCGGCGGATCGGTGGCCAGCGCTTCGAGGCCGTTCAGCACGGATTGCTGCCGGCTGGCGCCGCCCGAAATCGGAGCGGGCAGGCCGAGCCCCTCGGTCGCTGCGGCATAGTGGGCGTCATCGCCCGGACCGATCACGACCAGAATGCGGCCGATGCCAAGGGTGGCCTGGAAGGTCATGACAGTTCGGCGAAGGACGGGCTGGCCATCCAAAAGCGCATATTGCTTAGGCAGTGGGCCGCCGAAGCGGCTCCCACGGCCAGCCGCGACGATCAGGGCGGTACAAGTGAGCACGGACCCTAGATAACACTGGCTTCGGGGGATGCGCACTCACGACCCTTGCGCCTGCCCCCCGGACCCGCTATTGCTCGATTAAATATTGTGCACTGCACAAGATGCCTAATAACTGAACAAAGAATGCAAAACGCACACCGCCTCAAACCTGTCGATATCGGTCCCGTCCGCATCGAGGACCCGGTCATCCTGGCGCCGCTGTCGGGTGTCAGCGACATGCCCTTCCGCCAGATGGTGAAGCGGCGTGGGGCAGGGCTCGTCGTCTCCGAGATGATCGCATCCGCCGCGATGGTCCGCGAGAACCGCAAGACACTGATGATGGCCAAGACCACGCCGGAAGAGTTCCCGATGTCGGTGCAGCTCGCCGGCTGCGAGCCCGAGGTGATGGCCGAGGCGGCGAAGCTCAACGAGGATCGCGGAGCGGCGATCATTGATATCAACTTCGGCTGCCCGGTGAAGAAGGTCGTGAACGGCCATGCCGGCTCCTCGCTGATGCGCGACGAGGTGCATGCCGCGAAGATTCTCGAGGCGACGGTCAAGGCCGTGAAGCTGCCGGTCACGCTTAAGATGCGCACCGGCTGGGACTCGATCAACCGCAATGCGCCGAACCTGGCGCGCATCGCCGAGCAGTGCGGCATCAGGATGCTGACGGTGCACGGCCGCACGCGCTGCGATTTCTACGAAGGCCATGCCGACTGGGCCTTCATCCGCACCGTGAAGGAAGCGACCAGGCTGCCGGTGATCGCCAACGGTGACATCAACACGCTCGAAGACGTCGACCAGGCGCTCGAACAATCGGGCGCGGACGGCATCATGATCGGCCGCGGCGCCTATGGCCGCCCTTGGTTCCTCAACCAGGCGATCCGCTATCTGCGTACCGGCGAGCGCGTGCCCGATCCGACGCTTGCCGAGCAGTACGCGGCGGTGCGGACGCATTTCGAGGCGATGCTCGAGCATTACGGAATCGAGACCGGTGTGCGCATGGCCCGCAAGCATCTCGGCTGGTACTCCAAGGGCCTGCCCGCCTCGGCGGATTTCCGGGCGGCGTTGAATCGCGAGACCGATGCCGGAAAGGTGCGCAGCATGCTGGCCTCGTTCTTCCTGCCGGCCGTCGAGCGGCAGGCCGCCTGATGTCCGTGCGTCCTCTCAAGCGAAACGGCATGAGCGATCAGTTCCCGACAGCACTCCTCGATTCGCTTTCGGAAGCGATCATCGTCGTCGAGGCGAACGGCCTGATCCACTACGCCAATCTCTCGGCCGAGCAGTTCTTCGGCGTCGGCCGGGCACGCCTGGTCGGCCATCCGCTGAGTGAATTCATTCCCGAGGACACGCCGCTCTTCTCGCTGCTGGAGCAGGTGCTGACGACCGGCGGAGCGGTTGCCGAGAACGGTGTGACGCTCGCCTCGCCGCGTATCGGCACACGCTTCTGCGCGCTCCGCCTCTCGCCGATCGTCGACAGCGACGGACTGGTCGCCGTCTCGCTGGTCGAGCAGACCATTGCCCGCAGCATCGACCGGCAACTCTCGCACCGCAGCGCCGCCCGCTCGGTGAGTGCGCTGGCCGCCATGCTGGCGCACGAGGTGAAGAACCCGCTGTCGGGCATCCGCGGCGCCGCTCAGCTTCTCGAACAGTCGGTGCCGGATTCCGAACGCGAGCTGACCGAGTTGATCTGCGAGGAGACCGACCGCATCGTGGCGCTGGTCGACCGCATGGAGGCCTTCGCCGACGGCCGCCCGATCGAGCGCGGGCCGATCAACATCCACCAGGTCCTGAATCATGTCCGCCGCCTGTCGCAGAACGGCTTCGGCAAGGGTGTGCGCTTCGTCGAAACCTACGATCCGTCGCTGCCCGACGTGCATGGGGACCGCGACCAGCTCATCCAGGTGTTCCTGAACCTGGTGAAGAACGCCTGCGAGGTCCCGGGCGACGTCGACCGTGAGATCGAACTGTCGACCGCCTACAGGCACGGCCTGCGGCTGGCGGTGCCGGGCCAGCAGACCAGGGTCAACCTGCCGCTGGTCGTTTCGGTGCGGGACAACGGTCGGGGCGTCTCGGACGAGATCCGCAGCCATCTCTTCGACGCCTTCGTGACGAACAAGCCTACCGGAACTGGCCTGGGTCTTGCTTTAGTCGCCAAGATCATCAACGACCATGGCGGTGCGATCGAGTTCGATAGCGAGCCGGGCCGCACGTCATTCAGGATCATGTTGCCTCTGCAGTTCCCACAGGCCGCGCCATGAGCGTCGCCAGCACTATTCTCGTCGCCGACGACGACCGCGCCATCCGCACCGTCCTGCACCAGGCCCTCGGCCGGCAGGGGCACACGGTCCGCAGCACCGGCACCGCTTCCACGCTCTGGCAATGGGTCCAGGAAGGGGAGGGCCAGCTCGTCATCACCGACGTGGTGATGCCGGACGAGAACGGCCTCGACCTGGTGCCGCGCATCCGCAAGCTGCGGCCCGACCTGCGCATCATCGTCATGAGCGCGCAGTCGACCCTGCTCACGGCCGTCCGCGCGACCGAGCGCGGCGCGTTCGAATACCTGCCCAAGCCGTTCGACCTGAACGAGCTGATCTCGGTCGTGAACCGAGCTCTGTCGGCGCCGGCCACGTCGGTGCAGCGGGCGGCGACGCTGCCGGAAGAGGGTGAGCGCCTGCCGCTGATCGGCCGGTCGCCGGCGATGCAGGAAATCTACCGCACGCTCGCGCGCCTGATGTCGACCGACCTCACCGTCATGGTCACCGGCGAGTCGGGGGCGGGCAAGGAATTGGTCGCGCGCGCGCTGCACGATTACGGCAAGCGCCGGAAGGGCCCGTTCATCGCGCTCAACATGGCCGCGATCCCGCGCGAGCTGATCGAGAGCGAGCTGTTCGGCCACGAGCGCGGCGCCTTCACCGGCGCGGTGCAGCGCTCGGCCGGCAAGTTCGAGCAGGCCTCCGGCGGCACGCTGTTCCTCGACGAGATCGGCGACATGCCGCCCGAGGCCCAGACCCGTCTGCTGCGCGTGCTGCAGGAAGGCGAATACATGACGGTCGGCGGTCGCACGCCGATCAAGGCCAACGTGCGTATCGTGGCGGCGACCCATCGCGACCTGCGCCGCCAGATCCAGCAGGGCCTGTTCCGCGAGGATCTGTTCTACCGCCTCAATGTCGTGCCGATTCGCCTGCCGCCGCTGCGCGAGCGGCTCGACGACATTCCCGAACTGGCCAACCACTATCTCCAGGCCGCCACCGCCGACGGATTGCCGACCAAGGTCCTGTCGCCCGAAGCGATGGCGCGGCTGAAGCAGCATCGCTGGCCAGGCAACGTGCGCGAGCTCGTGAATCTGGTCCGCCGCCTGTCGGCGCTCTATTCCGAGGAGATCATCGGCGTCGAGACGATCGAGACCGAGCTCGCGGATGCGGTCTCGGCGATCGATCACGGGCCGCCGTCGTCGGAGCTGGGCGAGGACATCTCGCTGGCCGACGCCGTCGACCGTCACCTGCAGTCGCTGTTCGCCGCGCACGGCGACCGGCTGCCGCCCGACGGCATGTACGATCGTGTCATTTCCGAGGTCGAGCGGCCGTTGCTCGCCCTGGCGCTGGGGGCCACCCGCGGGAATCAGTTGCGTGCGGCCCGCCTCCTGGGGCTCAATCGCAACACGTTGCGCAAGAAAATAAAGGACCTCGACGTCCCCGTGGTTCGCACGCCGCAGGTTCGCCGAGGCGGGTGATTTTTTGACAGCTGCGCTGGGCGTTTCACGCTTGGGCGACAAGATGAGCAGGGTGCTTCGCAGCCTCAGTGGCCGCGTCGCCGCCATCTCGTTGGCTATTCTCGCCATGGTCGCCGGCGGGGCGACCTATGCCTGGCTGGCCGGCTTCGTGCCGGAATCGTTCGGCACACGCGGCTGGATGACGGGCCTGCTGGTGGCCGACCTGGTCATCGCGATCGCCCTGGTCTCCGTCCTCGCCGTCCGCCTGACCCAGCTCTGGCTCGACCGGCGGCGCGGTGCGGCGGGCTCGCGCCTGCACATGCGGCTGGTGCTGGTCTGCAGCGTCTTCACCATCACGCCGACCGTCATCGTCACCATCATCCTGTCGATGCTGGTGATCAGCCTCACCGACTTCGTGGTGAAACCCTCGCAGGCTTCCTACGAGGCGGCGCGCGCCATCGGCGAGCCGGTGCGGCGGGCGCGCGAACAGGAGATCCTGAACGACATCGAGGCGATCTCCGCGCCGCTGCAGGCCGAGGGCGTGGACGCCGTGCGCGATCCGGCTGCGACCAAGGCCATGCTGGACCGCCTGATCGAAGGGCGACCGATCATCGAGGCCACCCTGCTCGACGCCGACAAGGGCGTGATCGCCCAGGCGAAGGCGCCCGATGCCAAGGGCATGCCCAACCCGGTGCCGCCCGCGCAGTTCCTCTGGCAGGCGGTCAACCAGGCGCGTCCCGTGCAGTTCGAATCGCCGGACGGCGCTTACTTCGTGATGCAGCTTTTCGTCGGCGAGCCGCTGTTCCTCGCAACCGGCCATGCCGTCGACCTCCGGGTCGTCGACTACATCAAGAGCATCGAGTTCGCCGGCTCGTTCTATTCCCAGATCGAATCGGCGCTGCGGCGCAGCCAGCTCATCATCTTCGTGGTCTGCGGCGCCATCGCCTTCCTGATGCTTCTGGCCGCGGTCTGGCTCGCCATCCTGTTCGCGACGCGCCTGACCGAGCCGATCGGCGGGCTGATGCAGGCGGCCGAGCGGGTGCGCGGCGGCGATCTCAGTGCGCGCGTGGAGGAGGGACCGCCCAACGACGAGCTGGGGCAGCTCGCCCGATCCTTCAACCGCATGGCCAGCCAGATCGAGCAGCAGCGCGGCGAGCTGGTCCACGCCAATACCGAGCTCGACACCCGCCGCCGCCTCACCGATGCGGTGCTGGCGGGCGTCTCGGCCGGCGTGCTGAGCGTCGACGGCGAGGGCATCGTCATGCGCTCGAACCGCTCGGCGCTGACCCTGCTGGCCCTGCCCGAGGACGGCGTGCTGGGACGGCCGCTGATCGCGGTCATGCCGGAACTCAAGCCGCTGGTCGCGCAGGCGGCGGAAAGGCCGGATCGGATGACCCAGGGCCAGGTCGAGATCCTGCAGCGCGGCTCGCGGCAGATCCTGCTGGTCCGCATCAGCGCGGCGTCGGGTGCCGGCTACGTCGTCACCTTCGACGACGTCACCGACCTCATGTCGGCGCAGCGCATGGCGGCCTGGGGCGACGTCGCCCGCCGCATTGCCCACGAGATCAAGAATCCGCTGACGCCCATCCAGCTCTCGGCCGAGCGCCTGAAGCGCCGCTACCTGAAGCAGATCAAGGAGGATCCGGAGACCTTCACGATGTGCACCGAGACGATCATCCGGCAGGTCGGCGACATCGGCCGCATGGTCGACGAATTCTCCTCCTTCGCCCGCATGCCGCGGCCGACGGTGAAGGAGGAGGATGCGAAGGAGATGTGCCAGCAGGCGCTGTTCCTGCAACGCAACGGTAATCCCGAGATTCGCTACATCTCGAACCTGCCCAGCCATCCGGTGCCGCTCGACTGCGACCGCCGCCAGGTCTCGCAGGTGCTGACCAACATCCTGAAGAACTCGGCCGAGGCGATCGAGGGCAGGGACGAGAGACCGGACACACCATTGCCACAGGGCGAGATCACGCTGACTTTGCGGGAGGACGGCGCCGGGCTGAAGATCGTCGTCGAGGACAATGGCCGTGGGTTGCCGAAGGAAGGGCGCGAGCGCTTGACCGAGCCGTACATGACGACGCGCAGCAAGGGCACGGGCCTGGGACTCGCGATCGTCAAGAAGATCATGGAGGACCATGGCGGCTTCCTCTCCCTGGAGGATCGCGAGGGTGGCGGCGCACGCATCAGTCTGGTATTCCGGCGGGACGCGAAGGAAATCGCGTCGGCTCCACCGCAAGTGACGGCCGCACAATGACCCGCGTTCCATGCGGGCTGCTTGAGTGACATGGCCCACGATATTCTGATCGTCGACGACGAACGCGATATCTGCACGCTGATCGCCGGCATCCTCGAGGACGAGGGCCACACCGCGCGCCGTGCCCACAACAGCACCGAAGCGATCGATGCCGTGCGGCAGCGTCGGCCGGCTTTGGTCATTCTCGACGTCTGGCTGCAGGGCAGCGAGCTCGACGGGCTGCAAATCCTCGAGGTCATCCGCCGCGAGGATCCGCCGATCCCCGTGGTGATGATCAGCGGCCACGGCACGATCGATACCGCGGTGTCGGCGATCAAGACCGGCGCCTACGATTTCGTCGAGAAGCCCTTCAAGGCCGATCGCCTGCTCCTCGTCGTGGACCGCGCCATCGAGGCCGACCGGTTGAAGCGCGAGAACGTGGTGCTGCGCCGGCGTGCCGGCGGCGAGGTGACCTTCGTCGGCTCCTCGAGCGATGCCGGCAACGTGCGTACGCAGATCGAGCGCGTGGCGCCGACCGGCAGCCGTGTCCTCATCACCGGTGCCTCCGGCTCGGGCAAGGAAACGACGGCGCGGCTGATCCACCAGGGATCGAAGCGGGCCGACGGTCCATTTGTCATCGTCAATTGCTCGACGCTTCCCGCCGAGCGGCTGGAGATCGAATTGTTCGGCACCGACGGCGACACCGACGCCGATGCGCTGCGCGTGTCCGGCGCCTTCGAGATGGCGCATGGCGGCACGCTGCTCCTCAAGGAAGTGGCCGACCTGCCGCTGGCGCTGCAGGGCCGGCTGGCGCGCGTGCTGCAGGAGCAGTCCTATGCCCGCGATGGCGGCAAGACCAAGGTCGAGATCGATGTACGCGTGCTGGCGACCACGGCGCGCGATCTCCAGGAGGAGATCGCCGGCGGCCGCTTCCGAGAGGACCTGTTCCATCGCCTCAACGTGGTGGGCCTGCGTGTGCCGCCGCTCAGCGAGCGCCGCGAGGACATTCCCGAGCTGGCGCTCGACCTGCTGAAGCGCGTGGCCGACGCGACCGGACTTCCGTCTCGCTCGATCGGCGAGGATACACAGGCGGCCCTCCAGGGCCATGACTGGCCGGGCAACGTGCGCCAGCTGCGCAACGTCATCGAGCGGCTGCTGATCCTGGCGCCGGCCGGCGGCGCGCCGATCCGCGCCGACGTGCTGCCCAACGACGTCAGCGAGGACGCTCCGTCTGTGCTGCGCTGGGAGAAGGGCGGCGAAATCATGCAGCTGCCACTGCGCGAGGCGCGCGAGGTGTTCGAGCGCGAGTACCTGCTGGCCCAGGTGACGCGCTTCGGCGGCAATATTTCACGGACGGCGACCTTCGTCGGCATGGAGCGCTCGGCCTTGCATCGCAAGCTGAAGTCGCTCGGCCTGCACGGGGGGGCGCCCGAGGGCGGCGGCGCCGAGCAGCCGGTCTAGAGGGGAGAGGGCGTCATGGCGCGTTATGCCTATGTCAACGGTCGCTACGTCGAGCATCGCGAGGCCAGCGTCCATATCGAGGATCGCGGCTACCAGCTGGCCGACGGCGTCTACGAGGTCGTGGGCGTGCGCGACGGCAAGCTGATCGACGAGAAGCCGCATATCGACAGGCTCGATCGCTCGCTGAAGGAACTGCGCATCGACTGGCCGGTGTCGCGCAACACGCTGGGCTTCATCATCCGCGAGCTGATGCGCAAGAACCGCCTGCGCGACGGGCTGGTCTACATGCAGGTGACTCGCGGCGTCTCGCGCCGTGACCACGGCTTCCCGACCACCCCGGTGAAGCCCGCTCTCGTCATGACGACGAAGGCCACCAAGCATATCGTCGCCGACCCCGGCGCCGGCGTCGCCGTGAAGAGCATGCCCGACATCCGCTGGGAGCGTTGCGACATCAAGACGGTCGCCCTTCTGCCCAACGTGCTGGCCAAGCAGGCCGCCCGCGAGGCCGGCGCCTACGAGGCCTGGCTGGTCGACGGGCAGGGCTGCGTCACCGAGGGCGCATCGACCAACGCCTGGATCGTGACCGACGACGGCGAGCTGGTGACGCGCCAGACCGACAACGGCATCCTCTCCGGCATCACGCGGCACACGCTGAAGTCGATCTGCAACTCGCTGCAGCTCAAGCTGGTCGAGCGGCCGTTCACGGTGGAGGAGGCGAAGAAGGCGAAGGAAGCCTTCATCACCAGCGCCACCTCGTTCGTGACGCCGGTGGTGAAGATCGACGGCGACAAGGTGGGCGACGGCAAGGTCGGCGCGACGGCCCGGCGCCTGCGCGAGGAATATGTCCGCTTCTCGGAGGCGGGAGAGGCCGTGACGTGAGCCTGCCCGCCGGGCTGAAGCCACCTCGCGCCGTCCTGTTCGACTGGGACAACACGCTGGTCAACACCTGGCCGACCATCGTGGAGTGCTACCGCGACACCTTCACGGCGCTGGGCCAGACACCTTGGACTGCAACCGAAGTGCAGGACCGCGCCCATGGCTCGTTGCGCGAGGTTTTCCCCACCCTGTTCGGCCCGCGCGCCGCGGAGGCGGAGAAGGTCTTCTACGACACTTTCCATCGCATCCACCTGGAGCGCCTTGAGGCGTTGGACGGAGCGGCCGACCTGCTGGCGCACTGCCATGGCAAAGGCTGCTATGTCGCGATCGTGAGCAACAAGGTTGGGGATAATCTCCGGGCCGAGGTCGCCCATCTCGGCTGGGGCAAGTGGGTGGCGCGGGCCGTCGGTGCACGGGACGCTGCTCGCGACAAACCCGCACCGGATCCGATCTACCTGGCCCTCGACGGCACGGGAATTGCCCCGGATGACAATGTGTGGATGGTCGGCGACACGCCTGCCGATCTTAAGTCCGCACATGCGGCGGGTTGTCTGCCGGTTCTCGTGGGTGGTGCGGAGCAATTGACTGCAGCCCTTCTGGAGCATCCGCCGCGACTGAGAGTGCGTAATTGTCACGAGTTGGTGGCATTGCTTTGAGACGAACCTCACCTATATTCGAGGCAACTCGGTAGCGGGGAGGGACCCCGTACCTTCTAAACCGGTGACCCCCTTGGAAGCCGGCCGCCCAGCAAGAGGCCAAAAAATATGAGCGAAAAGGCACAGAACGTTCAGGACGTCTTCCTGAACCATCTTCGGAAGAACAAGACCCCGGTCACGATCTTCCTCGTGAACGGCGTGAAGCTGCAGGGCATCGTCACGTGGTTCGACAATTTCTCGGTGCTGCTGCGCCGCGACGGACATTCGCAGCTTGTCTACAAGCATGCGATCTCGACGATAATGCCGGTCACGCCGGTGCAGCTGTTCGACGGGGACAAGGCCGACGCAGGCTGATTTGATCGACGAATTCGAGCTCGACGACTCCGAAAAGCGCATCCGCAAGCCGCTGGACACCGTGCGACCCGCAACGGTGGCCGCGGTCCTGTGTCCGTACGAGCCGCGCCTGCGCGGTCGCAGCGAACGCGACAGCCAGGCCAAGCTCGAGGAGGCGGTGGGTCTTGCCCGCGCGATCGACCTCGACGTGCGGCTGGCGCAGGTCGCGCCATTGCGGCAGGTCACGCCCGCGACGCTGATCGGCAAGGGCGTCGTCGCGCGCATCGCCGCCTCGGTCGGGGAGCTGGGCATCGGCCTGGTCGTCGTCGACGACAGGCTGACGCCGGTGCAGCAGCGAAATCTCGAGAAGGCCTGGCAGACCAAGGTCATCGACCGTACCGGCTTGATCCTCGAGATCTTCGGCGCCCGCGCCCGAACCCACGAAGGACGGCTGCAGGTCGAACTGGCCGCGCTCGACTACCAGCGCGGCCGCCTCGTCCGGTCCTGGACCCATCTCGAGCGCCAGCGCGGCGGCTTCGGCTTCATGGGCGGTCCCGGCGAATCGCAGATCGAGATCGACCGCCGCCTGATCGGCGAGCGCATCGTGCGGATCAAGCGCGACCTCGACAACGTACGCAAGACGCGCGCGGTGAATCGTGCTGGCCGCAAGAAGGCCCGGCTGCCGACGGTGGCGCTGGTTGGCTATACCAACGCCGGCAAGTCGACGCTGTTCAACCGGCTCTCCGGCGCCGAGGTCATGGCCAAGGACCTGCTGTTCGCCACGCTCGACCCGACCATGCGGTCGATCAAGCTGCCCAACGGCAAGGGCTGCGTGCTGTCCGACACGGTGGGCTTCGTCTCCGACCTGCCGACGCACCTGGTCGCGGCTTTCCGTGCGACCCTGGAGGAGGTCATCGAGGCCGACCTGATCGTGCATGTGCGCGACGTCTCCCATCCCGACACCGAGCAGCAGCGCGCCGACGTCGAGGACGTGCTGCGTGAGCTGGGTGCCCTGGAAGAAGGGTCGGGGCGACCGTTCATCGAGGCGCTGAACAAGGTCGATGCCTTGCCCGAGGATGTACGGCAGGTGCTGCAGACGCGGACCGCCACCGGCGCCGAGCGGGCGCGGCAATATCCTGTGTCGGCGCTGACGGGCGAGGGAGTCGACCAGCTCATGGACGCCATCGCCGCGCTCCTGGGGGCCGCCGGCGAGGCCCGCGAGGTCTCCGTGCCGCTGACCGATGGCGCCACGATCGCCTGGCTCTACCGCCACGGCGAGGTTCGCAGCCGTCGCGACGAGGGCGAAACCGCCTGGCTGACGGTGGCATTGGACGACGAGGCCGCCGCCCAGTTCGAGCGGCGCCAGCAGGCTCGTTGACACCCGGCGGGCGCCCTTCCTATAAGCGCCCAAACGTCGAAACGCCCACCACCAAGACGAAGGAAAAGACCATGGGTTTCAAGCCCTTGCACGACCGCCTGCTGCTGAAGCCGGTAACCGCCGAGACCCGCACCAAGGGCGGCCTGATCATTCCCGACACGGCCCAGGAAAAGCCGATGCAGGGCAAGGTCGTTGCGGTCGGCAAGGGCCGCCGCCTCGAGGACGGCCGCCTGCAGGAGCTGGGCGTGAAGGTCGGCGACACGGTGATCTACGGCAAGTGGTCCGGCACCGAGGTGAAGCTCGGCGGCGAGGATCATGTGATCCTGAAGGAAGAGGATATCTTCGGCGTCGTCGGCTGAGGCCGATGCTCGATTTCGGCGGCTCGCAGCGGATCGTCGATCTCATGCGCGAGACGGCGGCAGCCGAGCTGCTGCCGCGTTTCCGCAATCTCTCCAAGGACGATGTCCGCCAGAAGCGGCCGGGCGACATCGTCACCGTGGCCGACGTCGCGGCCGAGCAGCGCCTGGCCTCCGGCCTGGCGAAGATCCTGCCGGGCGTCCCGGTGGTGGGTGAGGAGGCCGTCGAGAAGGATCCGAGCCTTCTCGACCTGATCGCCCGCCCGGGCGAGTCCTGCTGGATCGTCGACCCACTCGACGGCACCGCGAACTTCGCCGCGGGCCGGGACCGTTTCGCCATCATCGTCTGCCTGGTGCAGGACACGGCGGCGATCGCCGGCTGGATCCTCGACGTGCCGCGCGACCGCATGGCCGTGACGCACAAAGGGGGCGGGGTGACGTTCGACGGCGCCGCCATTCGCGGCGAGCCGACAACGGAGCCGCTGACGGGCTTCGTCGGCTACAAGGTCGCGAAGGCCTTCGACGAGCAGCTCAGCAAGGAGCAGCGGGAGCGGTTCGCTCACATCTCGACCATGCGGTGCGCCGGCGCAGAATACCTGGAAATCCTCTCCGGTCGCGCACATTTCAGCCTCTATCGCACGACCAAGCCGTGGGATCACGCGGCCGGCACGCTGATGATGCGTGAAGCCGGCGGCGGCGCCATCCAGTTCGGCGGCGCGCCTTACGGACCCGCCCAGCCGCTCAACGCCGGCCTGATTGCAGCCTCGACCGCCGAGGCGCTGGCGGAGGCACGATCGGCGCTCGAAGCGTCGAAAATGCCGCTGCTGGCGCAGCGCACTTAAGGTATCGGTGTCATCCAGAGCGTAGCGAAGGATCCTTAAGCAGCACCGACCAAGGATCCCTCGCTGCGCTCGGGATGACACAGCCTAAGATCGAAGCTCAAGCCCGCGTCTTGGCTTCCTGCCAGAGGGTTTCCATCTCCTCGAGGCTGGCTTCGGCGGGCTTTCGGCCGGCCTCGGCCAGACGGCGTTCGATGTAGCGGAAGCGCTTCTCGAACTTGTCGTTGGTGGCCCTCAGCGCCACCTCCGGGTCGACCTTGCAGTGGCGAGCGAGGTTGGCGACAGCGAACAAGACATCGCCAAGTTCGTCGGCGACCTTCTCCTGCTCGACCTTTCCGGCCTCCAGTTCAGCCCGCAGCTCTCCCAGCTCTTCTTCGATCTTGTCGATGACCGGACCGATCGAGCCCCAGTCGAAGCCGACCCGGGCGGCGCGCTTCTGGATCTTCTCGGCGCGCATCAGGGCGGGAAGGGCGCGCGCCACGCCGTCCAAAGCCCCGACCGGTGCCGTCTCCTTGGCCTTGGCGGCCCGTTCGGCCGCCTTGCGGGCCTCCCAGGAGACGGTCTGGGCATCGGCGGTCTTGATGTCGAGGTCGCCGAAGACGTGCGGATGGCGGTCGACCATCTTGTCGGCGATAGCCGCCGCCACGTCGTCGAAGCCGAACGCCTTGGCCTCGCTGGCGATCTGGGAATGGTAGACGACCTGCAGCAGCAGGTCGCCGAGCTCTTCCTTGAGCGCGGGCATGTCGTCGCGCTCGATGGCGTCGGCGACCTCGTAGGCTTCCTCGATCGTGTACGGCGCGATGGTCCGGAAGGTCTGGTCGATATCCCAGGGGCAACCATGCTGCCGGTCGCGCAGCCAAGCCATGACCGCCAGCAGCCGCTGGAGGGGTTCGCGGGGTAAGGATTCAGGAGTGGGCTTCTGGGACATATGTCCTCTATAACACAGATCCAAATTATCGTATAATATATATTATGGAAAATATTATATAAATATCAGTTACAGAGGATTACCAGGAAATCCTCATATTCTGGGTGATCAACGCCAGCAGCTGCAGGCCGCGGCTCGCCTCGTTGGCCGGCATGCCCAGAGTCACCAGGATGCCGACCTTCGGGTTGCCGGGATTGGGCACCACGAGGTCGAACACGGTGCGTGGGCCGCTGTCGTTCGACCCTTTCGGCACGTTCTCGTAGACGATGACGAAGCTGCCGTCGCTCAGCTTGCGGGCCTGGGCCTGAACGCCGGGGCGCCGGGCCTTCATGGAGCCGGCCTTGGTGGCGGCGTAGTGCTCGGCGTCCTTCACGCCCTCGTAGGCGAAGTCGACCCGCCAGACGATCAGCCGGATGCGCTTGTCGAGCGTATAGGCGACGCCCCGCTCCTGGTCCTCGCTGGCCTGCCAGCCCATGGGCAGCAGCAGCTCGACCTTGACCGAGTCGAAGCGCAGCCGGACCGCCTGTTGCGCCGGGTCGACGCCCAGGACGCGCGTGAAGCTTTGGGTGGTGCCGCCGCCGACACTCTGCTCGCCGCGGGTAAAGCTGGAGCCGTTGTCGGGCGTGCCGAAGTCCCGGAACGTAAGCCCGCCGGTCTCGAGCCGATCGGCCGCCAGTACCGCAAATGGGGTCGAAAACGACACCAAACCGGCCACGACGGCCGCCGACAGGAACATCCGGCGTCCGGACTCGTTTTGTCTACGCTGATTGTTCAGATGAGATTGTCCGGATATCCATCTGATTTTCATGATATTTCCGGCCTTTTAAAGGTCGATCTGGAGACCGTCGAAGCACGGCGTTACATGGGCCGGCGTCGTCCGGTCGACTTCCGCATAGTCCATATCGACATGGAGGTTGGTCAAGAAGGCCCGCTTGGGCTTCAGCCGATCTATCCACTGCAGCGCCCGGTCGAGATGGGCGTGCGTGGGGTGCGGCCGGTAACGCATGGCGTCGACGATGAGCACCTCGACGCCCTCCAGCGCCACAAGCGATTCCTCGGGCAGCATGACCACGTCGTTGGCATAGCCGACGGCCCCGAAGCGGAAGCCTAGCGACTTGATGGTGCCGTGATCCTGCAGGAACGGCACGACCGGCAGGCCGGCGGCCTCGAACGGTCCCGAGATCACCGAATGGCGGTAGATCGGATTGTAGAAGCCGTTGCCCTCGGCGTGGAAGCAGTAGCCGAAGCGTCGGCTGAGCACGCCGTAGGTCCGCTCGTCCGACCAGGATTCGATCTGGCCATGGCGCAGCGCATAGGGCCGCAGGTCGTCGATCCCGTGGCACTGGTCGGCATGGTCGTGGGTCCAGATCACGGCGTCGACCCGCTCGACCTCGGCCGCGAGGAGCTGGCTGCGGAGGTCGGGCGAGGTGTCGACCAGCACGGTCTTGCCCCGGTCCTGGACCAGAATCGAACAGCGGCTGCGGCGATTGCGGGGGTCGCTGGGATCGGCAGCCCCCCACTCGCCCTTGCCGCCCGGTCCGCCGGCCCGGGGAACGCCCGCCGAGGTCCCGCAGCCCAGGATCGTCACCCGCACCGGGAACGCTCCGCCTTGGTGAACAGCCGGAAGAAATTGTCGGTCGTCACGGCCTCCAGCTCGGCCAGGCTCACGCCCTTCAGCTCGGCGACCTTGGCGGCCGTGTGCGCGACATAGGCCGGCTCGTTGGTCTTGCCGCGCTTGGGGATCGGCGCCAGGTACGGCGAGTCGGTCTCGACCAGTAGCCGGTCGAGCGGCAGGTCGCGCACGATGGTGCGCAACTCCTCGGCGGCCTTGAAGGTCACGATGCCCGAGATCGAGATGTAGAGGCCCAGCGCTAGCGCCCGCTCGGCGACGGCGCGGCCGGAGCTGAAACAGTGGATCAGGCCGGGGAAGGCGCCCTTCCCGTATTCGTCCTCCAGGATGTCGCCGGTCTCGGCATCGGCATCGCGCGTATGGACGATCAACGGCAGGCCGGTCTGGCGCGAGGCCGCGATATGGGCGCGGAAGCTCTCGGCCTGCTCCTCGCGCGGGCTGTGCTCGTAATAGAAATCAAGCCCGGTCTCGCCGATGCCCACGACCTTGGGATGCCGCGTGGCCTCGATCAGCCGGTCGGGGGTGCGCTGGCCCTCTTCCTTGGCCTCGTGCGGATGAACGCCGACCGAGCACCAGACATTGTCATGGCGCTCGGCAATCGCCCTCACCCGCTCGAACTGGTCGAGCCGCGTGCCGATCGTCAGCATGCCGCCGACCCCGGCCGTGCGGGCACGCGCCAGCACGCCGCTCTCGTCCGTCGTCAGCTCCGGAAAGTCGAGATGGCAGTGGCTGTCGATCAGCATGTCAGCTCGCGACTTTCGGCTGCTTGGGCGCCTTGGGCTGCTTCGGCGGCTTGGCCGGTGCAGCGGCCGGCGCCGGCTCGACGAAGCGCGGGAACACGCCCTGCGGCGGCGGCAGCGCGGTACCGGAGACCAACTCCTCGTCGAAGGCCGCGTAGCGCCGCTTCTCCGGCGGCACCGTGAGCTGATCGAGGATCCTGGCCGTCGACTCCGGCATGAAGGGCTGCACCAGCAAGGTTACCCGCCGGATCGTCTCGGCCAGCACCCACAGGACCGTGTCGCGCCGCACCGGGTCGGTCTTGGCCAGTGCCCAGGGGGCCTGCGCGTCGACATAGCGGTTGGCGTCGGCGATCACTTCCCAGATCGCCGTCAGCGCCTTGTGGAAGGCCTGCTCGTCGAGTTCGGCGCGCACGATGGCCAGCAGGCCCTTCGCACGATCGAGCAACGCCGTGTCGGCTTCGACCAATTCACCCTTGGGCGGAACCTTCTCGCCGCAATTCTTGGCGACGATCGACAGGACCCTCTGGCAGAGATTGCCATAGGCATTGGCGAGGTCGGCGTTCATGCGGCCGATCAGGGCGCGGCGCTGGAAGTCGCCATCGTTGCCGAACGGCACTTCGCGCAGCAGGAAGTAGCGCACCTGGTCGACGCCGAATTCCTTGGTCACCGCCACGGGATCGATCGCATTGCCCAGCGACTTGGAGATCTTCTGGCCTTCGGTCGTCCACCAGCCCGACGCGAAGACGCGCTTGGGCGCGGCGACGCCGGCCGACAGCAGGAACGCCGGCCAGAACACGCAGTGGAAGCGGATGATGTCCTTGCCGACCACATGGACGTCGGCCGGCCAGAAGCGCCACAGCGGATTGCTCTCGTCCGGGTAGCCCACCTCGGTGATGTAGTTGGTGAGCGCGTCCAGCCAGACGTACATGATGTGCTTCTCGTCGCCCGGCACCGGGATGCCCCAGGAGAAGCTGGTGCGCGAGACGGAGAGGTCCTGCAGGCCACCCTTCACGAAGCTGATGACCTCGTTGCGACGGCTCTCCGGCGCGATGAAGCGCGGGTTCTTCTCGTAGAACTCCAGCAGCCGATCGGTCCAGGCCGACAGCTTGAAGAAGTAGGACGGCTCCTCGACCCACTCGACCTCGTTGTTCACCGGGCCTGCGCGGCGCTTGCCGTCGGGACCGACCGTGGTCTCGTCCTCGGCATAGAACGCCTCGTCGCGCACCGAATACCAGCCGGCATACTTGCCGAGATAGATGTCGCCCGAGGCGACCAGCTTCTCCCACAGCGCCTGGCAGGAGGCGTAGTGGCGCGGCTCGGTCGTGCGGATGAAGCCGTCCGGCGAATAGTTCATCACGCCGATCAGGTCGCGGAACGACTGGCTCACCTTGTCGGTGAAGGCCTGCGGCGTCATTCCGGCTGCGGCTGCCGCCTTCTCGACCTTCTGGCCGTGCTCATCGGTACCGGTGAGGAAATGGACGTCGTAGCCATCGAGACGCTTGAAACGCGCAAGCACATCGCAGGCGAGCGTCGCATAGGCATGCCCGATGTGGGGCACGTCGTTGACGTAGTAGATCGGCGTGGTGACGTAATAGGTGCTGTTGCCCGACATGATACTGAACTCCGAACGGCCGCCCCTTCCGGGGCACGAGACTCAAGCGCGTTCAGCCCCGCATTCGTTCGCAGGGCAGCGAGTCTCTGATGTCGGACCGGGGCAACATGGCCGATCTTTTCTCACGCCTAACCCTGTGGATCAAGGCTCGGGACCATGGGGCGCGGTTCAGCGGGTCGCCGATTGCAGCTTCAGGAAGCTGCCCATGACGGTCTGTTTACGGTCGAGATTGACGGCGTCGGCCCGCGAAAAGAGGAATGCCACCTGTTCTGCCGCCTCCATCCAGCGCTCGAGGCTCGTGGCGGCCAGCAACCGCGTCTGCAGCCCGCTCTCCATCGGCACGACGGGTGCAGCTTCCGTCGTGAGCGCGGCCTGGCGCATCAGCCCCTTCAGCCAGCCATCGAACAGGTAGTTCAGCGAACGCCAGTCGGCGTTGGCCTCCTCGCCGCGCTTGGCGAAGCGTTCGGCGAAGGCGTGCAGCCGCGGCATGTCGAGATCGGGCAGGGTCGCCAGCACCTCGACCATCTCGCGATAGAGATCCAGGCTGCCCGCGCCCGCCAGCTCCAGGGCGCGGCCGATGCTGCCTTCGGCGAGGCGGGAGAGCGCCCTTCTCTCCTCATCCTTCGTCTCGGGCGCATAGTCGCCCAGCAGCTTCACGACCGTGTCGTCCTTCAGCGGCTGCAGCGCGAGGCGCCGGCAGCGCGAGCGGATGGTCGGCAGCAGCCGGCCCGGCGCGTGCGAGACGATCAGCAGCACCGCGTTGGGCGGCGGCTCCTCGAGGATCTTCAACACCGCGTTGGCGCTGTTGCGGTTCATCTCGTCGGCCGAGTCGACGATGGCGATGCGCCACTTCCCCATCGCCGGCGTCATGTGCATGAAGCCGCCCAGCCCACGCACGTCGTCGACGGCGATCTCGGCGCGGATGCGGCCGGTATCGTGGTTGAGCGCGCGGCGCAGATGGAACAGGTCGGGATGCGAGCGCGCATCGATCAGGTGGCGACCCGGCGCATCGGCCGGCACGTCGAGAGATTCCGGTCCGCCGCCGAACAGGCCACCCTGGTCCTGGCCCGCCAGCAGGAAACGCGCGAAGCGCCAGGCGAGCGTCGCCTTGCCGATGCCGCGCGGTCCCGTCAGTAGCCAGGCATGATGCAGCCGGCCGCTCTGCTGCGCCGCCAGCATCGTCCGCTCGGCCTGCTCATGTCCGACCAGGCGGTTGTTCCGCCACGGCGGCGGCCAGCCATACGGCCATTCGAGCTTCTCGATCTCGGCCGGATCGGACGGCGTCTTGCCGCGCGCCACGGCTCAGGTTTCCAGATGCTTGGTCACCGCGTCGGCGATCGCCTGGGCAATCTCGTCGATGCCGGCGGTGGCATCGATCACGACGCAGCGGCCCGGATCGGCTTCGGCGATGTCGAGGAAACCCGCGCGCACGCGTTCGTGGAAGTCCTTCGGCAGTGACTCGTAGCGCGTCTCCGTACCCCGCCGCGCCGCGGCGCGTTTCAGGCCGGTCTCGACCGGCAGGTCGAGGATCAGCGTGAGGTCGGGGCGGAAGTCTCCCACGGCGATATCGTAGAGCGTGCCCAGCATGGCGCGGTCGGCGCCATGGCCATAACCCTGATAGGCCATGGTGGAATCGGCGAAGCGGTCGGAGACGACCCAGGTGCCGCTCCCGATGGCGGGCAGCACCGTCGTGCGCAGATGCTCGCGGCGGGCCGCAAAATGCAGCAGCGCCTCGGTGACACCGTCCCAGCGCTCCGCAGGGCCTTCGACCAGGAGCTTGCGCACCATCTCGGCGCCGGGCGCACCGCCCGGCTCGCGCGTGGCGATGCATTTGTGCCCGCGCTTCTCGATCCAGTCCTTGAGGCGGGCGACCTGTGTCGACTTGCCGGCCCCTTCCCCGCCTTCCAGCGTGATGAACAGACCCTCGCCGTCGCCCGTGCCGGCGTCGGTCACGACATCCAGCCGAACAGATAGTGCTGCAGCATCGTCGACATGCGGCCGAACACGCCCATGCGCGGCACGTCGGCGCCGGCTTCGAGCGGATACTCCATCGTCCGGTTGTCGGGCAGCGTGACGACGGCGGTGCCGATCTTGGTGCCCTTGATGATCGGCGCGGCGATCGGGCCGTCGAAGCGCGCGACCACGCGCGGCGATGCGGCCTGGCCCGTCGGCATCGTGATCTGCACGGTCTTCGGCATGACCAGCGGCACCTTGTCCTGCGCGCCGAGCCACACCGGCGCCTCGACCACCATGTCGCCGGCGCGGAACACCGTCGTGTTGGTCGATTCGCGGTAGCCCCATTCCATCAGCCGCGCCGTCTCCTGCGCGCGCTCGGCCATCGAGGCGAGGCCGTTGACGACCAGGATCAGGCGGCGGCCGTCGCGCACCGCGGAGGTGGTCTGGCCGTAGCCGCCCTCTTCCGTGTGGCCGGTCTTGAGGCCGTCGGTGCCCGCCACGGTCTTGAGCAGACGGTTGCGGTTCTCCTGGCGGATGTTGTTGTAGGTCCAGTTCGTCTCCGCATAGTACTTATAATACTGCGGGTAATCGTCGATCGTGTGCCAGCCCAGCACCGCGAGATCGCGCGCCGTCGTGTACTGGCCCTCGGCCGGCCAGCCCGACGCATTCTTGAACACCGTCTTGGTCATGCCGATCTCGCGCGCACGCTTGTTCATGCGATCGGCGAAGGCCTCCTCGCTGCCCGCGAGTCCCTCGGCGATCACGACGCAGGCGTCGTTGCCCGACAGGATGATGATGCCCTTGATCAGGTCCTCGACCGTGGCCTCGCTGCCCAGTTCGAGGAACATGCGCGAGCCGCCCATGTTGCGGGCCTTCTCGCTGACGCGGAAACGCGTGTCGAGCTTGAGGCGTCCGGCCGCCAGCTCGTCGAAGATGATGAAGATGGTCATCATCTTGGACATCGATGACGGTGGCATCGTCGTCTCGGCATCCTTGAACAGGAGCACCGTCGAGGTCTGCGGATCGACCATGAAGGCGTGGCGGGCCAGCGTGCCGATGCCGACCTGCGAGGGCGGCAGGGATTCGATCTTGGGCGCCGCCGGCTCTTTCGGTGCCGGCTTGGCGGCCGTGGAGGCCGGGGCCCGCGGCTTGGCCGGCGGTTTCTGCTGCTGGTTGGCCGGTTTCTTCGGCGGGTCCTGCTGGGCGAAGGCCGCCACGGACAGGCCGGCGATGCCAACCATGGCAAGGAGCGCGATTGCGGTGCGATTGAGCTTATTCAGTGACCACACGGGCATCCCCATAGCCTGAACGCTTGAGCCGGTCGGCGACAATGCCGGCGGCATCGGGAGTGGTATAGGGCCCCAGCCGCACGCGATAAACATCGCGTCCGCCCGCCGAGGCCTGGGAAATCTCGGGGTTGCCGTAGCTGCGCACCGCGCCACGCTGTTTCTCGGCATTCTCCTGCGTGGAGAATGCGCCGACCTGCACGAAGAACCCGTTGAGCTGCGACGATGGCGTCGCCGTGGCCGTCGTCGCCGTGAGCGACGCGATGGTGGGCGGCATATCGCCCGACGCCGACCTGGGCGCGCCGAATGGCGTACCGTTGCCGCGCGGCGGGGGGGCATACGCGGCCTGTGCGGGAGGCGCCGGGGGTGGCGCGGCTGGCGGCGGCTCGTACGCCGCCTGCATGACCGGCGGCGGCGGGGCCGCGACAGGCGCCGCTGCTGGAGCTTGTACGGGAGCCGGCGTCGCACGCCTGCCGCTGGAAACCTGGGCCATCGCTTCGTGCTGTTCGGCCGGGCCGCCGCCGCTCAAAGCGACGTCCTTCACGGCGAGGCTTTCGGCCTGGAGCTGGTCGACGCGGACCCGTGCGGTGCCCTTGCCGACCATGTCGATCTCCTCTGCCGCCGTGCGCGACAGGTCAATGACACGGCTGCGGGCAAAGGGGCCGCGGTCGTTCACCCGGACGACCGTGCTGCGCCCGTTGTCGAGATTGGTCACCCGCACGACGGCGGGCATCTGCAGGGTGCGATGGGCGGCCGTCCGGTCGGATTGGTCGTAGCGCTCGCCGTTGGCGGTCGACTTGCCGTGGAAGCCCGGCCCATACCAGGAGGCCACGCCCGTCTCGGTCAAGGTGAACGTCTCCTGCGGGGTGTAGGTGACGCCGTCGATCTTGTAGGGCTGGCCGATCTTGTAGGTGCCGCGTTGGGCGACGCTGCCGCTGGCACCCCCGCCTTTGCTGGACGAACCGCAGGCCGCGAGGCTCGCCAGAAGCGCGACTGCTCCAGCCAACCGGAAGGCCCGATGGAGCTCAGGGGCGGCAGGAAATCGCTGTATTACCAACGTTAGCGGCATGATGTTCACATCATACATCATCTTGCGCCGCTAGAGGAGCGGCCTCATTGACGTTGGTTCAGGCCGCGATCCGATCCGACAGCAGACCGACTGCAAGGGCGAAGAAATCCGACTGGTTCCAGCGCAGGATCACCTTGAAGTTCTCGGTCGTCTGGTAGGCTGGGCCCCCTGCTCCCGACGGCCGCACGATGCGCCCGCCGCCCGCGGCCTGGGTGCCCGCCGACACTTCGTTGCCCCAGCGCATGCCCGGCTTCCAGCCGACCTTGCGCAGGTAGTTCACCACCGAGGCGAAGACGTCGACCTTGTTGGTCCAGATGTCCTTGCGCCCGTCGCCGTCGCCATCGGCGGCGTAGGCGATGAAGCTGGTCGGGATGAACTGGCACTGGCCCATCGCGCCGGCCCACGAGCCCTTCATCGCATGCAGGCCGATATGGCCCTGCGAGACGATCTTCAGGGCGGCGATGAGCTGCTCGCGGAAGAACTTGGCGCGGAAGTTGTTGTGGACCAGCGTGGCCAGCGCCTCGACCACCTCGAAGTCGCCGAGCCGTGTGCCGTAATTGCTCTCGATGCCCCACAGCGCGACGACCACCGACGGCGGCATGCCGGCCGGTCCGGCGAAGCGTTCGATCGTGGCGCGGTTCTCGGCCAGCAGCGCCTTGCCGCGAGCCACGCGCTCGCTGGAGACGACGCGCTCCTGGTAGGTTTCCCAGCTCATCTTGAATTCGGGCTGGTTACGCGCCTGCTCCATCACCTTCGGGACCTCGCGGATGTCCGCCAGCGCCGCGTCGAGCGTTGCGCGATCGACGCCGGCCCGCAGCGCCTCCTGCCGTATCCCGTCCAGCCACGCCGCGGGAAATCTTCCGCCGGATCCCTGAGCGAGGACCGGAAACGGTGCGAGGGCGGCGCCGGCACAGAGCAGTCTGCGAGTGATCATGAGCGTCCCTGGTTATTGGAGCCCTCTGACGGGCGCCAATACCATGTGCCGGTCAATCTTGCAGACACTATGGCGAGTCACTTGCGGCGATAAAGAATCATCCCGCCGTGATGCAGCGTGTCGATGTCGACGAAGACGCCGTCGGCCGTGAAGCCGGTATCGTCCCAGTATTCGATTCGGGTTCCGCTCACCTCGTATCGCCCGCGATAGGCACTCTCGCGCGTCCCGCGGGCCTCGTCATAGCGATTGTTCGGCAAGAGGTTGTGACGGATGTTTCCATCGGCGGTGACCCACATGCCGACATAGGGGTGAGTCGTCATTTCGGCATGGCCTCTCGTTGTGAGGATAAAGGGTGTGTTGATGGCGAGCGCCATGGTCAGGAGGCCTATGGCCTTCATTGTGGCCTCCTATCGTCCAGATGGGGCATTGCGGCGCTCGGCGAAGAGTTCGCTAAGGACCTGCGAGGCCGCGATGGCGCGCGAGATGCCGGCCGGCACGGTGATCATGTAGACGATCTCCTTCAGCTCCTCCTCGGACACGCCGATGTTGAGCGCATAGCCGGCATGGACCTTCATGAAGGGCAGCTGGCCCGTTGCGGCGAAGGCCGACACCGCCGCAAGCTGGCGCGTGCGGTTGTCGAGGCCCGGCCGCGACCAGACATCGCCCAGCGCGTAGGCCTCGGTCGCCTCGGCGAGGAAGGGAAACTCCTGGCGCATGCGTTCCAGCGCCGACTGCGGCTGGCCGCGATTGAGTTCCTTGATCACGGCGTCGCCGCGCTTCAGCCGGTCCTCGACCGTCTGGGCGAAGGCAGGTGCTGCTGTCAGGGCGACGAGCAAAGTGGCGAGAGTCGGATACAGGCTCATGGTCATCTCCTCACATGGTGGTCGCGATGGGACGAACGACGATCTCGTTCACGTCGACATCGTCGGGTTGCTCGATGGCGAAGCGGACGGCCCGGGCAATCGCGTCCGGCTTCAGCGCGATCGCGCGAAAGGTCCTCATGGCTTCGGCCGCGGCCGGATCGGTGATCGTGCTGGCCAACTCGCTCTCGACGACGCCGGGATGGATGCAGGTGACGCGGATCCTGTCGTTCTCCATCCGCAACCCGTCCGAAATCGCACGGACCGCATACTTGGTCGCGCAGTAGACGGCGGCGGTCGGGAAGACTTGCAGGGCGCCGATCGAGGCGATGTTGACGACGTGCCCCGAGCCGCGCGCGGTCATTTCCGGCAGCACGGCGGCGATGCCGTAGAGCACGCCCTTGATGTTCACGTCGACCATGCGCTCCCACTCCTCGACCTTCATCGCGGCCATGGCGGAGAGCGGCATCAGGCCGGCATTGTTGACGATGACGTCCACCCTCCCCCAAGCCGCACGCGCGGCATCGGCAAAGGCCTCAACGCTCTTCCAGTCGGTGACGTCGAGCGGGCAGACACGCGCCGTGCCGCCCGCCGCATTGAGTTCGGCGGCGAGCGCTTCCAGGCGGTCGACGCGACGTGCGCCCAGCATCAGCTTGGCGCCGGTACCGGCCAATTCGCGGGCGATGCCGGCGCCGATGCCGCTGGAGGCGCCGGTGACGAGAACGACTTTATCGAGAGACATGATCGGGTCCTTTCGGAAGCGAGCGGGTTTGCTTGCCCCGAACATGGACCTGAGTGATTGTCGCGATAAGACGACAATCACTTACTAATCTGGAAAGCTGAGCTAACCAATGGAGCCCGATCTCAATGCACTGTCCGTCTTCGCGCTGGTGGCCGAGGAGCGGAGTTTTCGCGCCGCCGCCGACCGGCTGGGCGTCACGCGGTCGGCGATCAGCCAGACGATCCAGCGCCTCGAGGCGAGCCTCGGGATCGCGCTGGTCCTGCGCACGACCCGGAGTGTCAGCCTGACGGAGGCCGGCGAGCGGTTGCATCTGGAGATCGCGCCGGCGGTCGCCGAGATGCGCGGCGCCCTGGAAAAGACCGCCGCCCTGCAGGGCCGGCCGCGCGGCCGCCTGCGGGTCGCTGTCTCCTCGATCGCCGAGCGCTTCCTGGCGGGGCAGTTCCTGGCGGGCTTCGCCGAGGCCAACCCCGAGGTCGACCTCGACGTCACCGTGACCGACGACGCGATCGACATCGTGGCCGAGGGTTACGATGCGGGCGTGCGCCTGGGCGAGGTGATCGAGCAGGACATGATCGCGATCCCGGTGGCCGGCGACGAGCGGCAACTGGCGGTCTGCGCCCCCTCCTACCGCCGGCGCTTCGGCGTGCCAAAGCACCCGGCCGAGCTTCCGTCGCACACCTGCATCGGCTGGCGCCCCTCGCCCAAGGCCGCGCCCTATCGCTGGGAATTCGCCGAGGGAGACAAGGAGTTCAGCGTCGCCGTCGCCCCTCGGTTCGCCACCAACGACATGGCGCTGATGATCAAGCTCGCCGTCGCCGGCGCCGGCATCACCTTCGGCATGGAGGAAAGCTTCCGCGGGCATTTCGCGCGCGGCGAACTGGAACCGATCCTCCAAGAGTATTGCCCGAGCTTCGCCGGCTTCTACCTCTATTATCCAAGCCGCCGGAATATCGCCCCGAAGCTGCGTGTCCTGATCGACTACCTGCAGCGGCAGAGGTGATTCCCGCCCCCTGACACAAGGCCATCGGCTCCCTATATTCGCAGGCTTCCGACAGGTGTGACCAGGAGCAGGAAATGCAGGCGTACAAGAAGACTCCCGAGGCCGTCGCAAACCTTTCCCCGGAGCAGTTCTACGTGACGCAGGAAAGCGGCACCGAGCGGCCCGGCACCGGTGCCCTGCTCTACAACAAGGAGCCCGGTATCTATGTCGACATCGTGTCAGGCGAGCCTCTGTTCGCCTCGGCCGACAAGTATGAATCGGGATGCGGCTGGCCGAGCTTCACCAAGCCGATCGAGCCCGCCAACGTCGCCGAGTTGCACGATAATTCGCATGGCATGAGGCGCATCGAGGTGCGGTCCAAGCATGGCGACAGCCATCTCGGGCACGTTTTTGCGGACGGTCCGCGCGATCGCGGCGGACTGCGTTACTGCATCAATTCGGCCTCGCTCCGCTTCGTCCATCGCAAGGACATGGAGGCGGCGGGCTACGGTGCCTATCTCGACCAGGTGGAGGATGTGAAATGAGCCAGGAACGCGCAGTTCTCGCCGGCGGCTGCTTCTGGGGCATGCAGGACCTGATCCGGCGCATGCCCGGCGTGGTGTCGACGCGGGTCGGTTACACCGGCGGCCACGTTTCGAATGCGACCTATCGCAACCATGACGGCCACGCTGAGGCGATCGAGATCGTCTTCGATCCGGCGAAGATGAGCTTCCGCACCTTGCTGGAGTTCTTCTTCCAGATCCACGATCCCTCGACGATGAACCGCCAGGGCAACGATCGCGGCACGTCCTATCGGTCGGCGATCTTCTACACCAGCGACGAGCAGCGCCGCGTCGCCGAGGACACGATCGCCGATGTCGATGCCTCCGGTCTGTGGCCCGGCAAGGTCGTGACCGAGGTCACGCCCGTCTCCGACTTCTGGGAAGCCGAGCCCGAGCACCAGGATTACCTGGAGCGCATTCCCAACGGCTACACCTGCCACTTCGTCCGGCCGGGCTGGAAGCTGCCGGTCCGCACCAAGGCCGGTCAGGCCGCCTGAGTCTTCACCTCTTGGGCGTCGCCCTGCCCTGCGGCAGCGGCGACATCGCCTCGAAGACGCCGTCGCGGCGGACCAGCGCATGGAATAGCGCCGCCGCGACATGAAGCAGGATCAGCGCGAAGAAGGCGAAGGCCAGCCAGCGATGCGCGGTCCACAGCAGCGTATGCAATGAGTCGCTCTGCGGCAGGATCGGCGGCAGCCGGACGTTGCCGAACAGGACGACCGGATAATCGGCCGCCGACAGCATCGCCCAGCCGATCAGCGGCATGGCGATCATCAGGCCGTAGAGCGCCCAATGCGAGAGGATCGCGCCCAGCCGCATCGACGGCGGCAGGTCGGCGGGCAGCGGCGGCGTCCCCAGAGCGAGGCGCAGGACGAGGCGCACCAGCACCAGCAGGAAGAGCGCGACGCCCAGTGTCTTGTGTGTGGCGACCAGCGGCACGTAGCTCGGCGCGATGGTCGAGAGCATGCCGACGCCGATGAACAGCATCGCCACGATACCGGCGGCCATCACCCAGTGCAGCAGGCGCTGCGCTCCGGAAAAGCGGGTATGGATCACCGTATTGGTCATAGTGCGGCTCATTGCTTGGTGCTCCCGGCGGCCGGCGTGCGGGGGTAATCCTTCGCCTCGGACGTGCGCAGATCGTAGGACCTGGCATAGGCGGAGGATCGTGCCGCAGGGTATGGATCGTCGGAGACGCTGATCCCGCGCGGCAGGATCGTGGGATCGAAGTTGATGTCGCGGCACGGACCGTCCGGCTCGGCGATGACCTTGTTCACAACTAGCGTGCCGACCTCGACCGTGCGCCTTTCCTTCGGCCAGGCCTTGGTGGGATCGGCGGTGTTGTCACCCGGCTCCGCGACGGTCACGACCATGGTCCAGCGTTGCGGCGCGCCGGCGACCCGCTGCGCGATCTCCTGCTCGAGATAGTTCGGCCCCTTCTTCGCAAGCTCGTCGGGCGTGATGGCCACCGGCGTTGCCGCCGGCCGCAACGACCACCGGACCGCGCGGGAATTGCCGGCCGCGTCGGTGAACAGGAAGGCGTTGAGGCCATTGAACGGATCCTCGGCGTAGCTCGAGGTCCAGGGCGCGCTTCCGGCCCAGCCGGCAAAGGCCAGGAACTCCGGATGGCGGCCGATGAACGCCTTCATCGCGTCCCCTCCCTTGGGCGCCGTCTGGAGCAGTTCGTAGAAGGCTTCCGGCGTCGACACGGCGAAGACCGGTGCGTCGATCATGGCGCTGCGCCAGACATCGCCGTCGGGCGTCGTGATCTGCAGGCCCATGCCGCGCACCCGCACCGTCGCGTCGGCCGCGTTCGGGCTGGGCGTCGCGAGATTGAAGCGGCCGAGCACCGGCCAGGTGCCGGGCTTGAAAGCCTGCGCGGTCGACAGCGATGCGCCGCTGCCGTTCGACTGGAACTCGCCGGTGAAGCAGACGCCCTTGGCGTGGTTACGCCGGTGGCCGAGCGCGGGTCCGCCGGGCGGCGCCAGGGCCGCGACGAGCCGCGTGGGCGTGAGACGCTCGGGCGACAGCCAGCCCGCGGTGTAGGCGAAGGCGGCCGCGCCGCCCGCCATGACCAACGCGATCACGGCCAGTGAAGCCAAGGGGTTGCGAGAGGATGAGGATAACATGGGTAAGCACCTGCCTAGTCGTCGGTGAGAGTATGCCTGCAACCCGGAGGGCGCGTCGCTCAAGAGCCCGTGAGGGTGTCAGGCGACGGCCTCGGCGCGCACGAGCCGCACCGGAATTCCCTTGTAGGACGGGGTGAAGCTCACCGGATCGTGAGCGTCGATCGCCACCAGCGGATTGGTCTCGGGATAGTAGGCGGCGCAGCTTCCCTCCGGGAAGGAATAGGCCACGAGCTGGTAGCCGCGCACGCGCCGCTCGATGCCGTCGTCGTTAACGGCCACGACATCGACGCGATCGCCGGGTGCGAAGCCGCGCTTCTCGATTTCGGCGGCGCTGAGGAAGACGACGTCGCGCTGGCCGTAGACGCCGCGATAGCGGTCGGACAGCGAATAGAGCGTCGTATTGTACTGGTCGTGGCTGCGCACGCTGGTGAGCCAGAGCACGTCGGCATCCTTCTGAGTCGGGTCCTCGACGAGCCCCTCATAGACCAGGAAGTTCGCCTTGCCCGACGCGGTCTTCCAGATCCGCTCGCGTGCCGTCGATACGAGGTGGAAGCCGCCGGGCACGCGGATGCGCTCGTTATAGTCCTGGAAGATCGGGAACACGTCTTCGATGGCATCGCGGATGCGATCGTAGTCGTCGACCAGGTCTTCCCAGGGCACGACCGAACGCGCCCCGAGCGTTGCCCGCGCCAAGCCGCCGACGATCGCGGGTTCGCTCTTCAGATGCTCCGAGGCGGGCTCGTTCAGTCCCAGCGAGGCGTGCACCATCGACATCGAATCCTCGACGCTGATGGATTGCGGGCCGGTCGCCTGCACGTCGAGTTCGGTGCGGCCGAGGCACGGCAGGATCAGCGCCTCGCGGCCGTGCACCAGATGGCTGCGGTTCAACTTGGTCGAGACATGCACCGTGAGATCGAGCCGTCGGAACGCCTCGTGCGTCACCTGCCAGTCGGGTATCGCGGCCACGATGTTGCCGCCCATGCCGAAGAAGACGCGCACCTCGCCGCGCGCCATCGCCTCGAGCGAGGTCACGACATTGTGTCCGTGCGCCGAAGGCGGCGTGAAGCCGAAGCGCTTGCCCAGGCGGGCGAGGAAGTCGGCGGCCGGCACCTCGGTGATGCCGACCGTGCGGTCGCCCTGCACATTTGAGTGGCCGCGCACCGGACAGAGGCCGGCCCCTTCCCGGCCCATGTTGCCCCGGAGCAGGCAGAGATTGGCGAACTGCTGCACCGCCTTCGCGCCGTGGCGATGCTGGGTGATGCCCATGCCGTAGACGACGATGGCGCGCTCGGCCTTCATATAGGCCCGCGCAGCCTCCTCGATCTCCGCGCGGGAAAGGCCGGACTGGCGCTCGATGAGAGACCAATCCGTCGCCTTCAGGTCGGCGATGAGCGCATCGATGCCGGCCGTGTGCTCGTGGATGAAATCCCAGTCGAGCACGGCGGCGGTGCCCGCGGCGCGGGCCTCCTCGTCGGCCGCCACCAGGATCTTCATCATGCCCTTGACCAGGGCGACATCGCCGCCGACGCGGACCTGGTAGAGGCGCGAGCTGATCGGCGTCGAGCCCAAGGTCACCATCTCGACCGGGTCCTGCGGCGCCTGGAAGCGTTCCAGCGCCCGCTCACGGAACGGATTGAACGACATGATGGTGGCGCCGCGCCGTGAGGCATCGCGCAGGCTGGTCATCATGCGCGGGCTGTTGGTGCCGGGGTTCTGGCCGAAGATGAAGATGCCGTCGGCCTTGTCGAAATCCTCGAGCAGGACCGTGCCCTTGCCGACGCCGAGCGACAGCGGCAGGCCGACGCTGGTCGCCTCGTGGCACATGTTCGAGCAGTCTGGAAAGTTGTTGGTGCCGAACTCGCGCACGAAGAGCTGGTAGAGGAAGGCCGCCTCGTTGGACGTGCGGCCGGACGTGTAGAATTCGGCCATGTTCGGATCGGGCAGAGCCGCCAGATGCTGGCCGATGGTCGCGAAGGCCTCGTCCCAGCTCACCGGCACGTAGTGGTCGGTCGTGGCGTCATACGCCATCGGGTGTGTGAGCCGGCCCGCCATCTCGAGATCGTAGTCGCCCCAGCCTTCCAGTTCGGAAACCGTGTGCTGGGCGAAGAACTCCGGCGTGCAGCGGTCGGCGGTCGATTCCCAGGCCACCGCCTTGCCGCCATTCTCGCAGAACTCGAACGAAGACGTGTGCTTGGGGTCGGGCCAGGCGCAGCCCGGGCAGTCGAAGCCCATCGGCTGGTTCATGCGCAGGAGCGTCTTCGTTCCCTTGATGGGGATGCGCTGCTCGACCAGGTGCTCGCCGAGCGCCCTCAACGCGCCCCACCCGCCGGCGGGCTGGCTGTAGGGCTGGATGCGCTTGCTGTCGACCATGTCCTGCTCCCGGTCCGATGTCGTGAAGCGATCATACGGAGAAAAGGTGACAGCTGCCTGCCTATACCAAGGTATGCCGGCACCAGACTTCCATCTGAATTGGCCGCGCCGCCCCGCTCTCTATCCTCTCAGCAGCCACGCAATGATGCATGGCCCGCGATAGGAGCCCGTCATGTCGCCCAGCAGCCCCGCCGCCTTGATCCCCCTACGCCGTCCCGCGGAACACGATCCGCTCCCGCCTGCGCCCGAAACCACGCCGCAGCAGGCTCCGCGCAAAGAATTCATCGGACGCCGCACGCTCCTCGGCGGCGTGGGCGCCTTGGCCCTGATCGTCGCGCTGGCGGCGAGCGGGCTCTATTTCGACTACAGCAGCCACTTCGCGACGACCGACGATGCCTTCATCGCGGCACGACAGTTCGCCGTGGCGCCGCAGGTGCCGGGTTACCTGACTTCTGTGCCGGTCACCGACAACCAGCACGTCGCGACGGGCGACGTGATCGCCCGCATCGACCAGCGCGACTACCAGGTGGCCCTCGCCCTGGCCGAGGCGGCAATCGCGTCGGCGCAGGCCGGCATCGCCAACGCCGATGCGCAGATCGAGGTCCAGAAGGCGCAGATCACCGCCAGCGAGACGCAGGTGAAGCTCAGCGAGGCGAAGCTGATCTATGCGCAGAAGCAGGCCGAGCGTTACGGCACGCTGACAAAGGACGGCTGGTCGAGCCAGCAGACCGGCGAGCTTGCGATCTCCGAACTCTACCAGCAGGAGGCCGCGGTCGCGAACGCCAAGGCCAATGTCACCGTCGCCCAGCGCCAGCTCGAATCGCTCAAGGCGCAACGCAACACCGCCATGGCCAGCCTGAAGCAGGCCGAGGCCAGGCGCGACCAGGCCCAGCTCAACCTCTCCTACACCACCGTCGTCGCGGCACAGCCCGGCCGCGTCGTGCAACTCGGCGCCGCGGTCGGCCAGTACGCGCAGACGGGCGCGGCCCTGTCGATGTTCGTGCCCGACCAGATCTGGGTCACGGCCAACTTCAAGGAGACGCAGCTCAACGCGATGCGGCCCGGACAACCCGTGACCTTCGAGATCGACGCCTATCCCGGCCGCGAGATCCACGGCCGCGTCGCCAGCGTGCAGCCGGGTTCCGGCACCGCCTTCTCGCTGCTACCGGCGGAGAATGCGACGGGCAACTACGTGAAGATCGTGCAGCGCGTGCCGGTGAAGATCGTGATCGACCAGCCGCCGACCGACGTGGCGCTGGGACCCGGCATGTCGGTGGTGCCAACGGTCCGGACCGACCCGGCGCCGTCCCTCTATGAGCGCCTGCGGAGCTGGCTGTGAGCGCCGCCGTCGCCGCCCGGGCGCCGAATCCCTGGCTGATCGCCGTAGTGGTCGCGATCGCGACCTTCATGGAGGTCCTCGACACCACGATCGCCAACGTGGCCCTGCCCTACATTGCGGGCGGCCTGGGCGTCAGCGAGGACGAGGCCTCCTGGGTGGTGACGACCTATCTGGTCTCCAATGCCATCAGCCTGACGGCCAGCGCCTTCCTCGTCCGCCGGCTCGGCCGGCGGCGCTTCTTCATCGCTTGCCTCGCCCTCTTCACGGTGAGTTCGGTCCTGTGCGCCTTCGCCTGGAACCTGCAGGCGCTGCTGTTTTTCCGCGTCCTGCAGGGCATCGCCGGCGGCGGCATGGTGCCAGTCTCGCAGTCGATCCTAGTGGATTCTTTCCCGCCCGCGAAGCGCGGACAGGCCTTCGCCCTGTTCGGCGTCGCCGTCGTGGTGGCGCCGGTCGTCGGCCCGACCCTGGGCGGTTGGCTGTCCGACAACGTCTCCTGGCACTGGTGCTTCCTGATCAACGGGCCGGTGGGCCTGCTGACGATCGTGTCGATCGCGCTCCTGCTGCACGAGACGCGGACGCAGGTCGAGGAGCGGCAACGGCTACGCCAGACCGACGGTGGCTTCGACCTCGTGGGCTTCGCCCTCGTCGCCACCTTCCTGGGAGCGCTCGAGGTCATGTGCGACCGTGGCCTGGAGGACGACTGGTTCGGCTCGGGCTTCATCGTCGCCGTCGCCGCCGTCTGCGCCCTGGCCTTCGTCCTGATGATCCCGTGGGAGATAACGCGGCGCAATCCGACCATCGATTTCCGCATGGTCGCGACGCGGCAGTTCGGCGCCTCCTTCCTCGTGATGCTGGCGACCGGCGCCATCCTGCTCGCAACCACGCAGTTCCTGCCCGAACTCGTGCAGCAGGATCTCGGTTACACCGCGACCTGGGCCGGCCTCGTCCTGTCCCCCGGTGGCGTCGTGACCATGGCGATGATGTTCATCACCGGGCGCCTGCTGACGAAAATCCAGCCCAAGTACCTGATCGTCGCCGGCGCCTCGTTCATCGCGCTCTCGATGTACAATCTGACGGCCATCTACACCGACGTCGGGTTCTGGTACCTCGCCCATTCGCGCATGCTGCTGGGCGTCGGCCTGCCGTTGATCTTCCTGTCGATCACCGCGGCCTCCTACGAAGGCATATCGCCGGACAAGGTCGACCAGGCTTCGGCGCTGATCAACGTGGCGCGCAACACCGGTGGCTCGCTGGGAGTCGCCCTGTCGGCCAACGTGCTGGCTCATCGCGAGCAGTTCCACCAGAGCCGGCTTGTCGAGCAGTCCGTGCCCTCCAGCGCCGCCTATCAAGAGACGGTGCGCCAGATGGTCGAGTACTTCACCAGCCATGGAAGTTCGGCGCTGCAGGCCCAGAAGCAGGCGATCGCCTGGATCGGCCAGCAGGTTGTGACGCAGGCCTCGTTCCTGGCCTTCGTCGACGTCTTCTGGACGCTGATGGCGATCTCGCTCTCCGCGGCGGCCCTCGCCCTCACCCTGCGCAAGGTCAAGCTGGGCGGCCAGGCGCCGGCAGCCCACTGAACGGTCGGTGAAGCAACCATGCGCAAATACTCGAAAGTCGATCTCATCCTTACCTGCGTCATCGTCTGCATCGCGGTGACGCTGACTGTCGTCGTGGCCTTCGCCGCGCCGGGAGAGCCCTGCGAGATGCATCATACCCATCAGTTCCCATCCACGAAGGAGACAAGCCAATGACCACCATTCAGGATCGCAGGACATCTGCCTTGCAAACGCCCAGCGCCTTCTCGGACAATGCCGTCAAGGATCTGGCGACGTCCCTCACGGCACTCCTGGCCGACTGCTTCGCGCTCTACATCAAGACGAAGAACTTCCACTGGCACATGTCGGGACCGCACTTCCGCGATTACCACCTGCTGCTCGACGAGCAGGCCGACCAGATCTTCGCGATGACCGATCCCGTCGCCGAACGGGCCCGCAAGATCGGCGGCACGACGCTGCGCTCGGTTGGCCAGATCGCCCGGCAGCAACGCCTGCTCGACAACGACGCCGACTTCGTGCCGCCGGGTACGATGCTGGCCGAGCTGCGTGACGACAATCGTCAGCTCATTACCATCCTGCGCGAGGTCCATGCGCTCTGCGACGAGCATGGCGATGTCGCGACGGCGAGCCTGGTCGAGGTCTGGATCGACGAGACGGAGCGCCGGACCTGGTTCCTGTTCGAGAGCGCCCGCGCCTGAGCCGACCCGGGTCCACTCGGCCGCTCGAGTCGGGTGGACCGGAACGACTCGATTATCGTCCCTCCACAAAGGAATCCAACGATGAGCCGTAAATCGAAATCGCAACGGACTCCGAGCCGCGCCCCCGTCGTGCATTCGAACGAAGCCCCCCTGTCGAACGAACAGAAGGAGGCCGACCGCCGGCTCGACGAGCAGCTTGCGGAGACTTTCCCGGCAAGCGACCCACCGTCGATCCTGCGGCGCGGCTAGAAGGCGACGGTCAGTTGGGCGCCGTCAGCTGCAGGGCGCGCTGGACGCACTCGATCATGCGGGTGGCGTCGAAGGGCTTGGCGAGGAAGCCCGCGGCGCCCTGCTCCTCGGCTTGCTGCCGGACATGATCGCGCGGAAAGGCGGTCATCAGGATGACAGGCAGCGGGCTGCCCGACTGGGCAACGCGTTGCTGCAACTCCAGCCCGCCCATGCCGGGCATCTGGATGTCGGTCACGAGACAGGAGACCGATTGCCGCTCGGGCGAGCCCAGGAACGCTTCCGCCGAAGCGAAGGCCCGCACCTCGAGGCCGACCGATCGCAACAGGTTGCCGAGCGCCTCCCGCACCGCTTCGTCGTCGTCGACGATCGCGACGCGAGGAGGAAAGTCGAGGCTCGAAGGATTTGCAGACGGTGACATTTGCCGCGCAATCTGCCGGAGGCAGCGCGCCGTCGATAGCTATACGTACGTTTATGAATTTCCGGCGAAGCCGCTAGCCGCGACCCCCGTGCAGCGCGAGTTGCTCGGCCATGCGCACAAGGTCTGCAAGCGTATCGGCGTCCATCTTGCGCATGGCCTGGGCACGATAGAGCTTCACCGTGATCTCGCTGAGGCCAAGCTCGCCCGCCACCTGCTTGTTCATGAGACCACGGGTGACCAGGGTCATCACCTCGCGCTCGCGCGGCGAGAGGCTCTCGAAGCGCGTGCGCACGTCGCGCCCCGCTTCCTCCGTCGCGCGACGGCGCCGATCCGCCTCGACGGCCGCGGCGACGGCATCGAGCATGTCCTGATCGCGGAACGGCTTGGTCAGGAAGTCGACGGCGCCGGCCTTCATCGCCCGCACCGACATCGGCACGTCGCCATGTCCCGTCATGAAGACGATCGGCATGTTGACGCCCGCGCGCGCGAGCTGTCCCTGGAACTCGAGCCCGCTCACGCCTGGCAGCCGGATGTCGAGAACGAGGCAGCCCGGGCTATCGTCGGCGCCGGCCTTGAGGAATTCGGCGGCGGAGCTGAACAGGCGCGCCTGCAGGCCAACCGAACGGAAAAGATTGTCGAGCGCCAGACGCAGCTCTTCGTCGTCGTCGACCACGAAGACGACCGGGACGATCTCTGCCGGCGCCGGCGGGGCGGGCCGCCGGCTCATGGCGCCCCTCCCGGCACGATCACCGGCAGGGAGATCCGGAACGATGCGCCGCCGCCGGGCAGATTGACCGCGTCGATGCGGCCGCCATGTGCCTCCATGATGGATCTGGAAATTGAAAGGCCCATGCCCATGCCATCGTCCCTGGTTGTGAAGAAGGCGTCGAACAGCCGGGGGAGGTCGTCGTCGCCGATGCCCTTGCCGGTGTCGTCGACCGTCAAGGTAACCGCCTGCCGCCGGTCCTCGTCAATCGTATGTTCCACCTTGACGGAAAGCGACCGCCGCTCTGCCGGGACGGCCGTCATGGCCTGGATGGCATTCACCAGGAGGTTGAGAACGACCTGCTGAAGCTGGATGCGATCGCCGTCCACCGGTGGCAGGTCGGCGGGAAGGACCGTGGAAAGCCGGACGCGCTGGCTGCGCAGCTCCCGTTCCACGAGCAGCAAGGTCTCGTCGGCAAGCGCCGCCAGATCGACCGGCGCATGGATCGGCTCGGACCGTCGCGACAAGGCGCGCAGGCGGCGGACGACGTCGCTCGCCCGCTGGCCATTGCGGACCATGGCCTCGATCGACTTCTTCACCTCGCCGAGCTCCGGAGTTGGCCTGGCGAGCCAGCGCAGCCCCGCCTCTCCATTGGCGACGATCGCGGCGAGCGGCTGGTTGACCTCGTGCGCGATGGACGCGGTAAGCTCGCCCATTGTGGCGATGCGGGAGACATGCGCCAGCTCCGTGCGCGTATGGTGGAGATTGTCCTCGACACCGCGCTGGGCGGTGATGTCGTTGTTGGTTTCCAGAATGAAGCCCTGGCGGCCGCGAGTATCGGGCTCCAGAGCCCAGCGTGAACTCACGACCACCTTGCGCCCATCGCGGCAGGTATGGACGAGTTCACCCTCCCAGCGACCGTCGCGCTGCAGGTCCGATATGATCTCCGGATAGGGAGCGGGAAAGACCGTTTGCAGCAGCTCAGCCGTCCGTTTGCCGACCGCTTCCTGGCTGCGCCAGCCATAGAGATCCGCCGCGGCGCGGTTCCAGTAGATGATCACGTCCCTGGCATTGCGCACGAACACGGTATCGTGGGTGAGATCAAGCAGGCGGGCCTGTTCGCGCAGCGCCGCCACGGCGCGCTGGTTGCGTGCCGCGAGGAGCGCGGTGATGGTGATCGCGGCCAGGCTGACGAGGCAGCGCAGGGCCGGTCCCGTACCGGCTGACTCGCCGTGCGTGAGGGCAAAGCTCAGGACTGTCAGCAAGGCGCAGCCCGCGGCCACAGCCATGATGCCTGCGAAGCCCGTGAAATCGACGGCCAGCAGGACGACGGCGACGTAGAGGACGGCGACGGCGATATCGAGCGTCGTCAGCGTGTCGACGATGAAGATCGCGGCGGCGATGACGGCCGTGAGCACGGGCAGGACGATGCTCGTTCGGGCCGGTGCCGTGACAGGGAGCGACATGAAGGAAGGACTCCAGGCGGTGCAGCCCATGGTAGCGCCAGCGGTCCCGGCAAACCAAGGTATAGGGCGCGCCGTCCGCACGTATGGATCCAAAACACGCGCGATATCGGGCCTATTTGGGGCACGGCGCTCGCTCGAACGCCGGTCCAGCAATAGGAAGCGTGTGATGGAACAGGGTAAGGGAATTGCCATCGTCACCGGCGGCAGCCGCGGTCTGGGACGCAATACGGTGGTCAGCCTGGCGCGGCGCGGCGTCGACTCGATCTTCACCTACAAGTCCGCCCAAGGCGAAGCCGCGGCGGTGGTGGCGGAAGTCGAGGAGATCGGCCGCCGTGCCGTACCGCTGCAACTCGATGTCGGCGAGATCGATACGTTCGATACCTTCGTTGCCCAAGTCCGGCAGGCGCTTTCCGCGCTCGGTGCCGAGCGCTTCGATTATCTCGTCAACAATGCCGGCATCTCCCATCACAATTCGCTGGAGCTGACGACCGAGGAAGAACTCGACGCGCTCTACCGGGTGAACTTCAAGGGCGCCTTCTTCCTCACCCAGAAGCTGCTGCCATTGATGAACGACGGCGGGCGTATCGTGAACCTGTCGAGCGGCCTCGCCCGCATCATCGTTCCCGGCAACGCGCCCTACGGCGCCCTGAAGGCGGCGCTGGAGGTGCTCACGCGCTACCAGGCGAAGGAGCTGGGGCCTCGGCATATCGCGGTGAACGCGGTCGCGCCGGGCGCCATCCAGACCGACTTCAGCGGCGGCATGGTGCGCGACAACCCCGCGCTCAACAAACAGGTCGCCGACATGACTGCCCTGGGCCGCGCCGGCGTTCCCGACGATATCGGGCCGATGATCGCTTCCCTGCTCTCCGAGGAAGGCCGCTGGATCAACGCCCAGCGCATCGAGGTCTCGGGCGGTATGGCCATCTAACAGGCTGTTGAAATAGGTTTTGAGAAGTTCCGGCGAGCAATATTGATCTGTCAACGGTTACCGCGACACACGATTCAAGAGCTGCCGCCCTCCGATTCGTTTGTTTCGTTCGTTTCGTTTATTTCGTTTGCTCGCCAGGACTCCGACTTTTCAACGGCCTGCCAGGCCAACGCGATGACCCCTACTCGGCCTTGAGGTCGAGGTCCTTCACGATGGTCTTCCAGACCACGAACTGATCCTTCTGGTACTGCACCGCCTGCTGCCGCGTCGACGGCATCGGCACGAGGCCGTTCTGCAGCATCTTCGCCCGGACCGATTCGGTTTCGAGGATCTTGACCAGTTCCTTGTTCAGCCGGTCGAGGATGTCGTCCGGCGTCCCGGCCGGCGCGACGGCGCACCACCAGCCGCCCATGTCGGGCGGCGTGGCGAGGCCCTGTTCCGAGAAGGTCGCCAGGTCGGGCAGCAGCGCGTGGCGCTGGGCCGTCGTCATGCCGACCGCCCGCACCTTGCCGGCGCGGATCATGCTCTGCGACGAGGGCACGTCGCCGACCATGATCTGGACATGCCCGCTGATCAGGTCGGCCAGGGCGGGCGGCGTCGACTTGTAGGGCACATGCGTCACGTCGAGCTGGTAGGCATTCTTGATGTGGCCGCCATAGGCGATCCCGCCCGTGTTGCCGCTCGCGTAGTTGTACTTCCCGGGATTGGCCTTGATCAGCTTGATCAGTTCAGGCGCGGTCTTCGCGGGGATGTCGATGTTGACCAGCCAGACATAGGAGACCGACGCCACCAGCGAGATGTAGCTCAGGTCCTTGGCCGGATCGTAGCGCACGCCGCTGGTGAGGCCGGCCGGGCTGGCGACCAGGCCGGAATTGGTCAGGAGGCCGAACGTGTATCCGTCCGGCGGCGCGGTCACGACCATCTCGGTGCCCAGGGTCGTGTTGTTGCCCGGCTTGTTCTCGATGACGATCGGCTGGCCCAGCGCTTGGCCGAGCGGCTCGGAGAGGATACGGGCGAGGATGTCGCTGGCCGAGCCGGCGCCGAAGGGCACGATGAGCCTTATCGGCTTGTTCGGATAGGATTGCGCCATGACGGGCGCGGCAACCGTCAAACCGACGGCGGCAGCGAACGCGGTAAGCCACTGAACGAGTCTCATGAGTTTCCTCCATTTTCGCGATTTGTTTTTATTGATGTACTCCCAGGCGCCGCTCTTTCTCCTTTCAACCGATGAGGGATGCCGGACGACTCAGAACCTGAAGCCGAGGTCGCGGGCGATCAGGTTCTTCTGGATCTCGCTGGTGCCTTCGCCGATCACATAGACCAGCGCGTCGCGATGGATGCGGCCCACCGGATACTCGCGCATGATGCCGGCCCCGCCATGGATGCGGATCGCCTGCTCGCTCACGGCAACGGCGGTCTCGCTCGCGACCAGCTTCACCCGGGCGGCGGTGGCCGAATCCAGCGTGTTCTGGTCGACGCGCCAGGCGCCGTAATAGACGAGCCACCTCGCCGCCTCGATCTGCGCCGACATCTCTGCCAGCTTGTGGCCGATCGCCTGGTAGTCGCCGATCCGCTTGTTCGCGACCAGCCGGTCCCGCGCATAGGCCGTGGCCGCATCGAAGGCGGCGCGCGCCATGCCGAGCGCATTCGCCGCCACCCCGACCCGGTTCTCGCTCAGCGAGTCCAGGATCACCGGATAGGTGCCCAGCCGGTCGCCGAGGACGCAGTCGTCCGGGACGAACACCTCGTCCATGTGGATCAGGCCGGTCTCGGAGGCGCGGATGCCCTCCTTTCTCAGCTTCTCGATGCTCATACCCGCAGCGGGCAGCTCGACGATGAACAGGCTGATCGCGTCGCCGCTCAGTTCCGGCGCGGTGCGCGCCGCGACCAGCAAGAAATCCGCGATCGGCGCGTTGGTGATGTAGAGCTTGCTGCCTCGGAGCTTCCAGCCGCCGTCGGCGCGCTCGGCACGGGTCTTGAGGGCGCGGATGTTCGAGCCGCCGTCCGGCTCGCTCAAGGCAAAGCCCGCGATCTTCCTGCCCTGCACGGCGGGCCGGAAGAAGCGCCGGCGCTGCTGCTCGGTGCCGGCCTTCCAGATCGGCCAGATGCCGAGGTGGCTGTGCGCCGACCAGCTCGAGGCGAAGCCCTGGCTCATGTAGCTCAGCTCCTCTCGGACGATGCAGTCGCTGATCTTGTCGAGGCCGCTGCCGCCGTCGGCCTCGGGATAGCGCACCCCCAGCAGGCCAAGCTCGCCCCAGCGCGCGAAGACCTCGCGCGGCAGGATTTCGTCCTCCTCCGCCGCTACCACCAGCTTCTGATGTTCCGTCTGGCACAGGCGCCTCACGGTATCGCGCACGGCCTCGTGCTGTTCCGAGAAGGAGAAATCCATAATCGACAGCCACTCTTCATTGCCAACGGCTTTTGCTGAATGAACACTGACGATGAACAAAATCCGGGTCAATCGACCGCCGGGCGGCGGCGGTGCTATAAGCCGCCGCCCCTGAATCGCCGCCGCAAGGTCCACGCTTTGAAAACCTTCTTCCGGCCGATCGCTGCCCTCGCCGCGCTGGCGATGATGGCGACCGGTGCCGCCGCCCAATCCTCCGACGACGACACCGCGCTGCCGCCGGTGCCGAAGCCGCGCTTCACGGTGGTCGACGGCGACACGGTGAAGTTCGGGCCGCAGATCGTGCGGCTGTTCGGCATCGACGCGCCCGAACGCAGCCAGACCTGCGACGACGGCCACTGGCGCGCCGGTGCGCTGGCCCGCAAGGCGCTCGAGGAGTTCATCGCCGGCCGGCCGGTCACCTGCCGCCTGGTCGACACCGAGCGCAAGACCAACCCGCCGGTGGCGCAGTGCTTCGCGGGCGACGACGACCTGCAGGAGAAGATGGTATCCGCCGGTTGGGCCTGGGCCCTGCCCAACAGCAAGGACCGCTACGTCCCCGAGGAGCGCGAGGCCATTCAGCGCAAGCTGGGCGTTCATGGTCACAAATGCATGATGCCGGCTGAATGGCGCGCGATGGTCCGCCGGGAGGCTCTGAAGCGCGAACAGGGCGGCTGAGGCGGCAACGCAACGATTCGCGGCGGGTCCCATTTCACGGGCATGAAAAGCCCCAAGGCCACCGCCCGCAAGCACCGCACCCTGCAGCGCCAGACGGCGCGTGCCGACAAGACCCGGCCGCCCGTCGAACTCGAGGGCGCGATGCAGGCCGGCGCCCGCCGCTATCCCGAACCGCCGCTGCCGCGCCAGCATCAGTCGAAGCCTGGCCATGAGTCGCGGCTCGATCCGCCGCCGATGTGCGACGCGCCCTATTATCAGGGCTCGATGAAGCTGCGCAGCAAGGTCGCGCTGATCACCGGCGGCGATTCCGGCATCGGGCGCTCCGTCGCCATCCTGTTCGCGCGCGAAGGCGCCGACGTCGCCATCGTCCATCTCGACGAGGCCGGCGACGCGGAGACGACGCGGCAGGCCGTCGAGGCCGAAGGGGCGCGCTGTCTCGTGCTGGCGGGCGACGTCACCGACCAGCGCTTCTGCAAGCTCGCGGTGAAGCGTACGGTCGAGACCTTGGGCGGCCTCAACGTGCTGGTGAACAACGCCGCCTTCCAGCTTCACGCACAGCGGCTGGAGGACCTCAGCGAGGCGCATTTCGACCGCACGCTGAAGACCAACCTCTATGGCTACTTCCACATGGCGCAGGCCGCCGTGCCGCACATGAAGGCGGGCGACGCCATCGTGAACAATGGCTCGGTGACCGGGCTGCAGGGCAGCAAGTACCTGCTCGACTATTCGATGACCAAGGGCGGCATCCACGCCTTCACCAAGTCGCTGGCGGCCCACCTGGTCCCGCGCGGCATCCGCGTCAACGCGGTGGCGCCCGGCCCCGTCTGGACGCCGCTCAACCCTGCCGACAAGCAGGCCGGCGACGTCGCCGAGTTCGGCGCCAAGACGCCGATGAAGCGCCCGGCCCAGCCCGAGGAGATCGCCCCTGCCTTCGTGTTCCTCGCCTCCCCGCACTGCTCCAGTTACATCACGGGCGAGATTCTGCCGGTGATCGGCGGCTATTGATCGACGACATCTCTCGCCCGCAGATTTCTTGCGCTTGTCATGGACGGCAGGTGGTTCTCGTTTTGCGCTCGTAACGGCTGGTATGTAAGTATCTGCGCGTCCGTTCGGCCCACAAAGCGAGCTGCCAGGAATGCTGAAGATTGTGAAAGCCGCCATCTGCTCGGCGGGATTGTCGTTTGCGCTTTCCCACGCGGCGGTGGCCAAGGACTATATCAAGGACGAGCGGCCCCAGCAGCGCGGCTATTCCCTGGCTGTCGTCACGGAGGGCGGCAAGACCGTCTGGTTGGCGGGGCAAACCGCTTCGGTGGACGATAACGGCAAGTCGCTCGCCGGCGACTTCGAAGGACAGGCCCGGCAGGTCTTCAAGCTGCTCGGCCGGACCCTCGAGAAAGCGGGCGGAAAGCTCTCCGACATCGTCCAGATGACCGTGTTCATCACGGACGTGAGATACGGCACGCGCCTTACCGAAATCCGCAAGGAAGTCTTCGGCGACAATTTCCCGGGAAGCGCGCTGATCACGATCACGGCCCTCGCAGATCCGGATGCCAAGCTGGAGATCCAGGGCTATGCGGTCGTCGGCGGGAAATAAGGGATTGGCCAGGAACGTGAAGCCCGTCCTGGCGGCAATTCCGGCTTTGATGCTCGCGCTTGCCCTCCCGGCGGGTGCCCAGACCAAGCCGCCCGAGAACGCGCCGCCGGTGGTCCTGGTGCAGCCGGCCGAACTGCGCCCGCTGGCGCCCCAGTCGGAATATGTCGGCCGGATCGCGGTATTCGACAAAGTCGAGGTGCAGGCAAGGGTCAAGGGCACCCTCGGCAAGCGGGAATTCACCGACGGCGCCAAGGTGACGGAGGGTCAGGTCCTGTTCACCATCGAGCCCACGCCCTATCGCATCGCCGTCAACCAGAAGCGGGCGTTGCGCGACGGCGCCCGCGCGGCGCTGATCAATGCCGACGCCCAGCTCAGCCGGACGACCGAGCTGCTGCGCTCGCACAACGCCTCGCAGGTGGTTTACGATCAGCGGCTGAGCGAGCAGCTCCAGGCCAAGGCGACGCTCGACGACGCCGAAGCACAGCTCGAGGATGCCGAGCTTCAACTCTCCTACACGAAGATCACCGCGCCGATCTCCGGCCTGATCGGACGCGCCTCGGTCTCGCCTGGCAACATCGTCGGGCCCGAATCGGGCGTTCTCGCCACGATCGTGAACGAGCGGCAAATCCGGGTGTTGTTCTCGGTGTCCCAGGCGGAGCTGCTGAACGTGCGTCGCGACCTGCGGGCCGGCGAGCACCTCCCCGTCCGCCTCCGCCTCGCCGACGGCAAGCTCTATCCCGAGAAGGGCAAGGTCGACTTCATCGACGTCACGGTCGATCCCAATACCGACGGGCAGATGGCCCGCGCGGTGTTCGACAATGCCGACGAGCTGCTGACCGACGGCCAGACCGTTCGGGTGATCGTCGAGGGCAACGCGCCCGCCAAGGCGATCGTCGTGCCGCAGCCCGCGCTCGCGATCGACCAGACCGGCCCTTATGTCTACGTCGTCGACGGCAAGGGCACCGTCGAGCAGCGCCGCATCACCATCGACTTCGTGCGCGACGGCATGATCGCCGTGGCGAGCGGCCTCAAGGAAGGCGACCGGGTCATCGTCCAGGGCCAGCAGCGCGTGCGTCCCGGCTCGGCCGTGGAAGCGCAGCCCGCCCCGGCTGCCGCCGACCAGCGCAAGCGCTGAGCCCGTGAGCATCGCGTCGCTCTTCATCCGCCGCCCGCGGCTGGCTTTCGTCGTCTCCGCGATCATGGTCATCGCCGGCGGGCTGGCGCTGGGCAGCCTGCCGGTCGCCCAGTTCCCCAACATCGTGCCGCCGGAAGTCACCGTCACGACCAGCTATGCCGGCGCGTCGGCCGAGGTGGTCGAGGAAAGCGTGGCGCAGATCATCGAGCGCAACGTCAACGGCGTCGAGAACATGATCTCGATGAAGTCGACCTCGGGCAGCGACGGCAGCTACAGCCTCAGCGTCTATTTCAAGGTGGGATCGAACCCGCAGGACCACACGGTCAACGTCAACAACCGCATCAACCGGGCGATGCCGCTGCTGCCCGACGAGGTGCAGAAGAACGGCGTGCTGGTGAAGAAGCAGTCCTCGGCGCTGCTGCAGGTGGTCGCGGTCTATTCGCCCAAGGGAACGCGCGACGCGCTGTTCCTGTCGAACTTCGCGACCATCAACGTGCTCGACGCCATGCAGCGCGTGCCGGGCGTCGGCTCGGCCGGCCTGTTCGGCGGGCTCGACTATGCGATGCGCGTGTGGCTTGACCTCGACCGCATGTCGAGCCTCGGCATCACGGCACAGGACGTGGTGAAGGCGATCGAGGCCAAGAACATGCAGGCCGCCGTGGGGCGTGTCGGCGCGGCGCCCCTGCTCGACGGCGTCGACTTCCAGCTCAACATCACGGCCAAGGGCCGCCTCACCTCGGTCGAGGAGTTCGGCAATATCAGCGTGCGCGCGACCTCGAACGGGGCGCTGCTGCGCATCCGCGACATCGGCAGGGTCGAACTGGGCTCGGCCAATGCCGACGTCACCACGCGCTACAACGGCAAGCCGGCCGCGGGCATCCAGATCTACCAGCTCGGCGGTGCCAACGCGCTCGAGACCGCCGAGGGCGTGCGCCGCGTCCTGAAGGAGCTGGAGGACCGGCTGCCGGACGACGTGGCCTTCGACGTGATGTACGACACCACGGTGTTCGTCGAGGCGACGATCCACAGCGTGGTGAAGACGCTGATCGAGGCCTTCGTGCTGGTGGCCATCGTGGTCTTCCTCTTCCTGGGCAGCCTGCGCGCGACGCTCATTCCCATCGTCGCCGTGCCGGTGGCGCTGGTCGGCACGTTCGCCGTGATGCAGATGATGGGGCTGTCGCTCAACACCGTGTCGCTGCTGGCGCTGGTGCTGGCCATCGGCATCGTCGTCGACGACGCCATCGTCGTGGTCGAGGCGGTCGAAAGCACCCTGGAAAAGGAACCGGACCTGACGCCGGCCGAAGCGACCGAGAAGGCGATGGCCGAGGTCACCGGCCCCATCGTGGCGATCACGCTGGTGCTGCTGTCGGTGTTCGTGCCCACGGCCTTCATGCCGGGCATCGCCGGCAAGCTCTACCAGCAGTTCGCGGTGACGATCTCGGTCGCCATGGTGATCTCCGCGATCAATGCGTTGTCGCTCTCGCCGGCGCTGTGCGCCCTGCTCCTCACCCGCCGCGGCGAGCCGCGCGGGCTGATGGCCCGACTGCAGCGCGGCATCGACGCCACGCGCCGCGGCTACCTGCGGCTCGCAGGACCGCTAATCCGCCGGAGTGTGCTGGCGGTCGGGCTCGTCCTGCTGTTCGCTCTCGCCACCGGCGGGCTGGGCCGGCTCGTGCCCACGGGCTTCCTGCCCGAGGAGGACCAGTCGTCCTTCATGGCCGAGATCCAGCTGCCCGACGCTGCCTCCACCAGCCGCACCCTGGAAGCCGTGATGCAGGTCGAGGGCATGCTGGCGGGCCAGCCCTGGCTGCAGAACTTCTTCACCGTGAGCGGCAACAGCCTGCTCGACGGGCTCAACCTGCCCAACCGGGCGATGATGATCGTCTCACTGAAACCCTATGCCGAGCGACACGGGCACGACATGACGGCCTTCGCCGTGCTGGAGCGCCTCAACAAGGCGTTCCAGCGGGTCGCGGTCGCCAACGTGTATGCGTTCAACCTGCCGCCGATCGCCGGCCTCGGCAACTCGTCGGGCTTCGAATTCGAGATCCAGAGCCTCACCGGCGCGCGGCCCGAGGAGATCGTCGCCGTGGCGCGCGGTGTGTTGAATGCCGCTCAGAGTGCGCCCGAGCTGGCCGGCGTGTTCACGACCTTCAGCGCCTCGACGCCGCAGATCCGGCTCGAACTCGACCGCGACCGCGCCGAGACACTGGGCGTCGAGATCCCCGACATCTTCTCGGCCCTGCAGACGGCGATGGGCAGCCGCAACGTCAACAACTTCAACATGTTCGGCCGCACCTGGACCGTACGCGTGCAGGCCGATGCCATCGACCGCCGCACGATCGAGGACGTCAATCGCGTGCGGGTGCGCTCGGCGAGCGGCAAGCTCGTGCCGCTGCAGGCCGTGGCGACGCTCGAGCTCACGACGGCCCCCGCCACCATCGTTCGATACAATAACCTGCGCGCGGTCCCGCTGAACGGCGCGCCGGCGCCGGGTTACTCGTCGGGCGAGGCGATCACGGCCATGGAGCGCGTGGCGCGCGCGAACCTGCCGCCGGGCTACGCCTTCCAGTGGGCCGGCACGGCGCAGCAGGAGAAGGAAGCCGGCAGCCAGACCGGGTTCGTCCTGGCCCTCGCCGTGCTGTTCGCCTACCTCTTCCTGGTCGGGCTCTACGAAAGCCTGGCGTTGCCGATCGCCGCCCTGCTCTCGGTCATCGTCGGGCTGTTCGGCGCCCTGGCGGCGCTCTGGCTGACCGGCCTCGCCAACAACGTCTATGCCCAGATCGGCATCGTGGTGCTGATCGCGCTGGCGGCCAAGAACGCCATCCTGGTGATCGAGGTCGCCATGCAGGAACGCGCACGCGGCAGCGATGCTGTGACCGCGGCGACAACGGCGGCCGGACAGCGTTTCCGCGCCGTGATGATGACTTCCTTCGCCTTCATTCTCGGCCTCGTGCCGATGGTCATCGCCTCCGGAGCCGGCGCGGCGACGCAGCGCGCGGTCGGCACCGCGGTGTTCGGCGGCATGCTCGCGGCGTCCTGCCTCGGCATCTTCGTCATCCCGGGCCTCTACGTCGCGTTCGAGAAGATGCGCAACGCCCTTGCCGGCCTCGTTCGGCGGCTTCGCCCGGCTTCGAAGGGACAAGGGCGTCTCGAAAACTAGCATTCAGCGCCGGCCGACCAATTGTGCCATTTGTTGCAATCGTGGCGGCACCTAAGTATTGACTCGCCGAGCTGGATGGGTGGCCGAGCGGTTTAAGGCACCGGTCTTGAAAACCGGCGTGGGTTCACGCCCACCGTGGGTTCGAATCCCACCCCCTCCGCCAAGTTCACGCATGTAGTGCGGCAAGCGATAAAATCGTAACGCGCTTTGTGATCGAGCCAGCGGCCGATTGCAGCAGGTGTGCGATACAACGCCCTGCCCCTGCGAATCGCTCCTAGAATTTTGTCGCTTAGCCAACATTCGCGGAAAGTTTTTCGATCATGCCTACCGACGACGAGCTGCCAGTCACCACGCCAGATATTACAACCCCAAAGGGCGGGCTCTTCGGCGGGACGTTCGACACGAGCAGCGTGGCGGACCCGAACATCCGGGCCACGTTGATGGACTATCGCTGGGTCACGGAGCTGGGCGGCGACACGCCGGCGACCGTCATCAAGTACGCGTTCCCGACGGCGCAGACGGATTTCACCGACGGTTATCCGAACATGGAGCTGGTCGACAATTTCCAGGAGACTGACGCCAACCAACAAGCGGCGGCGATCGTCGCGATGGATCTCGTGTCGTCGTACACCAAGCTCGAATTCGAGCTGGCCGACTCGCCGTCGGCTGTCGACGCGACGCTGCGCTTCTCGGGTCTCAGCAGCGGCCCCACGCAGGGGGGCTTTCCTCCCAACAACGGCCCTTATGTCCCTCAGGATGCCCGCCAATCCGGCGACATCTGGCTGAGCACAAACGGCCGTCCCAGGCGGATTTCTACGGGACCGACCCTTTCCTCACCGTCATGCATGAGATGGGGCACGCGCTCGGCCTGAAACACGGTCACGATCCACGCCTTAACGGCGCGTTGTCGTCGGACAAGAACGACAACGAATACTCGATCATGACATATGCGAGCTACTTCTTTGCCGATACGGGCTCGCCGACCAAGGCTCACGACGGCTCGTCGCCGCAGAGCTACATGATGTACGACATCGCAGCCCTCCAGGCGCTTTACGGCGCCAACTTCGACAAGGCCGGTACGACCGCCCTCTACAAGTGGAACGAAACAACCGGGCAGCTGACGATAAACGGCGATGATGCGCCCAACACCGGCGTTACGGATACGGGCAAGATCTTCACGACCGTGTGGACGCAGGGCGCCCTCACGACCTACGACCTCAGCAATTTCAGTGAGGATCAGCGCAACGATCTGAATCCAGGCGGGTACCTCACCTTTTCGCGGTCGCAGCTCTCCGACCTGAATTCCGACGTTTCCCTTCCTTCGACTCCAAATTTCATCGCGCGGGGTAACGTCTACAACGCGCTGCAGTACGGCGATGACAGGCGCTCGCTGATCAGCCACCTGATTGCCGGCGCGGCGGCGACGATTGGGTCTTCGGCAACGTGCTCGATAACGAGTTGACCGGCAATGCCGGGGGCGACCTTCTCCAGGGCGGAGATGGTAACGACCGGCTCGACGGTGGGGCCGGCGACGACATCCTCGGCGGCGACGCCGGCGACGATCTTCTGCTGGGCGGCGCCGGTGTCGACCGACTTCAGGGCGGTCTCGGCGTCAACATTCTGCAAGGCGGTGCCGATGCCGACAGAATCAGGTTCGGTGACGGCAACGATACGCTGCGTGACACCTGTGCAGACATGATGCCGGACACCATAAGCGGGTTCCATAAAGGACACTCGATCGACCTCCTGGAATCGCTGGTCGGCCGCTCGAACCTCGACGTCGAATATAGCGTGGGAAACAGCCGCGCCACGCTCTCCGCCGGGGGCAATTCCGTGACGCTGAACGGCTTGTTCGAAGGCGGCGATTTCATCGCCGCGGCGCGGGGAACCGGGGCCGACGCGCACACGACGATCACTTATGCGAACTTCCTGCCGATCCTGCAGGAGGGCGTGCGGGTCAACCCGGGTTTCATCAACGGTGTCGTCAACGACGCCTATCTGGAAGGCGGCGTGACCTTCACGGTCGACTTCAAGTCGGCGGTCTCGGCCTTCGCCAACACGTTCGGCTACTACGAAGTCGCCGCGGACGGTACGCTGGGCGACGTCAATATCCTGTACGCCAACACGCTGAACGTGGCCCCGGGCGGGCGCAGCATCGACCTCATGCCCGCGGCGGGGACCCGGCTGGGTTTCTTCCTGATCCAGGACGGGTTTAACCGCCTCGGCGCCCTGCCCGACGATCTTTCCTTCCACGGCCCTGGCTCGACCGATCCGGCCACGCTCGATGCCGGCCTGCCGCCGACCCTGTTCAGCGACTCGCGCGGCGCGTTCGACGGTGCCGTGATCTTCCACAGTTTCTCGACGCTCAACCCGGGCGACATGTTTCAAGTCCTGTCGGGAACGTCGCAAGGAGGGTTGGAAATGTCGCTTGGCTTCGAGGACCTGCCCTCGACGACGGGCGACGGTGACTTCCAGGATCTGGTCATCACCATCCGGACCAACGCGGACGATCTGCTGAACGCGTAAGCGCCCGGCCGTAACAAGACCGTAACCCGGGTTGCGATCGGCACCAGCGGCCGATCGCAGCAGGCGTTCGATAGCACACCCTGCCCTATGTGAATCGCTCCTAGGATGTAGTCGCTTCGACAACATTCGCGGGAAAGTTCCTCGATTATGCCTACCGACGACGACGAGCGGCCAGCCACCACGCCCCCGACAGATTTCACGAGCCCCAAGGGCGGCCTCTATGGCGGGAGTTTCAACTCCAGCTGGATCACCGACCCGAATGTCCGGGCCACGATGATGGATTCCCGCTGGGTCACCAGGCTGGGCGGCGACACGCCGGCAACCGTGATCAAGTATGCGTTCCCCACGGTCGTCACGGACTATACCGACGTCCCAGGCGGTTATCCTGACACGAACAAGACCGATAGATTCCTGGTGACAACCGCGGAGCAGCAAGCGGGCGCCCTGACGGCGATGAGACTGGTCGAATCATATACGAAGCTCAAGTTCGAGCTCGCGGATTCACCGTCCGGAGAGGACGCAACCCTTCGCTTCGGCGGCTATGACTTCAGCGGTTCGTGGGCCGGCTTTCCCACCACCAGCGGCCCCTACTCTCCGGTCGACGCCCGCATCGCGGGCGACAACTGGCTGGGTAGAAACGGCAAGCCGGAGTCGACGGACTTCTACGGTACCGACCACCTCACCACCATCATGCACGAGATGGGCCATTCGCTGGGCCTGAAGCACGGCCACGATGCGGACTACAACGGCACGCTGTCGGCCGACAGGAACGACAACGAATTCTCGATCATGACGTATGCGAGCTATTTCGGAGCCGATACCAATGCCGCGACCGAGGCGCGCAACGGCTCCGCGCCGCAGAGCTACATGATGTACGACATCGCGGCGCTGCAGGCCTACTACGGCGCCAACTTCGACAAGCGCGGCACGACCGCAACCTACAAGTGGGACGAGATTACCGGGCAACAATCCATCAACGGTGTGGTTGACCCGAACACGACGGGTATCACGGCGACCAACAAGATCTTCTCGACCGTGTGGACGCGGGGCGCCCTCACGACCTACGACCTGAGCAATTTCAACGAAGACCAGGTCGACGACCTGCGCCCCGGCAGGTGGCTCCTCTTTGCGCGAAGCAAGCTGGCCGAGCTGAACTCAGAGATCGCCTCGCCAAACCCGTCCGCCTTCCTGGCGCAGGGCAACATCTACAACGCGCTGCTCTACATGGGCGACACGAGTTCGCTGATCAGCAACCTTACCACCGGCAGCGGCAACGATACGATCACCGGCAACGACATCGCCAACGAACTGAACGGCGGCGCGGGCAACGATTATATCGCCGGCGGAGCCGGCAATGACATGTTGATCGGTGTCGACGGCAGCGACTTTCTCGATGGCGGGCTCGGCAACGACACGCTCCTCGGCGGGGCCGGCAACGACCAGATCCGGGGCGGCGCCGGAACCAATATCCTGAGCGGCGGTGCCGGGGCCGATGTCATCGAAATCACCACCGGCAAGGACACCTTGCGGGATACCTGGGCCGACATGCAGACCGACCGGGTCAACGGCTTCAAAGCGGGGAGCTCGATCGATATGCTGGGATCCCTCGTCGGCCGATCGAGCCTCACGGTCACCTACAACAGCGACAAGGACCTCGCGACGCTCACCTTCGGAGGCAACACTTTCGAGTTGCGAGGCGCGTTCGACGACGGAGGCGATTTCATGGCGGCGGCGCGCGGCATCGGCGCGGACGCACACACGACGATCAGCTTCGGCAATTTCCTGCCCTCCCTGCAGGAGGGCGTGCGCGTGGCGGCATCGTCGATCAACGGCGTCGTGAGCGAGGGATTCCTGCAGGGCGACGGATCCGTGACGTTCACCCTCGACTTCCGGTCCGCCATCTCGACCTATGCCAACTCGTTCGGAAGCTACGAAGTGGCTGCCGATGGCACGTTGGGCAACGTCCATATCCTGTTTGCCAACACACTGAACGTGGCGGCCGATGCCACCCGGTTCGATCTGACGCCGGTGGCGGGCGCACGCCTCGGATTCTTCCTGATCCAGGACGGTGCCCATCGTCTCGGCACGTTGCCCGATGATCTTTCCTTCCATGCGCCGGGCTCAACCGATCCCGCCTCGCTCAATGCCGGCGTGCCGCCGATCCTGTTCAGCAACTCGCTTGGTTCGTTCGACGGCGCCACCATCTTCCACACCTTCTCGACCTTGAACCCGGGAGCTTCCGTCCAGGTGCTTTCGGGCACAGAGGCAGGGGGATTGACCATGTTCATGGGGTTCGAGGACCTGCCGTCGTCGAGCGGCGACAACGACTACCAGGACCTCGTCATCTCGATCGTCCTCAAGACGACCGACGCCGACAACCTGCTCAACGTGTAGGGAGGCTTTTCTCCCACACCATGGTAACCTTCCCGCAAAAGCAATGTCGGGAAGGAAACCAGGATGCGCTACATGACCCGCCGCCAGGCGCTCGGCCTCATGGCTGCGTCTGCCGCTTCGACCGCACTGCCCGCCGGCGCCCAGACGGCGGCGGGATTTCCGTCGAAGACCATTCGCCTGGTCGCGCCGCACGCGCCGGGCGGCAACTCCGACACCTTCGCCCGCATGCTGGCGCAGAAGCTGGGCGAGCGGATCGGCCAGCAGGTCGTGGTCGAGAACCGCACTGGTGCCGGCGGCACGGTCGGCAGCGCGCTGGTGTCGAAGAGCGCACCGGACGGCTATACGCTGCTGGTCGCCGACAACGGCACGCATGCGATCGCGCCCACGCTCTACGGATCGAAGCTCTCCTACGACGTCTTCAAGGACTTCACGCCGATCACCCTGGCGGCCACCTTCCCCACCGTGATCATGATCCACCCGTCGGTGCCGGCGCAGACACCGCAGGAGTTCGTCGCGCTGGTGAAGAGTCAGCCGGGCAAGCTCACCTATTCGTCGGCCGGCACGGGCAACGGCTCGCACCTCACGGTCGAGCTGTTCCGCGCCGCCGCGGGCGGGCTCGACATGGTGCACGTGCCCTATAAGGGCGGCGCGCCGGCGGTGCAGGCGCTGCTGTCGGGCGAAGTGCAGCTCACCTCGGTGAGCGTCAACACCGCGCTGCCGCATATCGAGGCGGGCAAGGTGCGTGCGCTGGGCATCGCTTCGTCGAAGCGCTCGCCCGCCCTGCCCAACGTGCCGACCTTCATCGAGGGCGGCGTCGCCTTCGAGGGCGACAGCTGGCTGGCCGTCATGGGCCCGCCCGGCATGCCCGCCGACATCGCGGCCAAGCTCAACCAGGAGATCGCGGCCACCCTGCGCGAGCCCGAGACGCAGGCGCGCCTGGCCAAGATCGGGCTGGAAGTCGTGGCTTCGTCGCAGGCCGGGCTCACCGAGGCGCTGCAGCGCGACGTGCCGAAATGGGGCAAGGCGGTGAAGGATTCGGGCGCCGTCGCCGATTAGCAAGACCAATCAAAAACGAAATCAGGAAGGAAACGCAGGATGACTGGAACGACCCGCCGTCGCGCGCTGGCGCTTGGCCTCTCCGCACCGCTGATCTCGAGCTTCGCGCACGCGCAGGGTGCGTGGCCGTCCAAGCCGGTGCGCATCATCGTGCCCTTCCCGCCGGGCCAGGCCGCCGACATCTTCGCCCGGCTGCTGGCGGACAAGCTGACCGAGACGTGGAAGCAGCAGGTGATCGTCGACAACAAGGGCGGGGGCGGCGGCATCCCCGGCACCGAGACCGGCAAGGCGGCGGCGCCCGACGGCTATACGCTGATGGTCGTCACCAGTGGCACCTTCGGCGTCAATCCAAGCCTCTATACCGACCTGCCCTACAAGCCGCTGGTCGACTTCAAGCCGATCGCCCGGTTCATCGCCGGACCGCTGGTGATCGTGGCGCATCCCTCCTTCCCGGCGAACACGCTGGCCGAGCTGATCGCTCTGGCCAAGAAGGAGCCGGGCAAGCTTTCCTACGCCTCGGCCGGCCCCGGCACGGCGCAGCATCTCAGCATGGAGCAGTTCAAGCTGCGTGCCGGTATCGACATCGAGCACATTCCCTACAAGGGCAGCGGCCCCGCCATGTCCGACCTGCTGGGCGGCCACGTGAAGCTGATGATGGACAGCACCGCCTCGGCGCTGACGCCGATCCGCGACGGCCGCATCAAGGCCTTCGCCGTGACGACGGCGCGCCGGGCACCCGCGCCGCTCGATACCATCCCCTGCATCGCCGAGACCGTACCGGGCTACGATTCGGCCGGCTGGGTCGGCCTCGCCGGTCCCGCGAAGATCCCGGACGAGATCGTCGTCAAGGTGAATGCCGACGTGAACGCGCTGCTGCGCGATCCTGCCATTGCCCGCCAGTTCGAGGAACGCGCCAGCGTGCCTACTCCCATGACGCCTGCCGACTTTGCGGCGTTCATCGACAAGGACATGGCGACCTGGGCCGAGGTGGTGAAAGCCACCGGCGTCAAGCCGGGGAACTGACTGCGACGGCGCAATGCAAGCCGTCGCGTAAAAAATTCTTTGTCTAATTTCTGATCTCACTCCGCTCGCGGGATCCGTCCGCGAGATCGAGAAATCGCGTTCGCGGACGAGTCCGAGTCGATGCCTGCTCAAAAAGAGAGCGCATGCGCATCGAAAATAGGCTGTTGGATTGCACGAGCGCGCCGACCCCAAATTGACACCCAAAAATCGCATGCATAGGGTTGTATAGACAACTGACCTTCCTGCGGATGCAGGCGAGTAAGGAAGGGATTGCTATGAAGCGGCTCATCAGTTTGTGCTTGGCGGCCCTGGCGTTTTCCAGCGAAGTGCACGCTGAAACATGGCCGGCGCGGCCCATAAAATTCCTGGTTCCCTGGGGCGCCGGTGGAATCACGGACTCCCTTTCGCGCCTGTACGGCGAGCGTGTTTCGAAGGAACTCGGGCAACCGATCGTATTCGACTACAAGCCCGGAGCGGCCGGCCGGCTGGGCCTCGCCGAGATCGGTCGGGCGACGCCCGACGGTTATACGATCGGGATGGGCAATTCGGGCCCTCTTACGATTCATCCCAATCTCTATGCCAAGCTTCCCTACAATCCCGATACGACCTTTGCCTTCATCGCGATGATGGCGGTGTCGCCTCTCGCTTTGTCGGTGCCGGCAAACTCGCCCATCAAGTCGGTCAAGGAACTGATCGAAGCTTCACAGAAGAAGCCGCTGAATTTCGGAACGTTCGGCATTGCCGGCCCGCAGCACCTGGCGATGGAGATGATGAAGAAGCTGGGCGTGAAGGGCGTCCCCGTTCACTACCGGCAGGGCGGTGAGGTCATGGCCGCGATGGTCAATGGCTCCCTCGATGCCAACTTCGACACCGTCTTCCAGATGAAGATCTACGAGGATGGCGGGCAATACCGGACCCTGGCCGTGACATCTCCGGAGCGCATGCCGCAGCTCCCGAACGTCCCCACGTTTGCCGAGTTGGGCTATCCGCAGATGCGGCTTGAATCGTTCTACGCGGTCGTCGCTCCCGCGGGCATTCCCGCACCGGTCCGCGAGAAGCTCGTCAAGGCCTACGCCAACGCGGCGAAGTCCCCGGAAATCCGCGAGTTCCTGCGAACGATGTCGCTCACCAACGTCGAAATGGAGCCGGGTCCGCTCCAGGCCTACGTGAAGGACTGGCGGGATCGCTGGAAGATCGTGATCGACGAACAGGGGATCAAGGTCGAGTAGCTGTTCCATCCGGTCGAAGGAATGACTCAGGTGAAAACAGGGTTCCGATTCCGAGACAATAACTGGCGGGATATCTGCGCCGGCGGCTTCTTCGTCCTTGTCGGCTTTGCCGTGTCCACCATTGCCCGGGACTATTCGATCGGCGAACCGTCCAGCCCGGGCCCAGGCTTCTTTCCCTTCTGGCTTGGCGTCGTCCTGTCCCTGCTCGGGTTGATGATCGTTGCGGTCGCCGTCGCGAACGGCCCGCTCGATGGAAAGGCCGAGAGAGTCGAAGCGCGCGGGATTGTTGGCATCCTGGGCCCGGTCATTGTCTTCGGGGCGTTGCTGGATTTCCTGGGCCTGGTGTTGTCGACCGTCCTGCTGGTGATCCTCAGCAGCATGGCGAGCCGCGAATTCGACTTGCGCGCCTCGCTGCTGAACGCGGGCATTCTCGCGGCGATCGTCCTTGTGAGCTTCGCCTATATCCTGCAGGTCCAGATCCCGGTCTGGCCGATGCTCTTGAGGCCGAACTAGGATGGAACTCTACGACCATCTGGTTCTCGGTTTTTCGACCGCCCTCACCTGGCAGAACCTGCTCTATGCCTTTCTCGGCTGCCTGCTGGGAACGATCATCGGCGTCCTGCCCGGGCTGGGTCCCATCGCAACGATTTCGATGCTGCTCCCCGCCACCTTTGCGCTGCCGCCGACGACGGCATTGATCATGCTGGCCGGTATCTACTACGGCGCACAGTATGGCGGCTCGACGACGGCAATCCTGGTCAAGCTTCCGGGGGAATCCTCCTCGGTCATCACGGTCATCGATGGCCATGAAATGGCGCGGAAAGGCCGGGCCGGGGTTGCGCTCACGGCGGCCGCCGTCGGTTCCTTCTTCGCCGGCACCGTGGGAACGGTCATCATCGCAGCCTTCGCCAAGCCACTCTCGGACGTGGCGCTGCGCTTCGGCGCGCCCGAATATTTCGCCTTGATGGTCGTCGGCCTCGTCGGTTCGGTCGTTCTTGCATCTGGATCGGTGCTCAAGGCGATCGCGATGGTCGTCCTGGGGCTCGTGCTGGGACTGGTGGGTGCCGATACGCAAAGCGGGATCGAGCGCTTTACGTTTGGCGCCGATCAGCTGGTCGACGGCCTCAACTTCGTTGCGATCACGATGGGCGTGTTCGGCCTGTCCGAAATCATCGTGAATGTGCAGAAGTCAGGAACGTCGGGCGGGAAGATCTCCAGCTTCTCGACGCTCTTTCCCTCGCGATCCGACTGGCATCGCATGATACCGGCGATCCTGAGGGGAACCGGCGTTGGATCGTTGCTGGGAATCTTCCCCGGCGGCGGGCCGGTGATTGCCGCCCTCTCCTCCTATGTCCTGGAACGCAAGGTTTCGAAGAGTCCGCAGGAATTCGGCAACGGTGCGATCGAGGGTGTCGCCGGTCCGGAATCCGCCAACAACGCCGCCGCGCAGATCAGCTTCATCCCCATGCTTACGCTTGGGATCCCGTCCAACATCGTCATGGCGATGATGGCCGGTGCGATGATGATGCACAACATTCCGCCCGGCCCCCAGGTGATGACGAAGAACCCGGACCTCTTCTGGGGCCTGATCGCATCCATGTGGGTCGGAAACGCGATGTTGCTGGTGCTCAACCTGCCGCTCATCTCGGTCTGGGTGAAATTCCTGACGATCCCCTACAAGCTTCTGTATCCGGCGATCGTCGTGTTCTGCTGCATAGGGGTGTTTACGGTCAACAACCAGACGTTCGACATCTTCCAGGCCGCTTTGTGGGGCCTGATCGGCACGTTGTTCCTGGTTCTCAAGCTCGAAGCCGCTCCGATGCTGCTCGGGCTCGTTCTCGGTCCCCTGATGGAAGAGAACTTCCGGCGCGCCCTCGTCCTGTCTCGGGGCGATTTCTCGATCTTCGTGTCCAGCCCCCTGTCCGTGATCCTGTTGAGCATCGCGGCGGGATTCCTGTTCGTTCTGGCATTTCCCAAGCTTCGCAAGAATCGAAGGGTGGCGTTTCAGGAGGAAGGTTGAGGACGCGTTGAGTAGTGCCTGGAAGAGTTCGTAACTACATGAGGAGGAGTGAGCGATGATCGAGCAAATGCAGAAGTTGACCGGAAGGTCCGTTTGGTCAGGCGAGGACCTGCTGGCGGACAAGAGCTGGATCTTTGAACTGACGCCTGCGCACGTGCGAGAACTGGACGCGGCCATCCTGGGAACCCGCAGCATCGCGCCGCTGAACATTGCAAAGGACGATTTTAGACTTTCGTCTCTTGGGGACCTGCTTGCCGACGTGTCGGAGGAACTGGAAAGCGGCCGAGGCGTGGCCCGGGTCCGCGGCTTGCCGGTGGACCGCTATGACGAGGCGGACATCCAGCGCATGTTCTGGGGGCTGTCGCGCCACCTGGGAACGCCCGTCTATCAAAACCAGCGCGGCGAGCGCCTGAACTTCATTCGGGACGAGTCACGCGGCCCGAACAACCGCTATCAGAGTGAAACCGGGGTCAAGTCCGCAGGGGCGAAGGCGTTCTCGACGGACGGCCTCAATTTCCATACCGACAGCACGGATGTGATCGGACTGCTGTGTGTGCGGAATGCGGCCTCCGGCGGCCTCAGCAAGGTCGCCTCGACGGCCAAGGCCCATAACGTGATGCTCGAGCAGCGTCCCGACCTTCTGAAGGTCCTGTATTCGAACTGGCATCATCTGCGTCCCGAGATCGTGGTGAACCAGACCATCAACCTTCCGTTGTTCGGATTGAAAGACGGAAAGATCACCGGCAGCTTCTCGCCGGCAAACCTGATCAAGGCGCAGGAAAGGCCGGAAGTCGGTGAGCTGACGGCCGAGCAGAAGGAAGCGTTGGCATTTCTTCTGAAAGTTAAGGAGGAAAACTGCCTCACGATCGGATTCGAACCCGGCGATGCGCAGTTCCTCAACAATCACACCGTGAGCCATGGCCGCACGCCGTTTGTCGAAGGCGAAACGGCAACCACGACACGCTTCATGATGCGCGTCTGGCTCGCGATGCCGAACAGCCGCCCGCTGCCGGAAGGCTTCGACATTCTCTGGGGCGATATCGCGCCGGGTGCCGTTCGCGGTGGTGCACCTCAGGGCGTCGATGGCCCCCGGGCCTGATCGGAAACAACCTCTGGTAGGATTCTCCAATGGAGAATCCCACCTTTGGATCGGCAGAGAGCCGTCGTGGAATTCGAATGGCGCGATTTGATCTGGCGTTATATGTAAATCGCGATCCACGTCGGCAGGCATTTGAGAGACGATGAAAAACGATTTGGCGGTGCCGCGATACGAGCATGTGAAGAAGGTGATTCTTCAACACATCTCCCAAGGTGACGTGGGCGTTTCCAGGCTTTTGCCTTCGGAGAACGAGCTCGTCAGGACGCTCGGCATTTCCCGCATGACGGTGAACCGCGCCCTGCGGGAGCTGGCGGATGAAGGGCTGGTGACTCGGGTGCCGGGCGTCGGGACTTTCAGTGCGGATCGAAAGTCCGAATTGTCGGCGATCAATGTTCGGGACATCGCGGAAGAGATACGCGAGCGCGGCGGAACCTACGATTGCCGGATCGAGAAACTGGCGACGGAGACGGCGAGCCCGGAGCTGGCAAGCGATCTGGGTCTGGTGCCTGGGGAGCTGGTCTATCGATCGTTGATCGTTCACCGCGACGATGGCGTTCCCATCCAGGTCGAGGACAGGTTCGTCAACCCGAAGGCGGCGCCCAAGTATCTCGAGGCGGATTTTCGCCTTCTTACCCCTCACGCCTACCTGTCGCAAGTGGCGCCGTTGAGCGATGCGGAGCACCTGATCGAGGCGGTCATCCCGGGTGCCGCCGATCGCCGGAGGCTGCGTATAGGCGCGGGCCAGGCCTGCCTGCTCGTCCGACGCCGGACCTGGAGCGGCTCCATCTGTTGCTCGTGCGCAACCCTGCTTCATCCGGGCTCACGCTACCGCATCAGAAGCCGGCTTCGCCCCGGCAAGACCGCGAATTAGTCCGACCGGCTCCTACCCTCAGTTCACGCCGTACTTGGTGAACTCGCCCGAAATGTTCGGCTGGATGCCGCTGGCGGTCGACATGTCGGCGATGCCGGCCGGGCCCTGCCCGGTCCGCGAGCGCGCGAGGCCGCGGCCGTAGAGCGCGCGGGCGCGGTCGGGATCGACCTTGAGCGAGGCGTTGTACTCGGCGATCGCCCGGTCGTACTGCTTCCGCTTCAGGTAGATCAGCCCGATATTGTCGTGGGCATAGGGGTCGTTGGGCACCAGCTTGAGGACCTCGTTGCAGTCGGCAAGGGCTGCGTCGAGGCTCGATCCCATCACGGCGCGCGTCAGGCACCGGTTGTTCAGCGCCGGCGCCATCTTCGGGTCGAGCTTCAGCGCCTCGTCGTAGTCGGAAACGGCCTTGGCGTATTCGCCCCTGTTGAAATAGGCGATGCCGCGGTTGAGGAACAGGTTCGGATCGCGCGGCCGGAGCCGGATCGAGTTGTTCAGGTCCTCGATCGCATAGTCGTATTCACCGAGGCTGCTGTAGAGGTTGGCGCGACTGGCGTAGATGCGCGGGTTCTTCTGGTCGGTGCGCAGCGCCTGCGTGTAGTCCTCGATCGCGCGGCCGGAATCGCCGCGGAAGGCCATGACCTGCGCGCGATAATACAGTGCCGTCGGATTGCCGGGCGACAGGCGCAGCGCATCGTCGATGTCGGCCAACGCCCGCGGATAGTCCTTCTTCAGCCCGTAGGCGAAACCGCGCTGGATCAGCGCGTTGATGTCGTCGGGACTGATCTTCAGCGCGGCATCGAAATCGCCAATCGCGTCGTCGACCCTGTCCTTGAAGATCTGCGCCATGCCGCGGTTGATGTAGGCCAGCGGCTCCTTGGGATCGATCCCGATCGACGACGTATAGTCGGCGATGGCGTGGTCGTAGTCGTCGATGCGGTGATAGGCGGCGCCGCGCTCGAAATAGGCGAAGGCCATGCCCGGCGCGAGCTTGATGGCGTGGTCGAGGTCGGCCACGGCCTCCTTCGTCTTGTCCATCTTGAGGTAGGCGGCGCCGCGTCCGAGATAGGCGCGCGGCTCCTTCTCGTTGATCTGCAGAGCCGATTCGAAGTCCTTGACCGCGGCCTCGTACTCCTGCTTGTCGATCATGGCCATGCCGCGCTGATAGTAGGCATTGGCCACCTGGTCGGCGGTCTGCGACAAAGCGGGATCCTTCTTGCCGTCCTTGTCCTTCTGCGCGAGTTTCAGGATGTCGGACGTCTGCAAGCCGAGCCGCACCGCCTCGGTGAAGTCGGTGATGGCGCGGTCGGGGTCGTTCCTCTGCCGCCACGTCACGCCGCGATTGATCAGCGCGTTGACTTCCTTCGGATTGAGCTTGAGGGCCTGGTCGAAGTCGGTGACCGCCTCCTCGAACTTGCCCTTCTTCGTGTAGTAGACGATGCCGCGGTTGACGAGCGGGCTCGGATCCTTGGGCGTCAGCTCGTGGGCCGTCGTGTAGTCCGCCAGAGCATTGTCGGAATCGCCGATGCGATGGAAGGCGATGCCGCGCTGCATGTGGGCGAAGGCCTGGCCGGGCTTCAGCTTGATGCTCTCCGTGAAGTCGGCAATCGCCTGCTTCAGGTCGTTCTTGTACATATACGACGCGCCACGGCCGACATAGGGCGACGCGTCGCGCGGGTTGAGGCGGATCGATTCCGAGAAATCGGCGATCGCCTTGTCGTAGTCGCTCTTGTCGTACCAGGCGAGGCCGCGCTGGAAATAGACGAAGGCGGCCTGAAGGGCGATGCGGTTGGCTTCCTGCTGGGGCGTCCGGGCAAGCTGGCTGGTGACCGAATCGGGCACCTGGGCGAGCGACACCGGCTCGATCTTCTCGGGCAGGATCTTGATCGCCGTCGTGAAGTCCGAGATCGCCTGGTTCACGTCGCCTTTCTTGCGATAGACGATGCCGCGGTTGGTCCAGGCGCTGATTTCCTTGTTGTTGATCTTGAGCGCCGCGTTGAAGTCGGCAATCGCCCCTTCGTTATTGTCCTTGCGCGTGTAGAGCACGACGCCGCGATTGATCAGCGGCAGCGTCTCGCGCGGCGCGAGGCGGATGGCGTCGCTGTAATCGATGATCGCTCGATCGGCCTCGCCGATCGTCTGGTGGACGACGCCGCGCTGGATGTAGAGATGCGGGTTGAGCGGCTGCGCGTTGATGGCGTCGTTGTACATGCGCACCGCTGTCCGGAAGTCGGCCTTGGAGCGCTTGTCGCTGTCCGGCCCGCTCTCCGACATGCCGCGGTGGAGATAGGCCAGCGCCAGGGCGCCGCCCGAGAGAAGTCCCTTGTTGATGACCTCGGTGCAGGCTTCGATCTTCGTCGGCGCATCGGCGCCGGTGACGCCGTAGCAGATATCCGCTTCGGACGGCTCGCCCGGCTTCTTCGGCGCCGCGGCCTGCTGCTGGTTCCTGCCCTGTGCCCGCGCGGGCTGTGCCTGGCCAAGCGGCTTCGCGGGCACCGGCTGGGCCGGCATGGTCTGTGCGGGAGCCGGGGGTAGTGGCTGGGCCGGAGGCTGGGTGGCGCCTTTCGGCTGGGCCGACGCCGGCATCACCGCAACGGAACACAGCGCGCCCACAACGGCGCCCAAGGAAGCGCCGCGCGCGACTCCCCGCAGCGCGGCCCACCGCTCAAAACCCCACATGACCATTCCTCTTGCCAATGCAGACGGCTCCCACAGCCATTTGCACTCAGAAGGCGAAAGTACCCAAGACTGGGACTTTTCAGATATTTGCAAGGCAGAGGCAAGGCCGGTCCTGCCCACAACCCGACACAATCCAGGGTTTTGAGGCTTGCCCATCGACGGGACGCCGTCTTTTTGGCACCCTCCCTGCGCCAATAAGTAATGGGAGGAAACATAAGATGACACGCGTAGTGCGTCCGATCGGGCGCCGTACCCTCATGGGCGGACTCGCCGCGGCCACCCTCGCCGCCCCGGCGATCGTCTCCGCCCAGGGGACCTATCCCAACAAGTCCATCCGCTACATCAACCCGTTCCCGGCCGGCGGCGGCACCGACACGCTCTCCCGCATCTTCTGCGCCAAGATGAGCGAGCTGACCGGCCAGCAATGGATCGTCGAGAACAAGGGCGGCTCGGGCGGCAATGTCGGCATGGACACGCTCGCCCAGTCCCCGGCGGACGGCTACACGCTGGGCCTCGGCGGCATCGCCAGCCATGCCATCTCGCCCACGCTCTACGCCAAGCTGCCGTTCAACGCCAAGACCGACTTCACCTTCGTTTCCACGATCTGGGAGCTTCCCAACCTGCTGGTGGTCAATCTCGACCTGCCGGCGAAGTCGGTCCCGGAGCTGATCGAACTGCTACGCAAGAACCCCGGCAAGTATTCCTATGGCTCGGCCGGCTCGGGCACGACGCTCCACCTCTCGGGCGAGCTGTTCAAGATCATGGCCAAGGTCGACATGGTACACGTCCCCTATCGCGGCGGCGCACCGGCGATGCAGGACCTGCTGGCCGGGCAGATCAACATGATGTTCGACAACATCCCCAGCGCGCTCGGGCAGGCGCGTGCCGGCAAGGTGCGCGCCCTCGCCGTGACATCCGCGAAGCGCTCGCCTGTGCTGCCGGACGTGCCGACCATCGCCGAGACGCTACCCGGCTTCGACATCAGCTCCTGGACCACCCTCACCGGTCCCGCGAAGCTGCCGCCCGACATCGTCACACGGCTGTCGGACCTGTCGAAGAAGGCGCTGGAGAGCGACGACCTCAAGGCCAAGTTCCTCGAACACGCCTCGGTCGCGGTCTGGCGCACGCCGGCCGACACCGTCGCTTTCCGCGATGCCGAGGAGGCCCGCCTCGCCCCGATCATCAAGGCATCGGGCGCGCGCGTCGACTGAGGCGCGTGTAGACTGGAGCGCATGAAAACGCTCTCGACCGCCCAAACCGTCGTGTCCATGCTGGAAGTGAACGGCATCGACACCATCTTCTGCCTGCCCGGCGTCCAGAACGATCCGTTCTTCGACGCGCTCTACGACCGCACCAACGCCATCCGGCCGATCCACGCGCGGCACGAGCAGGCCTGCGCCTACATGGCGCTGGGCTACGCGATGGCGGCCGGCAAGCCCTCGGCCTACGTGGTCGTGCCCGGTCCCGGCTTCCTCAATACGACGGCGGCGCTCTCCACCGCGTACGCGGTCAATGCGCCGGTGCTGGCGCTCACGGGGCAGATCCAGCAGTCGATGATCGGCCGCAATGTCGGGCTGCTGCACGAACTGCCCGACCAGCTCGCGATCATGCGCGGCCTCACCAAGTGGGCCGACCGCATCCCCTCACCCAATGCTGCGCCGGGCCTGGTGAACGAGGCTTTCCGGCGCCTCCTGTCCGGGCGCCAGCGCCCCGTCGCCCTCGAATGCGCCATGGATACCTGGGCCAGGCGCGCGCCGGTCGAGTTGATAAGCACCGCGGCCGTTGCCGATCCCTGCCCGGTCGACGAGGACGCGGTCGAGCGTGCCGCGAAGCTGTTGGGCAACGCCGCGCGGCCGATGATCGTCGTGGGCGGCGGCGCCCAGGGCGCGGGCGACTATGTCCGGCAGATCGCCGAGATGCTCGACGCGCCGGTGATGACCGGCCGCATGGGCCAAGGCGTGATCGACGGGCGCCATCGCCTCTCCATCACGGCGCCGGCCGGCTACCGTTTCTGGGGCGAGGCCGACCTCGTGCTCGCGGTGGGCACACGCCTGCAGCCGCAGCAGCAGAACTGGGGCCTCGACGACACGCTGAAGATCATCCGCATCGACGCCGACAGCGAGGAACTCGATCGCCAGCGCAAGCCCGAGATCGGCATCGTGGGCGACGCGGCGGCGACGCTGAAGGTGCTGGCGGATCGGCTGGCCAAACACAACACGAAGCGCAATGGCCGGGCCGAACAGGTCGCCGAGATAAAGGCAGCCGCCAGCAAGAAGATCCATGACCTGCTGGCGCCGCAGATCGCCTACCTCGAGGCGATCCGCAAGGCGCTGCCCGACGACGGCATCCTGGTCGATGAGCTGACCCAGATCGGCTATGCCGCGCGTTTCGCCTGGCCGAGCTACAAGCCGCGCACCTTCCTGTCGCCCGGCTATCAGGGGACCCTGGGCTGGGGCTATGCCACCTCGCTCGGCGCCAAGATCGCCAGGCCCGACACGGCGGTCGTGTCGATCAGCGGCGATGGCGGTTTCATGTTCACAGCCATGGAGATGGCAACGGCCGCTCAGCACGGGATCGGCGCCATCGCCGTGGTGTTCAGCGACGGCGCCTTCGGCAACGTGAAACGCATCCAGCAGCAGTTGTTCAACAACAGGACCATCGCCACCGAGCTGCGCAACCCGGACTTCGTGAAGATGGCCGAGAGCTTCGGCATCGACGCCGTGCGGGTCGGCTCTCCCGACGAGTTGGGCGCCGCGATCTCCCGCGGCATCGCCAAGGGTGCACCTCTCCTGATCGACTGTCCCGTCGGCCAGTTCCCCGACCCGTGGCCCCTGGTCACGCTGCCGAGAATCAGGCCGCGGGCCGTGTGAGCTTCAGCCCCGCCGCATCTCTTCGAGCAGCCCGCTCGCTTTCCTGAGGTCCAGCGTCTCGAAGCCTTCGGTGAAACGATCGTAGACCGAGGCGAGCAGTTCTTCGGCGTCTGCCACCCTTCCCTGGTGCCGCCGGAGCTGGGCCAGATCGATGGCCGTTCGCAGTTCCCACGACAGGGCGCCCTGGCGCCTCGCCCAGTCGAGGCTTTGGTGGTAGTTGCCCTCGGCCGCCTCGATCGCAGACGGGGTTCCGTCTGCCTCCAGGAAGTGGCCGCGGACGCGCAGCAACTCCGCCATGCACCAGCGTTCGTCGCTCAGTTCGCACCAATCGAGCGCCTGATTGATCGTCGTCCGCGCGGCACCCGCCTGCCCGGCGGCGTGCAGTCCGAGGGCGAGAGCGGCCAGATGATAGGGATGCCGCAGCCGGAACCGCACCTCCGTCAGCTTGTCGATGCCGCGCCGCAGGAGCGGCAGGCCTGCCCGGTCGCCCTTCGCGATCAGCAGCATGCCGCCGAGGCAATCGCCCTCCGCCCTGCCCACCGCCCTCGCATGCGCCGACAGTTGGTCCTGCAGTCGGGCAACGAGACGCCCGGCGGCTTCCAGGTCGCCGACATAGAGCGCCAGCGGACAGGCGGCGTGGATCAGCACGTTGCTTACGGTAAACGCATGGTCCGTCGCCTCGGCATCCTCCATCGCGCTTTCGGCCATGCGCTGTGCCTGGTCCGGGAAGCCCTGGAGCCAGAGGACGTGCGTGAGGTTGTACTTCGCCGCCACCCTCTGGTCGTACTGGAAGCGGGCGATGTGCGAGCGCTGCAGGGAAAGGTGCTGCGCCAGCGTGTGTTCGAGTTCGCGGCGCGCCCCCGCCTGGTCGCCGAGATAATGCAGCGTGGTGCCGATCAGCCTGTCGCACCCCAGCAGGTCGGCGACGTCGCCGCTTTCGCCCGCGACCGTGCGATACTGCCGCAAGAGGTCGAGGGCCACGCGATAGTCGCCGACATAGAAGCGGGCAATGGCCAGGCCCCAGAGCGGGCGCAGCTGGTATTCGCGATCCCCGAGGCGCTCGGCGATCTGCAGCGCCCTCGTCCAGACGGCATCCACTTCCGGCAGCGGCCCTCTCTCATGGAGCAGCGCGGCCGCCAGTCCCGCATAGAGCTTCATCTCGTCGCGATCGGTTCGCCATGGACCGACACGGGCAAGGGCGCGGTCGATGCCCGCCCGGCATTCGTCGATCAAAGACAGTTGCACCCATAGCGGAATGGCCGCGACCGTAAGCGCGACGCCGATCCCCGCGTCGCCATCCGAGGAGAAAGCCCAGGCGAGCGCGCTGCGCATGTCGTCGATCGAGTGTCCGTAGTCGGCCAGCCATTCGGCCGTCGGACGCGTCTCGACCTCGCCCGCCGCTCGCGAAAGGATGTCGCGATGATACTCCGCGTGGCGTCGCAGCAGCGCGCCCAGCTCGTTGCTCTCGGTGAGCTTCTGCAGGGCGTAGGACCGCGTGGTGTCGAGCAGGCGATAGCGCACGGCCGTCCCGCTCGCATCGGCTGCAACGAGGGACTTGGCGACCAGGTTCTCGATGCCGTCGATCACCTCGCGGCTGCCCACGCGACCGCCCGCGGCGACGACAGTGGCGGCCTCTAGGCTGAAGGGGCCGGCGAACAGGGAAAGACGGTTCAGAACCGACCGTTCGTCCGCCGACAGCAGCTCGTAGCTCCAGTCGAGCGCCGCCGCCAGTGAGCGATGACGCGCCACGGCGGTGCGCCTGTCGTGTCCCAGGAGCCGGAAGCGATCGTCGAGAAGAGTCGACAGTTCCCTGGGCCCGAACGCGTCGATGCGTGTGGCCGTCAGCTCGATGGCGAGCGCAATGCCGTCGAGCTTGCGGCAGATCGCGGCCACCGCGGGCGCATCCGCGTCGCTGAGCTCGAAGTCCTCGACGCTTGCCCGGGCACGCTCGACGAAGAGCTGGACGGCCGGAAACTGCAGCGCCTCGGCTGCGGTCAGGCCGGCCGAGACCGGCGCGTTGGCCAGCGGCGCCAGCCGATGGACCCTTTCGCCCCGTGCCCGCAACGGCTCGCGGCTGGTCGCCAGGACGCGAACGCCGGCCGCGCCAGAAATCAATTGCTCCGTCAAAGCCGCGATCGGCTCGATCAGATGCTCGCAATTGTCGAGAAGGACCAGCATCCGCCGGTCGCGCAGATAGTCGGCGACCGCTTCCGCGGGCTCCTTCGTCGACATCGTCAGGCCGAGGCCCGAGGCGAGCGCCCGCGAAACCAGCGAAGCCTCCCGCACCGGCGCGAGATCGACGAACCAGACGCCGTGCTCGTAGGACGACAGGAGTGCTTCTGCGACGGCAAGGGCGACCGTCGTCTTTCCGATGCCCCCGCCGCCCACGATCGTGACCAGGCGATGCCTCGACAACTGCTTCAGCAGCGCCTCGATTGCCGCGGCCCGTCCGATCGGCCGGCTCGACGAAGCCGGCAGGTTGTGCGGCCCCGCGACGATTGCCTGAGTGGGTGGGCCAGGTGGCGCGGAGACCTGTACCGGCGCCACGAACCGGTATCCCTGGCCGGTGACCGTCGCGACGAACCGGCGATTGGGTTGGCCCTCGCCGAGGGCCCGCCGCAGTGCCGACAGGTTGACCTTGAGATTGTTCTCCTCGACGACGGTGCTGGGCCAGACGCGCGCCATCAGCTCGGCCTTGCAGACGACCTCGCCCGGATGCTCGATCAACGCTTCCAGGATAGCCAGCGCGCGGCTACCCAGGCGAACGGGCGTCGTTCCCTCCAGCAGGAGGTGCCGTGCCGGGAAAAAGCGGAAAGGCCCGAACGCATACTCGCGCTCGGCCGGATCGGTCGACTGAACGGGCAGATCCTCTTGGCAACGCCTTTCCCCAATTTAACGCGGAAAGCCGCCCCCACACCAGCCGACCTTCACCGCCGTCGACCGGCGCGGCCGCAAGGTGCAGGCCTATTGCGCGAGGTAGCCACCGTCGATCACCAGCTCGGCGCCTGTGACGTAGCTCGCTTCGTCCGAGGCGAGGAAGAGGCAACCGTAGGCGATCTCGATCGGCTGGCCGCCACGCTTCATGGGTGTCGCTGCGATCACCGCCTCGTTGAGGTCGGCGGCTTGCGCGTCGGTGAGCGGCGTATGGATGAAGCCCGGATGCACCGAGTTGACGCGGATTCCGTCGGCAACGTAGGTCAGGGCCGCATTCTTCGACATGTTGCGCACCGCGCCTTTCGCGGCGTGATAGGAATGCGCGCCGGCGACGGCTGCGCTACCCCAGATCGACGAGATGTTGACGATGGATCCGGACTTCTGCTTGCGCATGATCCGGACCGCTTCACGCATGCCGAGGAAGACGCCGGTCTGGTCGACGGCGATCATCCGCTGCCAAGCTTTCATGTCGAGCTCGTGCAGGGGCTCGTAGGCGATAATGCCCGCATTGTTGATCAGCACGTCGAGACGACCGCTCTTGCGGACGACCGCGTCGACCGTTTCCGCCCAGGCGGACTCGCTGGTGACATCGAGCGTCATCGTCTCCACGCCATCGGCATACGGTTTCTTCGGCGGCGTGAGGTCGCTGGCGAAGACGGTCGCTCCTTCCTTGGCGAAGAGGGTTGAAACCGCATGCCCGATGCCGCCCGCGGCGCCGGTGACCAGAACGACTTTGCCTCGAAGTCTCATTTCCTGCCTCCTCAGTGCGTCAGAGCAGGACAGGGATGCCGTCGCGACCGGATTTACGCGAGTAAATCACGGTAAAAAGGTATGAAGTAGCGGTTAACCCCTCTCCCGAGAGGCTCAGCCCCTAGACGATCCCGCCGTTCGCCCGGATGTCGGCGAGCATCTGCGTGGCATGCGCCTGATCGGAGATGCGCTTGGAGGCGAAGCGCGGGTCGAAGGCCGGCGCGGCGGCGAGCAGATGGGGCGCGAGGACCGGCGGCAGCGGCGGCGGATCGGTCTCGTCTTCCGGCATCTCGACCTCGGCCATCGCGAAGTAGGTCGAGCCGTCGTCGCGCTTGAAGAAATCGACATCCCAGTGGTAGCGGCCCTCGGTCCATGAGTAGCGGACCTTGACCAGCGACTCTACGCGCTGGGTCCACAGCCGGGCGAAGTCGACGGCGCTGATTCCGGTCTCGATCTCGACGACCTGCCCCTCGATAGTACGCTTGTAGGTGAAGACGTGGTCGGTCTTGCCGTCGCCCTCGAGCGAACGGATACGCAGGCCCGATGCGTCGAGATAGGCCTGCCGCAGCAGGTGCCGCGCCACGCCCGGTGTGGCGCCGAGCTCCGCCTCCAGGCCCGTGGCCTGCTCGTTCAGGACAAACTTGCGCTCGTTTTCGATGGGCATGCTAAAATCGTCGCCATGGCTACACAGACAATCGACGACCTGCCGACGCCCGCTCTCATTCTCGACCGGGCAATCCTGCGCCGCAACCTCAAGCGCATGAGCGACCGCCTGCGTAATGCAGGTGTCATGCTGCGCCCCCACCTCAAGACCGCGAAGTCGGTCGAGATCGGCCGCATGGCCGTCGAGGGCCATGACGGGCGTATCACCGTCTCGACCCTGGCCGAGGCGCGCTACTTTGCCGATGGCGGGTTCAAGGACATCCTCTACGGCGTCGGCATCATTCCCGCGAAACTCGCCGCCGTGACCGAGCTGCGCCGGCGCGGCGTCAACCTGCGCGTCGTCACCGACAATCTCGCCGTCGCCCAGGCCATCGCGGCCGCAGCCAAGGACGGCGACACTTTCTCCGTGTTCATCGAGATCGACAGCGGTGGCGGTCGCGCCGGCCTGCCCTATCCAGCCCTGCCCGGCCTTCTGGACATCGCCCGCGTCCTGCACGAGGCGCCGGGCGTCGATCTCGCCGGCGTCATGACCCATGCCGGCCATTCCTATCACCAGAGCACGCCCGACGGGATCGCGGGTGTCGCCGAGCAGGAGCGCCTCGCCATCGTGACCGCGGCCGAGACGCTGCGCGCCGCCGGCATTCCCTGCCCCATCGTCTCGGGCGGCTCGACGCCGACGGCGATGCATTCGCGCGACTTCACGGGCATCACCGAGATGCGGCCGGGCGTCTATGTCTTCAACGATCTCGACCAGGAATATATCGGCGCGTGCGGCGCGGGAGATATCGCGCTCTCGGTGCTGGCCTCGGTGATCGGCCACTATCCGCATCGCAACCAGCTGCTGGTCGATGCCGGCGCGCTGGCGCTCTCCAAGGACATCAGCGCCCAGGAATTCCAGCCCAAGGTCGGCTACGGCACCATCGCCAATCCGCCGGCCGCTGGCATGGCCGTGATCGAATGCTCGCAGGAGCACGGTTTCGTGGCGGCCGACGATCCGCTGCCCTACGGCAACCTGCCGGTCGGCGCACGCGTCCGCATCCTGCCCAACCACGCCTGCATCACCGCCGCCGCCTACGACCGCTACTACGTCGTCGACAGCGACCTCGACGGCGGCAAGTCGGTGGTGGACGTCTACGATCGCATCAACGGGTGGTGAGTTAGAGCGAACTCACCGTGTGGCCGCCGTCGACGGTGATCACGCTGCCGGTCATGAACGCGCCCGCTTCCGAGGCCAGCAGCAGCAGCGCGCCGTCGAGATGTTCGGGCTGTCCGATGCGGCGCTGCGGGATGCGGTCGATCAGGCGCTGGCCGCCGGGCGTCTTCCAGAAGTCGCTGTTCATCTCGGTTTCGATGTAGCCTGGGCAGATCGCGTTGACCCTGATCTGGTAGCGCGCCCACTCCATCGCGAGTGCGCGCGTGAGATGGATCAGCCCGGCCTTCGAGGCGTTGTAGGGCGCCACCTGGCCGATCGTGCGCAGGCCCAGGATCGAGGCGATGTTGACGATCGAACCCGGCCGCTTGGCCGCGACCCAGCGCTTGCCCGCGGTCTGCGTCATCAGCCAGGCGCCGCGCAAGTTGGTGTCGACCACCGAATCCCAGTCGGCCTCCGGCATGTCGAGCGCCGGCTTCACGATCGAGATGCCGGCATTGTTCACCAGGATGTCGACCGGCCCCAGCGCCGCCTCGACCTTGTCGAAGGCCGCGGCGATCGACTCGGCCGACTGCACGTCGAGATCGACGGCCACCGCCTTGGCGCCGCCCTCCTGCAGTTCCGCCTGAAGAGAGGCCAAGCGGTCGGCACGCCGCGCCGCGATCGCCACCGAAGCCCCCGCCTCTGCCAGCGTGCGCGCGAAATGAACGCCGAGGCCGGACGAGGCGCCGGTCACCAGGGCCACCTTGCCGCTAAGGTCGAATCGCTTGGACATGCCGGACGCTCCACTGTTTCATGCCGGCCTTATAGGCGAGCGACCCGTTCGGAGGAAACAGCATGGACCTCGGTCTCAAAGGCAAGCGTGTGATGGTGACCGGTGGCACCAAGAGCATCGGCCGCGCCATCGTCGATACCTTCTTGGCCGAAGGCGCGGTCGTGGGCTTCTGCGCCCGCGATGCGGCACTGGTGAAGGAGCGCGAGACGGAATGGCGCTCCACGCAGGGCCGCGCCACCGGGACGGCGCTCGACGTCACGGACAACACCGCTCTCAAGGCCTGGATCGACGGGTTCGCGGCCGACGGGGGCATCGACCATTTCGTCGCCAACGTGAGTGCGCTCGGCACCGACAACACGGTTGAAGGCTGGCGCAAGGCCATCGAGATCGACCTCGTCGCCACGGTCAACGCCGTGCTGAACGTCCGGCCGCATCTCGAGGCGCGCGGCCAGGGCGCGACGCTCACCATCATCGGCACCACGTCGCTGGTCGAGGTCGCGGGCCCGACCCAGCCCTACCGTTCGGTGAAGGCGGCGCTCGTGCCCATGATCAAGTCGATGGCGATCGAGCTGGCACCGAAGGGCGTGCGCGCCAACATGGTCTCGCCCGGCACCATCCTCGAGGACGGCAACACCTGGGGCCGCCAGCGCGACGCCGGCACCGAGCGCTACAAGCGTTCGCTGGCGCGCAACCCGACAGGTCGCATGGGCACGCCGCAGGAAGTGGCCAGTGCCGTCGTGTTCCTGGCCGGCACGCCCGCCTCGTTCATCACCGGCATCAACATGGTGGTCGACGGCGCCATCACCGCGCGGGTGCAGTACTGACCCCTGCCCGCACGCCGTGGCCTCTGGTCGCCCTGCTGGCGGCGGCGGGCATGGTCGCGGCCTTCCAGGTCGGTAAGGCGCCGCCAGCCCTGCCGTCGATCCGCGAGGATCTCGGCGCGACCCTCGAGCAGGCGGGCTGGCTGCTGTCGGTCATCAACCTGCTGACGGCCCTGAGCGGCATGGCGATCGCGCTGACGGCCGACCGCGTCGGCCATCGGCGGCTGGCGATCTTCGGCACGCTGCTGGCCGCGGCGGCGAGCTTTGCCGGCGCCTTCGCGCCCAACGTCGAATCGTTGCTGGTCGGCCGCGTCTTCGAGGGGCTGGGCTTCATCACCGTCGTCGTCGCGGTGCCGAGCCTGTTGTTGCGCCTCACCCGGCCCGGCGACCAGCGCCTCGCCATGGCGATCTGGAGCACCTATATGCCGGCCGGCGCCGGTACGATGATGGTGATTGCGGCCATCGTGCTGCCCGGCACCTCGTGGCGGACCGTCTGGCTGGTCGCCGCCGCCGCTGCCGCCCTGATGGCCGTGGCGCTCCTGCTGCGCGCCGTGCCGAGGCGGGAACTCGATCCGCTGCCGGTCCCGCAACGTTCGGTCCTGTCGGAGATGAAGGAGGTGGGAAGCAGCGGTGGCCCGCTTGCCATCGGCGTGTGCTTCGGCGCCTATGCCTGCTCCTGGTTCGCCATCATCGGCTTCCTGCCGACCCTGCTGATCGAGCGGCTGGGCTACTCGACCTCGACCGCCGCCATCTTCACCGCCGTCGTCGCCATGCTGAACGTGGTGGGCAATCTTGGCGCGGGCTGGCTGCTGCATCGCCGCGTGCAACGGGTCACGGTGATCGTCGGCGCCACCCTGTCGATGAGCCTGTGCGCCGCCGGCATCTTCGTGAGCGGCGTGCCCGACCCGATGCGGCTGGTGCTGGCCGGCCTCTATTCGGCCGGCATCGGCGTCGTGCCGGGCGCCCTGTTCACGGCCATCCCGATTCACGCCCCGCGAAGGGAACTGGCCGGCGCCTCGACCGGCCTGCTGATGCAAGGAGCCAATATCGGCGGGCTTTTAGGGCCGCCGATCACCGGAGCTCTGGTGGCGGCCGGCGGCTGGCCCAGTGCGGCCTGGCTGACTTCGGCGGCGCTCTGCGTGGCGGCCGGTGCGGGCCTCTTCCTGCATTGGCGGGAAAGGCATAAGCTCCACCTATGATCTACGTCGACATCGTCTCCGATACGATCTGCCCCTGGTGCTACATCGGCAAGCGCCGGTTCGAGCGCGCTCTGGAGCAGAGCGGCCGCACCGACGTCGCGGTCGCGTGGCGCCCCTTCCAGCTCAATCCCGACATGCCGGCCGAGGGCATGACGCGCGACGATTATGTCCGCGCCAAGTTCGGCGGCGGCGACCGGCCGCGCCAGATCTACCAGGCGATCGCCGAGAGCGGCCGCGAGGCCGGCATCGAATTCCAGTTCTCGCGCATCAAGCGCACGCCAAACACCGTGCTGTCGCACCGGCTGGTCCACTGGAGCGCCAAGAACGAACTGCAGGACGAGGTCGTGGGCGAGCTGTTCAAGGCCTATTTCGAGGAAGGGCTCGATATCGGCGATCTCGACACGCTGATCGAGGTCGCGATCCGCGCCGGCATCGGCGAGGACCTGGCCCGCCATTACCTCTCGAGCGACGAGGGCCGCCAGGAGGTCGTCGCTTCCGACGTCTATGCCCGCCGCCTCGGCATCAACGGCGTGCCCTGCTTCATCGTGAACCGCAAATACGCCGTCTCCGGCGCCCAACCGCCGCCCGCCTTCGTCGAGGTCTTCAACCTCGCCGAACGCGACGCCGCCACGAGCGCGGCCCAGTCCACAGCCTGATCTGCTTCGTTTGAGCGCGCGAGATGGATCGCGCCACTGGAGTGGCGCGCCCCCAGCCATGAGCCATTCATATGTCGATCATCATATGATATGATGATTGACATATCATGCCCATCAGCGCCATCCGCAAGGCCGCCATCCGGGCCGAGATCGTCGAGCATGCTGCCCGGCTGTTTCGGCTGCGCGGCCATGCCGGAACCAACATCGACGACATCATGTTGGCGGCCGGGCTGACGCGCGGCGCCTTCTATGCGCATTTCACCTCGAAAGACGACCTGTTCGCCGAGATCGTGCGGATGGGCCACGGGTTCCTGCCAAGATTGCGCGCTGCCGAAAAGCCTGCTGCCGTGCTGGACACCTATCTCGATCGCGAGGCGCTGACCGCGACCGCCCAGGGCTGCACCCTCGCCTCGCTCGCCGGCGACGTGGCGCGGTCGCCGCTGGCGGCGCGGCTGGCCTACGCCAACGTGCTCCATGGCGTGATTGCCGAGCTGGCGCGCGGAAAGAAGCGTGTGCTCGATGCCGACGCGACCGCCGTGGCGATCCTCGCCGTGGGTGCGGTCACGCTGGCACGCGCGTCCGGTGACACACGGCTCAGCGACTGGCTGCTGCGCTGCGCCCGGCGCGTGGCGAAGACGCTGATGAAGAAGCCGCCGCCTAAGCGGCGAGCTTCGCCAAAGAAGAAACGATCGACGTCACGCCAGAAAGCCGCTGGCGCTCGTTCGTCCAGACCCTCTGCACGATCACACGGTGATCGGGCCTGAGTTTCACCAGCGGCGCGTTCTTCTGGATCCAGCCGATCAGGCGATCGGGCCGCTCGAACTTGTTGTCGTGGAAGCTGAAGACGACGGCCTTCTCGCCGGCGTCGATCTTCTCGACCTGAGCGGCGCGACACAGCAGCTTCAGCGTCACCGTGTTCAGCAGGAACTCGGCCTCGACCGGCATGCGCCCAAACCGGTCGACCAATTCGGCGGCGAAGGAATCGATTTCGGCCTGGCTCGTGAGCCCGCCCAACCGGCGGTAGAGGCCCATGCGCAGCGCGAGATCGGGTACGTATTCCTCGGGGATCAGCACGGGGATGCCGAGGTTGATCTGCGGCGACCATTCCGACTTGGCGGCTTCCTGCGAACGCCCGCGCGCCGCGGCGACGGCCTCCTCGAGGAGCTGCTGGTAGAGCTCGATGCCGACCTCGCGGATATGGCCCGACTGTTCGTCGCCCAGCAGGTTGCCGGCACCACGGATGTCGAGATCGTGGCTGGCGAGCTGGAAGCCCGCACCCAGCGTGTCGAGCGTCTGCATCACCTCGAGCCGCTTGGCCGCCGCCTCGTTCAATGCCTTCCCCGGCGGCACGGTGAGATAGGCATAGGCCCGCGTCTTGCCGCGCCCGACCCGGCCGCGCAGCTGGTAGAGCTGGGCCAGGCCGAACATGTCGGCGCGATGGATGATCATCGTGTTGGCGTTGCGGATGTCGAGGCCGCTTTCCACGATGTTGGTCGAGAGCAGTACGTCGAACTTGCCCTCGACGAAATCCTGCATCGTGTTCTCGATGGTGGTCGGCGCCATTCTGCCGTGCGCCATGCCGAGCCGGATCTCCGGCACCAGCTCGCGGATCTCGGCCGCGACCGAGGCGAGGTCCTCGACCCGGGGGCAGACATAAAAGGTCTGGCCGCCGCGGAACTGCTCGCGCAGCAGCGCCTCGCGGATGGTGACGGCGTCGAACGGCGTGATGAAGGTGCGCACCGCCAGGCGGTCGACCGGCGGCGTGGCGATCAGGCTCATGTCGCGCACGCCGGTCAGCGCCAGCTGAAGCGTGCGCGGGATCGGCGTCGCCGTCAGCGTCAGCACGTGGACGTCGGCACGCAGCTCCTTAAGCCGCTCCTTATGGCCGACACCGAAATGCTGCTCCTCGTCGACGATCAGCAGGCCGAGATCCTTGAACTCGACGCTCTTGGCCAGCAGCGCATGCGTGCCGCAGACGATGTTGACCGTGCCGTCCTTCAGCCCCTCCTTGGTGGCCTTGGCCTCCTTGGCCGGCACGAGGCGCGACAGGCGGCCGATATTGAGCGGCATGCCCTGGAAACGCTCGACGAAGGTGCGATGATGCTGGCGGGCCAGCAGCGTCGTCGGGCCGATCACGGCCACCTGCTTTCCCGACATGGCCGCGACGAAAGCCGCGCGCAGGGCGACCTCGGTCTTGCCGAAGCCGACATCGCCGCAGACCAGCCGGTCCATCGGCTTGCCCGACGACAGGTCGTCGATCACGTCGGAGATCGCCTGCAGCTGGTCGTCGGTCTCGGCATAGGGGAAGCGCGCGCAGAATTCCTCGTAGAGGCCCTCCGGCGGGTTCAGCGTCTCGCCGCGCCGGATCGCGCGCTCGGCGGCGATCTGGATCAGGCGGTCGGCCATGTCGGCGATCCGCTGCTTCAGCCTAGCCTTGCGCGATTGCCAGGCGACGCCGCCCAGCCGATCGAGGACGGCGCCCTCCTCTCCCGCACCGTAGCGGCTCAGCACGTCGATGTTCTCGACCGGCACGAAGAGCTTGTCGCCGCCATCGTAGGTCAGTCGTAAACAGTCATGCCGCGCGTTCTGGATTTCCAGCGTGACCAGCCCCTCGTAACGCCCGACGCCATGCTCGCGATGCACGACCAGGTCGCCGTCGCTCAGCGCCGAGGCCTCGGCGATGAAGCGCTCCGACGGGCGGCGCTTCTTGGCCGGGCGCGACAGGCGGTCGCCTAGAATGTCCTCCTCGCCGATCACTTCCAGCCCGTCGAGCACGAAGCCGTGCTCCAGCGGCCAGATTGCGATGGCCAGCACGCCGGCTGGCATGGCCTGCACCATCGCATAGTCGGCCGCGAGCACCGGCGTGGTCGCGCCATGCTCCTGCAGGAGATGCTGCAGGCGCGTGGTCGAGCCGTCGGTGTAGCCCGCGACGACGATGCGGCGGCCGGCAGCATTCGCGGCCTTCACATGCTCGGCCACCTTGTCGAACAGGTTCACGCCCTGCGCCGTGCGCGCCTGGGCGAAGCCCTCGTGGCGACGGCCGCCCAGGTCGATCGTGTTCACCGCGCCGGGGGCCGAATCGAAGGTCGAGAACTGGGCGACTGTGCGGCCGTCCAGCAGCCGCTCCCATTCCGACGGCTTCAGGTAGAGCCGCTCCGGCGGGAGGGGCTTGTAGTCGGCGCCGCCGGTCATGCCGCCCTTGGCGCCGGTCTTCTGGCGGGCGTCGTAATAGTCGGCGATCAGCTCGTAGCGCGCGTTGAACGCTTCGGTGGCCTCATGGTCCGCCGTGACGAGCGCGCCCGGGCAATAGTCGAGCAGCGTCTCCATGTGGTCGTGGAACAGCGGCAGCCAGTGCTCGACACCAACCATACGCTGGCCGGCCGAGACCGATTCGTAGAGCAGGTCCTCACCCGAGACATTGCCGAACAGCTCGCGATAGCCGCTGCGGAAACGCTCGATGCTTTTAGGCGTCAGCAGGACCTCGCTGACCGGCAGCAGCACGACTTCGTCGCGATTGCCGGTCGAGAGCTGGCTCATCGGATCGAAGGAGCGGATCGATTCCAGCGTGTCGCCGAACAGGTCGAGGCGCAGCGGCTCCTTGGTGCCCGGCGGGAAGAGGTCGAACAGGCCGCCGCGCACGGCGAACTCGCCCGGCTCCATCACTGTCTCGGCGCGGCCATAGCCGTTCTCGCCCAGGAATTTGGTGAGCCAGTCCACGTCGACGGTCTGGCCCTTGCGCAGGATCGTCGCCGCCTCGGCATACAGGCTGCGAGGTGGGACGCGCTGCAGGGCGGCGCCGACGGAGGCGAGGATGATCCGCGCCGGCGCGCCCGGCGCCTTGGACGTCGCCAGCCGGCTCAGCGTCTCCAGGCGCTCGGCCACGATGTCGGGATGCGGCGACATGCGGTCGTAGGGCAGACAGTCCCAGGCCGGGAAGACCAGCACCTCGCGCTCGGGGCTGAAGAAGCGCAGACCGTCCTGCAGCCGCTCCAGCCGCTGCCCGTCGCGCGCCACGTGCAGAATGTCGGTGCCGCCGGTCGCACGCGCCAGTTCGCTCAGGATCAGCGCATCGGCACCTTCCGGCAGGCCGGCGATGGTCCATTTGACGGCCTTGCGGGGAATTGCGGCCAGGGAGCTGGCGAACGGGAGAGCCACTAGAACCTCACGCGAAACGCCAGCAGCTTGCGAACCACGGGCGAGTCCTGGTCGGCCGGGACGTCCACCTTGCCGGAAACCCAGTCGTAGATGTCGTTGTCGCCGACCGCGAGCAGCCGTTCATACTGGTCGAGCTCGGTGGCACCGAATTCAGGAAGATGGGCGCGCGCGAACTGCCCAAGGAGGATGTCGTTCTCCTTGTTGCCGCGATAGGTGCTGCGGTAGAGCAAACGCTTCCGGCGCGTCTCCAGATCCGTGTCGGCACTCATGTTTTCCCCAGGCCCGGAACAAAAAGGGGCGTAGCATATAGGCGGCGGCGATGGCGAAGTCACGCAGCCCCTGATCAAGCCAACCATGCGCCCGCAAAGCCTCACCCCCCTCTTCGCCCAGGTCACGTCGCTGCCCGGAATCGGTCCGCGGCTGGCGACGCTCGTGGAGAAACTGGTGGGTCCGCTGGTCGTCGACCTGCTGTGGCACCTGCCCGTCGGCGTGATCGACCGGCGGAACGCGCCCGACATCGCCCAGGCGCGCGGCGGCGAGGTCGCGACGCTCACCGTGACGGTCGATGAGCACATCGTCCCGCACAGCCCGCGCCAGCCCTACAAGGTCTGGTGCAGCGACGAGAGCGGCCGGGTCTGCTTCACCTACTTCAACGGCCGCGAGGACTATCTCAAGAAGCTGCTGCCGCCCGGCGAGACGCGCGTGGTGAGCGGAAAGGTCGAGATCTACCAGGGCGAGGTGCAGATGACGCACCCCGACCATGTCGTGCCGCTCGATGAGCGGGCCTCGATCCTGCGGGTCGAGCCCGTCTACGGCCTGACCGCCGGCCTCACACAGAAGCCGGTACAGAAGGCCATCACTGCCGCCGTCGAGCGCGCGCCGGGCCTCACCGAGTGGCAGGACGCCGCCTTCCACAGGAAGCAGGGCTGGAGCGACTGGAAAACGGCGATCGCGCGTGTGCATGCGCCCGAGGAGCTGGGCGATCTCTCGCCTGCTTGCCCTGCCCGCGCCCGCCTCGCCTTCGACGAGTTGCTGGCCAGCCAGCTCGCCATCGCGCTGGTGCGCCATCACAATCGCACGCTCGCCGGTCATGCCACCAGGGGCGACGGACGCCTACGCAAAGCCGCCCTCGCCTCGCTGGGCTTCGAGCTAACCGTAAGCCAGACCCAGGCCATCGCCGAGATTGCCGACGATCTCGGCAAAGAGCAGCGCATGGTGCGGTTGCTGCAGGGCGATGTCGGCAGCGGCAAGACGCTGGTCGCGCTGCTCGCCATGCTGATCTGCGTCGAGGCCGGCGCCCAGGCCGCGATGATGGCACCCACCGAGCTTCTGGCGCGCCAGCACTTCGCCACCATCGCGCCGATCGCCGAGGCGGCCGGGGTGCGCATCGCGCTGCTGACCGGGCGCGACGGCCAGCGCGCGAAGAAGCAGACCTTGCAGGGGTTGGCAGACGGCACGATCCAGCTCGTGGTCGGCACGCATGCACTGGTGCAGGAGGATGTCGAGTTCGCCGACCTCGCAATGGCCGTGGTCGACGAGCAGCACCGGTTCGGCGTGCATCAGCGCATGGCGCTGTCGTCGAAGGGCCATGCCGTCGATCTCCTCGTCATGACGGCGACGCCGATCCCGCGCACCTTGATGCTTGCAGCTTACGGCGACCTCGATGTCTCCAAGCTCACCGAGAAGCCCAAGGGCCGGCAGCCGATCGACACGCGGGCACTGCCGCTTGAACGCATCGGCGAGGTGGCGCAAGGCATCGGCCGCCAGATCGCCAATGGCGCGCGCGTCTACTGGGTCTGTCCGCTGATCGAGGAATCGGAGGAGATCGATCTCGCCAACGTGACTGAACGCTTCCAGCTGTTGAGCGACCGCTTCCCCGGCAAGGTCGGCTTGCTGCACGGCCGGCTGAAGAGCGCCGAGCGCGAGGCCACGATGGCGGCTTTCGCCGACGGGCGCCTGTCCATCCTGGTTGCGACGACCGTGATCGAGGTCGGCGTCGACGTGCCGGCGGCCACGGTAATGGTGATCGAGCATGCCGAGCGCTTCGGCCTCGCCCAGCTCCACCAGCTGCGTGGCCGGGTCGGACGTGGCAGTGCCAAGTCGACCTGCCTGCTTCTCTACGCCCTGCCGCTCGGCGAGACTGCCAAGGCGCGGATCGCGATCATGCGCGAGACCGAGGACGGGTTCCGCATCGCCGAGGAGGACCTGAATCTGCGCGGCGCCGGCGAGCTTTTAGGCACGCGCCAGAGCGGCCTGCCCGACATGCGGCTGGCCGACCTCGCCGTCCACAACGAGCTGCTCGAGGCTGCGCGCGACGACGCGCGACTGGTAATTGCCCGCGACCCCGACCTGCAGACCGAACGCGGCCAGGCCCTGCGCGCGCTCCTCTACCTCTTCCGCCGCGACGACGCAGTGCGGACGCTGCGGGCGGGGTGATCAGCCGAGCTGGCTGACGTAGGTGCGCAGCGCATCGCGAGCCGCCTCGACCTCCTTGTCCGCATCGGCACGCCGCTTGGCGAGGGCTTCGAGGTCGGTTTCCTGCTTGTCGAGCGTTGCGAGGTAACGACGCTGCAAGTCGCTGTTGGCGGGCACGCGTGAGAGGTTCTCACGCAGGCGCGCCTGCTCCTGCACGATCGCCTGCCGTTCGGTGTCGACTTGCGTCACCTTGCGCTGGGCTTCGGCCACCGTCTGCTGGAGCTGCAACACCTTGGTCAGCGCCTCACGCGTCTTGGCGTCGAACTCGCGGGCCTGGGCGTAGACGCGGATCTGCTCGGCCGCGCTCTCGACCAGCCGGATCTCCTGCTGCTGCGTCTGCTCCTGCACGACCTCGAAGGTCTGCGTCTGGTCGCCGCCCGGGAGCTGGAAAGGGATGCGATAGTTGCCTTCGCTCAGCTCCACGTCCTTCGTCTCGGGCTTGGTCAGGGTCCAGCCCGGCAGGCGGCGTTGCACGACGATGAGCTGGCGCGGCTCCTTGGCCGGGCCGCGCACGCGATAGGTCGTGGTCTGGCGGATGACGCGCGACAGGCGCAATGCGCCGTTGGAAATGGTACCTGTCGCCACCCGTTCGGTCTGCGCGATGTCGCGCTCTATGACGATCTTCTCGTCGAGCGCATAGGCCAGCAGGCGCGTCTCGCCGACCGGGAAGCCCGACAGGCGGGCGTCGCCGACGTAGGAGACGTAGCCGCCCTTGTCGCGCTCGTAGAGCGTGATGATGCCCGGCGGCAGGCCCGATTCACCGTCGTTGGTCAGGCGGATTGCCGCCAGTGGATTACGCGCGGCGGTGTCGGCCTGATAGAGCGCGAGCCGCGCAGCCGGCACCTGACGGTCGACGATCGGAATGGAAAGCGTGCGGCCGTTCTCGACGGTGACCGCGCGCGGGAACTTGAAGATCACCTGCGTTGCGGCGTCACTCGCTTCGATTTGCTCGGCAGCCGCGGCCACTGCGGGCGGCGGAGGCGCCGCCATGGTCCCCACGGTGGTCGACCGCTCCTGCTGCGCACGATAGGGAGCGGGCGCAGGAGGCGGCGGTGGCATCGGCATGGAAGACTTGGCGCGCTGCTGGTCGGCCATGACGCCGCCGCGATCGATGCCTGGCATGAGGCGGCCGGCAATCTCGACCGGCACTTCAGGACGTGTCACGTAATAGGCATTGTAGAGAGCCTGCCGGAACGCGACCGGCCGGCCAGACACGAGCGTAAGCTCGACATCCTTCCAGTCCTGGCCGCTCAGGTTCTCGACGACGGCCCAGCCCTGGAGCGCGGAGCGCGCCGCAGTCGGATCGGCGCCGAGCGTCAATCGGTAGGAGGCCTTCCAGACCGGCGCTTCGACGATGTAGGCGACGCGCACGGTACGCTTGCCCTGTCCGCGCATCGCGAGGTCGATGGTGCGCGCGTCCTTGGCACGGTTGCCCTGGATAGCGACCAGCGCCTGGCCGACCTTGTCGCGCAGGGCGGCATCGGCAAATTGCAGGTTTTCGGCATCCTCCAGGATGAACTGCTGCAGGCCGCGGTCGGTGTAGAGTGTCACACGCGTGCGCTTCACCATGCCCTTGTTGTCGGGCAGCGCGATGCTGTCCTCCTCGACCGACACGATGCGGCCGGAGATCGAGCGGCTGCCCCCCACGGTGACCTGGGCGCCCTTCAGGGTCTGGAGCAGCTCGGCCGGCGAGCCCAGTGAATTCTGATCGAACGGCAGATCCTTGAACGCCTGCGCCAGCGGCTCGCGGCCCGGCAGGCTGAGCCCGCCCACCCCGCCCTTGTCGTCATAGACCACGAGGCTTTTGAGCACGTCGTCGACCTGGCCGAGCGACACGGTGAGCTTTAGCGTAGTGTCGCCATCGACGCTGGCCTCGTATTCGAAGTAGCCGAGACCGCCGGACGACAGCATGACTCGCTTCAACGCGAGGTCCTGGGCGAAGGCGAAGGATGGCAACGCTACAAGACCCAGCAGGGCCACGACGTTCATCAAAAGGCGCATGGTCTCTCCCGGACGTTGCCCGCGCAGCGTGCACAGCGACTGTGACGCAAGCGCGGCAGCGGCGCGGCCAACTACGGGCGCGGCTTCTGGCTAGGAAAGCGCGTCCTTGAGGGCTTCGAGCGGGAGAAGTACGCACTCTTGCCGCGACTTGTGCGCGGCCACGGGCGCGAAGGCATCGAACGGTTCATGCGTCTCGCCGGGTTCGCGGCCCAGCGCGCGTTCGGCGTCGTGACGCAGGTCGGCGATGCCTGCCGCGTTGCGGCCGATGGCGACCGAGGAGAGAGCGGAGGCCGAGGCCTGGCAGAGGAGGCAGCCGCGCACCTGATGGCCGATCTCGGCGATGCGCCCTTCCCCGTCCAGCCGCACATCGAGGATCACGCGGTCGCCGCACAGCGGGTTGTCGCGCCGCGCCGTCCTGGTCGGGTTCTCGAGCTTGCCGGCGCCGGTCTTGGCCTTGGCGAGCGCGACGATGCGCTCCTGATAAAGCTGGTCGCTCATCGCAGGGTCTTCGCGGCGTGCGCCACGCCCGCCAGCAGTGCGTCGATGTCGCTGTTGTCGTTGTACGGCGCCATCGAGACACGCGTCGTGCCGTCGAGGTCGAAGCGATCCATCAGCGGCTGCGCGCAGTGATGGCCGGCGCGCACAGCGACGCCGAACGAATCGAGGGTCTGCGCCACGTCGTGCGGATGCACACCGTCGAGCATGAACGACACGACGGGATAGCGGTTCTGCAGGCTGGCCGGCCCGAAGAGCTGCGTACCCTCGATCTTCTGCAAGCCATCCATCAAGCGCTGCACCAGCGCCATCTCGTGATCGTGCGCGCCTGCCCAGTCGAGTGCCTGCATCCAGGCACAGGCCGCACCAAGCCCGATTGCTGGACCGATGGCTGGTGTCCCCGCCTCGAAGCGTCGCGGCGACGGCGCCCAGGTCGTTTCAGCGAGGGTCACGCGGCCAATCATCGAGCCACCACCCATGAAGGGCGGCATCGCATCCAGAAGCTCTGGCTTGCCCCACAGAACGCCGATGCCGTTCGGCCCGTAGGCCTTATGGCCGGCGAAGGCATAGAAATCGATACCGAGCGACGGCAGGTCGAGCGGCCCGTGCGGCGCGCGCTGGGCACCGTCGAGCATCACTTTCGCGCCGACCGCTTTTGCCGCTTCGACGACGGCGCGCACATCGAGCAGCGCGCCGGTGACGTTCGAGACATGGGCCAGTGACACCAGCTTGGTGTTGGGCGTCAGCAGACGCGGTAGTGCCGTGAGATCGATTCGGCCGTCGGGCGAGACCGGCAGCATGTCGAGCTCAATGCCCGAACGTGACCGCAGCAACTGCCACGGCACGATGTTCGAGTGATGTTCTATCTCCGAGATCAAGATGCGGTCGCCGGGTTTCAGCAACGAGCCGTAGGAATAAGCGACCAGATTGATCGCTGCCGTGCAGCCGCCGGTGAAGACGACTTCCATGGTCGGCACACCGAGGAACGACGCGACCTGGGCCCGGGCATTCTCGTAGGCCTCGGTCGCGCGCTCGGCCAGGCGATGGACGCCGCGCAACACGTTGGCGCGGCTGGTCGTCTCGTAGTGACGCACCGCGTCGATCACCGTGAGCGGCGTCTGCGCCGAGGCCCCGTTGTCGAGATAGTGGACGGGCAAACCGTCGATTATCTCGGACAGGATCGGGAACTGGCCGCGAACGGCGGCGACGTCGAAGCTCATTGTTCAGTCTCTTCGCTGGGAGCGCGCCACTCCAGTGGCGCTTCTTCCGCGCGGTTGTCATGATGCATGAGCGCGACTGGAGTCGCGCGCTCCCAGCAAGACATCATGCCGGTACCCTCGCCCGCCACGCTGCCAGCGCCTCGGGTGTGTCGATGTCGGTGATCGCAGCCTCGCCCGTCATCTCGACCTCGCAGACGAGATCGGCGTGCTCGCCGATCAGGTGCTTGGCGCCGCTGTCGCCGGACAGTTTCGCCATCTCGGCGAAGAAGCGGCGCGCCCACAGGACGGGATTGCCGCGCTTGCCGCCAACGGTCGGCACGCAGATCGAGCGGCCCTCGACCGGGCTGAAGGCGGCCATCAACCGGTTGAGCAGCGGGGCGCCGACGCCTGGCATGTCGCCGAGCTGGACGACCGCCGCATCGACAGTCGTCGGCAGCGCGCCGATGCCGGTGCGCACCGAAGTGCTGAGGCCTTCGGCGAAATCGGGATTGGTGACGAAGCGTACCCGCGACTTTGGCGGTATCGCCTTCTCGACCACCGGACGAATCTCGCCGGCCATATGACCCAGCACGACTACGACCTCGACCGCCTGTGAGGCGAGTGCCGCCTTCACGGCATGCACCACCAGCGGCGCGCCGTCGGCCTCGGCCAGCAGCTTGTTCGGCCCGCCCATGCGGGTGGAGCGGCCGGCGGCCAGCACCAACACTGCAACGCGCGGCGCCTGCTGCGGCCCGGCTTCGTCGGATTCGGTCTCGTCGCGCGGCTGCGGCCGCGTGGGGATTTCCGCCAGCAACCCGCCCGCGCCCATGCGCACGATCTCGGCGCGCCCGACCGGCAGACGCGCGGCGAGACGCTCCAGCACCATGTCGAAGCCGTTGTACTTGGGCGACTTGGCGCAGCCCGGCAGGCCGAGCACCGGCATGCCATCGAGCTCGCCGGTCAGCAGCAGGTTGCCGGGATCGACCGGCATGCCGAAATGGATGACCTTGCCGCCTGCCGCTTCGATGCCGGCCGGCACGACATCGTTGCGGTCGACGATCGCCGAGGCGCCGGCGATCAGGAACAGGTCGCAGCCCTCGGACTTCAGTTCCGCCAACGCATCGGCAATCGCCTTGGCATCGTGCGCAACGCGGCGCTCGCCGTTCAGCGTGCTGCCGAGCGAGGTCAGGCGCTTGGTGGTCGTGCCGACCGCCTTGTCGAGAACCTTGTCGCGCGTTCCCGGGAGCTTGGTCTGAACGAGTCCCGCGCGCATCGCGTGGAAGGGCGCGACCGAGATCATCGGCCGGTTGGCTTCCTTGGCCACGCCGACGGCACGCGCCACCGCCGTCTTCGGTGCGCCGTAGGGAATGATCTTCACCGTCGCCACCATCTGGCGCGGCTCGACGCGGGCAAACGGAGGAAGCGTGGCGACCGTCACCGATTCATCGAGCTCGTTCAGCGCATCGATGCGTCCCTGGTCGAGCACGGCGAGCCCGGCTTCGCGGGCGAAATGATTGCAGCGGCCGGTGAAGGCTGCGGTAACGTCGATCCCCTCGCCCGCCAGTGCCTTCGCGACCGTCGCCGCGGCCTCGTCCTCGTGCATGTCGTCGGCGTCGAGACGCGCGGCGACCACCGTCGAGACGCCGGCCTCCTTCAGGCGTGCGATATCATCGTCCGAGAGGATGCGGCCCTTGGAGAAATTGATGCCGTCGGCGCGCCGGCTGTGCGCCAGGATGGCGCCGCTGGCCTCGTCGATCGGTGTCTCGCCGAATCTCACGCTGCGGCCACCTTCGGGGCCGACAAAGCTTCGAGGCGGCGCGCCCGCACCTCGATGATCTGGCCCAGGATCGACACGGCGATCTCGGCCGGCGACTTGGCGCCGATGTTGAGACCGACCGGCCCATGCACGCGGGTGAACATCTCGTCGGTGATGCCGACCTCGGCCAGGCGCTCCTTGCGCTTGGCGTGGGTTTTCCGGCTGCCCAGTGCGCCAATGTAGAAGACGTCGGACTTGAGCGCCGATTCGAGCGCCGGATCGTCGAGCTTGGGATCGTGCGTCAGGGTCACGACGGCGGTCGAGACGTCGAGGCCCATCGCCTGGAAGGCCTCGTCGGCCCAGTCCTGGATCACCTTCACGCCGGGAAAGCGTTGCGTCGTCGCCCAGGCGCCGCGCGGATCGACGACCGTGACGTCGAATTCGAGCATGGCCGCCATCGGCGCCAGCGACTGCGCGATATGCACCGCGCCCACGATGATCAATCGCGGCGGCGGCACGTAGACGTTCAGGAAGATCTTGGCGCCGCCGACGTCGATCGTCTCGCTCTTGCCGATATCCATGGCACGCTGCGCAGCCGAGAGGATCGCGGCATCGCCCGCGAGCTCGCCCTTCGCGTCATCCCGATAGACCAACGCTTCGGCGGCATCGCTCAAGCGGGTGGCGAGCGTCACCGCCCGCCGCTTGGCGCGCGCTTCCTGGAGGGCGGTAAGAGTCTCGGCCCTCATCAGTTCACCTTCTCGACGAAGACCTGGACCTTGCCGCCGCAGGCCAGGCCGACATCCCAGGCCTGCTCGTCGGTCACGCCGAAATCGAGCAGACGCGGCTTTCCGTCCTTGATGGCGTCGAGCGCCTCCCGGACGACGGCGCCTTCGATACAACCGCCGGAGACCGAGCCCACCATGTTGCCGGCATCGTCGACGCCGAGCTGGCTGCCGACCGGGCGCGGCGAGGATCCCCAGGTGACGATCACCGTGGCGACCGCAACGCCCTTGCCGTCGGCCTTCCACTTGCCGACCTGATCGAGAACTTCAAGTGCATCGCTCATGGTCTACTCCTTGCGAAGTTCGGTCTGCCATCCCGCCAGGCGTTTGTCGGGCCCGACAGTGCGGGAACCCAGCGCCGCGATCAGGCCGGACAGGCTCTCCAGATTGTGGACGGGCCTGAATTCGTCGACGTGCGGCAACATGGCCTTGTTGCCCTGAGATTTGGGCTCATAGCCGCCGTACCGCAAGAGCGGGTTGAGCCAGATCATGCGTGAGCAGGATTTATGCAAGCGTTCCATTTCCTCATCCAAACCGCTCGCCCCCTCGCGATCGAGCCCGTCGGTGATGAGGAGAACGACCGCACCCTGCCCCAGGACGCGGCGCGACCACTTGTTGTTGAACTCGTGCAGCGCCTGGCCGATGCGCGTGCCGCCCGACCAGTCCTCGACCTGCGACGATGCCTTCTGCAAGGCGATATCGACGTCACGGTTGCGCAAGGCGCGCGTCACGTTCGACAGGCGCGTGCCGAAGGTGAAGCAGTAGACCCGGTCGCGGTCGTTGGTGATGGCGTGCATGAAATGCAGGAACATGCGCGTGTAGCGGGCCATCGAGCCGGAGATGTCGCACAGGATGACCAGTGGCGGCGGCCGTTGGCGCGGCTCGCGCTTGCGCAGTTCCGTCAGCCCCTCGGGGCGCAGCGCGCGGCGCAGCGAGGCGCGGAAGTCGACCCTCGGGCCGCGGCGCGCCGGCTGGTAGCGGCGCGTCTTGCGCTCCGGTACCGGCAGGCGCAACCGGGAGATGGCCCGCAGCGCCTCGTCGATCTCGGCCTGGGACATCTGCTCGAAGTCGCGCGTCTGCAGGACCTCGCGGTCCGACACGGTGAAGGTTGCCTCGACCTCGACTTCCGGCGGCTCCTCGGATTGTTCCGGCGCCTCGCCCTGCCCCGGCTGCAGCGCTTCCTGCAGGCGGCGGCTGAGCTGCTTGCCCTTGTCCTGCTGGGCCGGCACGTCGATCTGCGGCAGCAGCATGTCCATCATCTTCTCGAGCAGGCGCGGATTGCGCCAGTAGACGTGGAAGGCCTGGTCGAAGATCTCCCGCTGGTCGCGGCGGTTCACGAACACCGAATGGAGCGTCCAGTAGAAGTCGTCGCGATTGCGCAGCCCCGCCGCCTCCACCGCCTCGATGGCGCGCAGGATCTGCCCCGGCCCGACGCGCAGGCCCGCCGTGCGCAGCGTCCGCGCGAAATGCACGATGTTGCTGGCGAGCTTGCCGTCGCGCGGCTCGCGTCCCGGAAGCCCGGCCGGCGGATCGGGCAGCGTGTCCATGGACGGTTCAGCCCAGCGGCTGGGCGGCGATATCGGACTTCACCTTGCGCAGGATCTCGGCCGCTTCCGAGCCCTGCAGGCGCTGGATGTCGTCCTGGTACTTGAGCAGCACGCCCAGCGTGTCGTTGATCGTGCGCGGATCGAGGTCGAGCGCGTCGAGTTCCGACAGCGCGGTCGACCAGTCGATCGTCTCGGCAACGCCGGGCGCTTTGAACAGGTCGAGCTTGCGCAGCTCCTGGACGAAACCCACGACCTGGCGCGACAGGCGCTCGCTGGCCCCAGGCGCCTTGACCCTGAGGATCTCCAGCTCGCGCTTCAGGTCGGGATAGTCGACCCAGTGATAGAAGCAGCGCCGCTTCAGCGCGTCGTGGATCTCGCGCGTGCGGTTCGAGGTGATGATGACGATCGGCCGTTCCGCCGCCTTCACCGTGCCGAGCTCCGGGATCGTCACCTGGAAGTCCGAGAGCACTTCCAGCAGATAGGCCTCGAACGGCTCGTCGGTGCGGTCCAGCTCGTCGATCAGCAGGATCGGCGCGCCGTCGACATGCGGCTGCAGCGCTTCGAGCAGCGGACGGCGGATCAGGAACTTCTCATCGAAGATGTCGGCCGCGATTTCGTTGCGGTCATGCACGCCCTGCGCTTCGGCGAGGCGGATCTCGATCATCTGGCGGGCATAGTTCCACTCGTAAACCGCCGAGGCGACGTCGAGGCCCTCGTAGCATTGCAGGCGGATCAGTGGCCGCTTCAGGGTCTGCGCCAGCACCTTGGCGATCTCGGTCTTGCCGACACCCGCCTCGCCTTCGCAGAACAACGGCCGCCCGAGCTTGAGGGCGAGATAGAGGACGGTGGCGAGGCTGCGGTCGGCGATATAGTCGCCGCCTTTCAGCAACTCGACGGTGGCGTCGATGGACGCCGGCATGGGCGAAGACATGAAACTCCCGAAAACGCTTGGAGACGCTGAAGCGCCAGTATGGCGGCCAGTGTAGCGGATGGTCCGGTGCGCCGATATGGTAGGAATTGCGAGATAATTCAAGGATTTGGGAGGAAAGCATGGAGGACGGGTTGTTCAAGGGCAGGACTGCCATCGTGACGGGCGGTGCGCGCGGAATCGGTCTGGCCTGTGCTGCGAAGATCACCGAAGGCGGCGGGCGCGTGGCCCTCTGGGACCGCGATCTCGATCGCACCCAGCAATCCGCCGCCGCCCTGAAGGGTGCGGTCGCCATCGCAGTCGATGTGACGAGCGAGGCCGACGTCGCCAAGGCGCTCGCAGAGACCGAGAAGCTGCTGGCGCCGCCGGACATCCTGGTCGCCAGCGCCGGCATCACCGGCCCCAACACGACCGTGGCCAAATATCCCGTCGACGCCTGGCGGCAGGTGATCGACATCAACCTGACCGGCGTCTTCCTGACCAACCGTGTGGTGGTCGACGGGATGGTGGCGCGCGGCTGGGGCCGCATCGTCAACATCGCCTCGGTCGCCGGCAAGGAAGGCAACCCGAACGCCTCGGCCTACTCCGCTTCGAAGGCCGGCGTCATCGGCCTCACCAAGTCGCTCGGCAAGGAACTTGCTACGAGCGGCGTGCTGGTGAACTGCGTCGCGCCGGCGGTGGTGAAGACGGAGTTGTTCAGCCAGATGACCGAGCAGCACATCAACTACATGCTCTCGAAGATTCCGATGAACCGCTTCGGCGAGGTCGCGGAAGTGGCCGAGATGGTCGCGTGGCTTGCCTCCTCCCATTGCACCTTCGCGACAGGCGCGGCTTTCGATCTCTCTGGTGGCAGAGCAACTTATTAAGGGCGACCTACTGATGTCTCTGCATGAACTCACGCTGACGGAACTCTCCGTCGGCCTCGCTGCAAAGCGTTTCTCCTCCCGCGAAGTGATCGACGCCCTGCTCGCCCGCATCGAAAAGGCCGACGGCAAGCTGCACGCCTTCTCCGAGGTCTATGCCAAGGAAGCGCGCGCCATCGCCGACGGCGCCGACGCCGCGCGCGCCTCGGGCTTCCCGCTGCCGCCGCTGCACGGCCTGCCGGTCGCCTACAAGGATCTCTGCGATATCGCCGGCCGCATCGGCACCGGCGGCTCGAAGATGTGGGAGAAGCGCGTCGCGACCGAGACGTCGAACACGGTGGAGCGCCTGACCGCCGCCGGCATGGTGCCGCTCGGCAAGCTGCACATGGTCGAGTTCGCCTTCGGCGGCTGGGGCACCAATCCGCTGATGGGCACGCCGTGGAATCCCTGGGACCTCAAGACCCATCGCACGCCGGGCGGCTCGTCGAGCGGCACCGGTGTCGCCGTGGCGGCGCGGCTGACGCCCGCGGGTATCGGCAGCGACACCGGCGGTTCGGTGCGCATCCCCTGCGCCTTCAATGGCCTCGTGGGGCTCAAGGTCACGTTCGGCCGCATCAGCCTGCACGGCACGATGCTCCTGTCGTGGACCCTCGATTCGATCGGCCCGATGACGCGCTCCGTCGAGGACTGCGCCCTGATGCTCAACGCATTGGCCGCGCCCGACCCGCGCGATCCGACGACACTCAACCAGCCGCTTGAGGATTTCACCGCCTCAACCCGCGGTGGCTCGATCAAGGGCATGCGCATCGCCCTGCCCGACGCCTCGGCGCTGCCGGAGTGCCACGCCGACGTGCTCGAAGCCTGGCAGGCGTCGGCCAAAAAGCTGGAAGAACTGGGCGCCATCGTCGAGCCGGTGAAGATTCCCGAATGGTATTTCAATCTCGGTGTCGGTGCAGGATCGATCTCGGCCTCGGAACTGTGGTCGCTGCATCGCGGCTGGATCGAGGATATGAACCAGCCGATCGGCGCCGGCGTGCGCGGCCGCGCGATGGCCGCCAAGGGCTTCGCCCCGGCCCTCTATGCCGAGGAGCTGCGCCGCATGGCGGAGCGCCGCGTGGCGTTCAACAAGTGGATGGCGCCCTACGACGCTTTACTGACGCCGACCCTGGCTTCGGGCGCGATCCCGGTCGCCGACGTCGACGAAACCTCGCCCGCCATCTCGCTGATGACGCGCCCCGGTAACTATCTCGGCCTCTGCGGCCTGTCGCTGCCAAACGGCTTCTCAAAGGGCCTGCCAGTCGGCATCCAGCTCCTCGGCAAGCCCTACGCCGAGGGCACTGTGCTCAAGATCGGCAAGGCGCTGCAGGACGCCACCGACTTCCACAAACGTACCCCGGACCTGTTGGCGCTGGGTCTGTAGCTGGGGGCGCGTCACTCCAGTGACGCGTCTTCTGTTGCAACACCGCATGACGCGTCACTGGAGTGACGCGCCCCCAGCTCAATCCCGCTGCGGCATGCCCTGAGGCACGACCGTCTTCACCAGCGACGCGTCGAGCGCCTCGTACTCGTGGTAGCGAATCGTGTCGTAGAGTTCCTGCCGGGTCTGCATGCGGTCGATCACGTTTTGCGTACCGCCGTCGCGCTGGATGGCGGCGAACACGCCCTCCTGCGCCTTGTTGGCGGCGCGTAGCGCCGAGACAGGCCAGATCACCATCCGGTAGCCCATCGCCTCGAACTCCGAGGCTGTGAAGAATGGCGTGCGGCCGAACTCGGTCATGTTGGCCAAAAGCTTCACGCCGGGCATCGCCTTGGCGAAGGCGCGGAACATGTCGGCGTTGGTGAGCGCCTCGGGGAAGATCGCATCGGCGCCGGCCTCGATGTAGAGCTTCGCGCGTGCCACGGCGCCGTCGATGCCCTCGCTCGCCGCCGCGTCGGTGCGCGCAATGATGAACAGATTGCGGCGCGCCTTGGCGGCGGCGGCGACCTTGGCCGCCATGTCGTGCAGCTCGGCGAGTTTCTTGTTGTTCAGGTGGCCGCATTTCTTCGGAAGGAGCTGGTCCTCGAGATGGACGGCGGCGGCGCCCGCCTCCTCGAAGGCTCGCACCATGTGCATGACGTTCAGCGCCTCGCCGTAGCCGGTGTCGCCATCGACCAGGACCGGGAGGCCCGAGGAGCGAGCGACCTGGCGGATGAAGAAGCAGACCTCGTCGACCGTGATGACGCCGAGATCGGGCAGGCCCATCGAGGACGACATGGCCGCGCCCGAGAGATAGAGCGCCTCGAAGCCTGCCTTGGCCGCCTGCAAGGCCGCGATGCCGTTGTGCGTGCCGGGCATGCGCAGGATCTGCGGCCGTTCAAGCAGGGTGCGGAAACGGAGGCCGGCCGGCTCCGTCGGAAGGTCGGCTGCAACGAGATACGGCATGGCTTCTCCCCTTCAGCTTTTTTGCGGCTTGCGTCCCTGCCAGCCGACCATGAGGCCCGCGCCGACGACCACGGCCGTCCCGAGCCAGGTGTAGAAATCAGGCACTTCGGCGAACATCAGGTAGCCCACGATGACCGACCCGATCATCTGCGTATAGTTGAACGGCGCCACGAAGTTGGCCGAGGCATAGGTCAGGGCCTTGGCGACGCAATAGTGGCCCAGCGCGCCCAACGCCCCAAGCGAGCAGAGCAGCGCCAGGTCGACCCAGCCTGTCGGCGTCTTCCAATGGAACGGCAGCCAGGCCGACATGATGATCGCGCCCAAGAGGACGCTGTAGAAGATCGACGTGGCCGGCGCGTCGATGCCCGCGAGACGCCGGATCAGGATCTGGTACATCGCGTAGCAGATCGCGCTGCACAGCAGCAGCAGCGATTGCCACTGGAAGACCGCGCTGCCTGGCCGGATCACGATCAGCACGCCGACGAAGCCCACGATCACGGCGGCCATCCGGAAGACGGTGATGCGCTCGCCCAGCAACGGCCATGCGAGCAGCACGACGGCGAGCGGCGCCACGAAGGTGACGGCGATCGCCTCGGCGACCGGAATGGATTTCACCGCCGAGAAGAAGAACAGCGTCGAGAGCATCATCATCACCGAGCTGACGAACTGCGTGCCGATGCGGCGCGTGCGCAGCAGCCCCAGCCCCATGCGCGGCATGAAGACGGCGGCCACCAGCACGAGATGCAGGATGATCCGGAACCAGACGATCTCCTGCGGGTCGTAGGTCGCGGCCAGCAGCTTCACCAGTCCGTTCATGACCGGGAACAGCGCGCAGGCCGTGCACATGAAAAGCACGCCCAGCAATGGCCTCGAGGTTCGGCTGGGTGGTCTGAGCTCGGCCACTTGTCTCAGCGCAGGAAGCGTTCGAGCGAGCCCAGCAGCAGGGTGCCGCCCGTGGCGATGACGATCAGCGAGGCGGCGATGGCCGTGAAGCGGCCGATCTCCTGCGAGCGCCCCTCGGCGATGATCAGCCGGTGCGCCACCATCGAGGCCATGCCGATGGCCGCCAGGGTGATCGCCATGCCGAGCGCGATAGCGATGACGCCGACGACGCCCGCCCACAGCACATCGAGCGCGATCGCCAGAAGAATGATGATCAGCGCGCCGGCGCAGGGCGCGATGCCGGCCGCCGTCAGCAGCAGCCAGCCGGCGATCGTGCGCTGCGGCGGCTCGTGATCGTGGTGATGATGGTGGTGATCGTGGCCATGGTCGTGATGATGACCGTGGTCGTGCCCATGATCGTGTTCGCCGTGGGGATGCTCATGCAGACGGCCGGTGATGCCGGCCCACAGGCGCCAGAAGCCGACCAGCAGGATCAACGTATAGGAGACGATCTCGACGTTGCGCACCTCGCGCATCGCACCCAGCAGGCCCACCGTCGAGGAGAGCTTCAGCGCGCCGGCCAGCAGCAGTGCGGCCAGCGTATGGGTGAAGGCGATCCAGCCGCCGGCAAGAATGCCCTCGATCCAGGCGCGCGGCCGGCTGCTGTCGAGGAAGTAGGCCACCACGACAGCCTTGCCGTGCCCCGGCCCCAGCGTGTGCACGACGCCATAGCCGAAGCAGACGGTGACCAGCGTCCACAGCGCCAGCGAGCCCGTGCCCGACTGCACGTCGCGCAGCGAAGTCGAGAGGACTTGGTTGATGCGGCGCTGGTACTCCGCCGAATAGCGGGCCAGTTCGGCGACGCCGTCGCTGAACACCAGCGCGCCGCCGAGCGCGACGAGCAGGAGAAGCCCGACCCACAGGAAGGGCGAACGCAGAGCGGAAGTCCTCACGGAAGCTGGCATGTCACCACATCGGCAAAAACGGGATAGCCACGTATGAACTCGGCCTTATGGGTTGGAGACTTGCCCAAGGTGCAGTGGGCCGGGACCGAGGCCTTGTCGACCTCGATGCGGATGAAGTCCTCCGGATCGTAGGTCGCGATCGATACGAGCCTGGAAGGTTCGGGCAGCGCGAAGCGCATGACGTAGACGAGGTTGCGCGGCCCCTGCTTGCGCGGGCCCTGGGCGGGATCGGCGCGCTTGTTGGTCGGCATCGGCATGCCGGCATTGTCGCCGGCGTTGCGGTCCCATTCCGGCGGGATGAAGCTCGCCGGATCGTCGATGCGGGCGGAGAATTGTGGCGCCTTGGGCGGCCGGAAATCCTTCCCGCCGGTGTTGATCCAGCTCAGGTACCCGTACTTGCCCAGCTCGGGCATCATCTCGTCGGACAGCAGCTTGGTCTCGCGGGCGGAGAACTTGCCGTTCTTGTCCTCGTCGATCAGCGGGATCTCGACCTCGCTGGAGAACGGGTCGAAGCGCCATTCGATCTCAACATGGGTGTAGTTGCCGTCCTTGGCGACCATGCGCACGACCTGCTGGACGATGATGTGCGGGTGGGCAAAGGCCGCCGCGGGGACAACCAGCGTCACGGCAGCCAGGATCGCGGCGAGCAGCCGCCTCATGCGAGGTTGTCCTGCGGTACGGCGCGCGGCTTGCCCTCGTCGTCGATCGCCACGAACACGAAGGTACCGTGGGTCACCCGGATGTCGGTTTCCTCGTGACGACGCTGCACCACGGTCTCGAGCCCGATGGTGATCGACGTCCGGCCGACCTTCACGACTTCCCCATAGATCGACACCATGTCTCCCACCTTGATCGGCTGGACGAAGGTCATGGCCGTGATCGCCACCGTGGCCACCCGCCCCTTCGCCACCCGGGCCGCGAGCGAGCCGCCCGCGATATCCATCTGGCTCAGCACCCAACCGCCGAAAATGTCGCCATTTCCGTTCATGTCGGCGGGCTGCGGAACGGTCCTTACGATCGGATCGCGGCGACTTTCGGACATCAATTCCTCACCGGATGTGGTTGCTTTCGCGTGTTTTTGCTACCATACCCATGCCCTACCGGCCACCAAGCGATCCCCTCGCGCGGCCGAGGAAAGACAAGAAGCAGGCATGGCACGAAACGGCGATCTCTTCGATCGGTCTGGCGGCGGCAAGCGTGCCGCGGGGCCGAAGGAAAATTCCTACACGGCCCAGGACATCGAGGTGCTGGAGGGGCTCGAACCCGTCCGCAAGCGCCCCGGCATGTATATCGGCGGCACCGATGAACGGGCCATGCATCATCTCGTGGCCGAGATCCTGGACAACTCCATGGACGAGGCCGTCGCCGGCCATGCCGACACGATCTGGCTGGAGATGCTGCCGGGGAATTACGTCGCGATCCGCGACAATGGCCGCGGCATGCCGGTCGATCCGCACCCGAAGTTCAAGAACAAGTCGGCGCTGGAGGTGATCCTCACCACGCTGCACGCAGGCGGCAAGTTCAACAGCAAGGTCTACGCCACGTCGGGCGGCCTGCACGGCGTCGGCGCCTCGGTCGTGAACGCCCTGTCGGACGATCTCGTCGTGGAGGTCGCGCGCGACCGCCAGGCCTGGACGCAAAGTTTCTCGCGCGGCCTGCCCGTCAACAAACTCAAATCGGCGGGTCCCGCCCCCAACCGGCGCGGCACGACCGTCACCTTCCATCCCGACCCGGAGATATTCGGCAAGCAGCAGTTCGTGCCTGAGCGCCTCTACAAGATGGTGCGCTCCAAGGGTTACCTGTTCCGCGGCGTCGAGATCCGCTGGAAGTGCGACAAGTCCCTGCTCCCGAAGAGCGGCGAGATCCCCGAGGAAGAGACGTTCCACTTCCCCGGCGGCCTCAAGGACTATGTCACCTCCGAGATCGGCCAGCGGCCGACCGTCGTGCCGCAGCCCTTCGCCGGCGAGGCCAAGAGCGACAGCAACGGTAAGGTCGAGTGGGCCGTGTGGTGGCCGAACGACGAGGAAGGCTTCGTCCGCTCCTACTGCAATACCGTGCCGACCGCCGAGGGCGGCACGCACGAATCGGGCTTCCGCAGCGCGCTGGTGCGCGGCCTCAAACGCTACGCCGAGCTGACCGGCAACCGCAAGGGCTCGGTCATCACCGCCGACGACGTGATCGACGGTTCCGCCGCCCTCGTCTCGGTCTTCATCGAGCAGCCGCAGTTCCAGGGCCAGACCAAGGAAAAGCTGGTCAGCGTCGAGGCGACGAAGATCGTCGAAACGATCGTCGGCGACAATTTCGAGCACTGGCTGATCGGCGACAAGGAAGCGGGCAACGTCTTGCTCGAGCATGTCGTGGCCAAGGCCGAGGAGCGTCTGCGCCGCCGCCAGGATCGCGAACAGCAGCGCAAGACGGCGACGCGCAAGCTGCGCCTGCCGGGCAAGCTCGCCGACTGCTCCAGCTCGGCCTCGATCGGCACTGAGATCTTCCTGGTCGAGGGCGATTCGGCCGGCGGTTCGGCCAAGGCCGCACGCAACCGCGAGACCCAGGCCATCCTGCCGCTGCGCGGCAAGATACTGAACGTGGCCAGCGCCACCTCCGAGAAGATGCGCGAGAACCAGGAAATCCAGGACCTGATCCAGGCCCTGGGCTGCGGCGCCGGCAACCACTACAACGACGACCGCCTGCGCTACGAGCGGGTCATCATCATGACCGACGCCGACGTCGACGGCGCGCACATCGCCTCGCTGCTGATGACGTTCTTCTACCGTGAGATGCCGAAGCTCATCCAGAACGGCCATCTGTTCCTGGCCCAGCCGCCGCTGTTCCGCCTGAGCAAGGGCGGCCGCACCGAATATGCCCAGGACGACGCGCAGCGGGATGAGTTGATCCGCACGGTGTTCAACGGCAAGGCCGACATCACGCGCTTCAAGGGCCTGGGCGAGATGCAGTCGGTGCATCTGCGCGAGACGACCATGGACCCGAGCAAGCGCGTTCTGCTGAAGGTCGACGTGCCGCTGATCAGCGAGTCCGAGCCGGACTCCCGGGTCGATGACATGCGCACCCGCACCCTCGTCGAGGACCTGATGGGCCGCAAGCCGGAGAAGCGCTACGCCTTCATCCAGGAGAACGCCAAGTTCGCGCGCGACCTCGACGTCTGACCCGGCTTACGGCAGGTTTACGCGCCACACGCAGAAAAGTGACATCCCCGGAGGTGTGCCGGGCGTATGATAGGCGGATAATCCGCGGAGGAGTTTGCCCAATGCGTTTCAGGTCCAAAATCGCCGCCGCGCTGCTGGCGATAGTCGCCATTCCCGCCGCCGCCTACGCGGCCACCATCGGCGGCACCTACTACGCGGTGCAGTACGACTATCGCGAATTCTTCGCCGCCACCGACGGCAAGAACTTCCAGGTGGTTCTCCAGGGGAATCCCTTCCCCGGAACGGCGGATCCCGCGATCGTGGCGCGCGACCTGCTGCCGATGATGCAGGCCGCCAAGCCGATGCCGCGGCTCACCTTCACCTACGAGAACCCGCCGGAACCGCCGCGGCCCAACTACCGTCTCATGCTGGTCTTCGATCCGGCGAACGATCTCAACAGCGACACGGTCTGCAAGGGCAACCCGGCGCGCTATAAGCCCAACAAGCCCGGCGTTTTCTATGTCTACGCCATCTACTGCCGCAACGACATGACCATGTCCGAGACGACCGCCTGGACGCCCGCGAACGGCCCCGACGACCCCCGGATCGCCCAGCTCTTCCGCGAGCTGTTTATGGTCATCTTCTCCGACTCGCCATCGCTGCGCCCCAACCAGGGCGGCGGCACAGGCCGCATCTAGCGGCCGCGCCCAAGCGCTCCACAGGGAACCTCTGCTAACCAGACGGCACAATGGCCGTCTGGTATTCCCTCCTCGATCTCGCCCTCTCCCGCCTTGACGCGGAAGCCGCGCATGGCCTTGCCATCCGCGCGCTGAAGACCGGCCTCATGCCGGGCGACCGGCGCCCTGACGCTCCCTCGCTGGCGACGAAGATCTGGGGTCGGTCACTGCCCAACCCGATCGGCCTGGCCGCCGGTTTCGACAAGAATGCCGAGGTGGCCGACGCCATGCTGGCCCAGGGCTTCGGCCTGGTGGAGATCGGCAGCGTCACGCCGCGGCCGCAGGAGGGCAATCCGCGCCCTCGTCTGTTCCGGCTGCCCGAGGATCGCGGCGTTATCAACCGGATGGGCTTTCCCGGCCACGGGCTGGAGGCCGCCCGCTCCCGCCTCGCCATCCGCCCGCGCCGCGGTTTCGTCGGCGTCAATATCGGCGCCAACAAGGACAGCACCGACCGCGCCGCCGACTATGTGACGGGGTGCGTCGCGCTGGCGCCCTATGCCGACTATCTCGTCTGCAACGTCTCCTCGCCCAACACGCCGGGCCTCCGCAACCTGCAGGGACGCACCGAACTCGCCGGCCTGCTGAAGCGCGTGCAGGACGCGATCGCGGCCAAGCCCGTGCCGCTGGTCGTCAAGATCGCCCCCGACGCGACCGACGACGATCTCGACGACATTGTCTTCGTTTGCCGCGACCTGAAGCTCGACGGCATCATCATCGGCAACACCACCCTGTCGCGACCTGCCTCACTGCGGTCGGACCGGAAGGGCGAGACCGGCGGTCTTTCAGGCGCGCCCCTCACGGCGCTGTCGACCCAGGTGCTGCGCAAGACCGCCCAGCGCGTCGAGCGCCAGTTTCCTCTCGTCGGCTGCGGCGGCGTCGCCTCAGGCGCCGACGCCTACGCCAAGATCCGCGCCGGTGCGACCCTGGTGCAACTCTATTCGGCGATGGTCTACGAGGGCCCGCCGCTGATCCGGCGCATCAAGGATGAGCTGGCGGCGCTGCTGGCGCGGGATGGCTTCAAGTCGGTGGCCGATGCCGTCGGCGTCGATCTGCGCGGTTGAGACGCCGCGCAAGGATCCCTCGCTGCGCTCGGGATGACACCTTTTCCTTGTTTGCGGCGCACTCCGCTGATCCAAGCAACAGTGTCATCCCGAGCGCAGCGAGGGATCCTTCTCTTTACACCGCTTGCATCGCGGAAATCTAAACCGCAGACGCGGAGCCATTGAGCCCATACACTCCCGCCTGAGGGAGAGAAGAACCGTGCCGCTCTGGATACCGATCACCGTCGCCGCTGCGCTGTGCCAGAACATCCGCACGACGATGCAGCAGAAGATTCGCGGCATCCTGAGCGTCGATGGCGCCAACTTCGTGCGCTACCTCTACGGCGCGCCGCTGGCGCTGGGCATGCTGGCCTTCCTGGTCTTCGTCACCGGCCGGCACGTGCCGTCGATCTCGCTGTACTTCCTGCTGCTGGTGACCATCGCGGGCGTGGCGCAGATCGTCGCCACCTCGCTCATGATCCACGCCTTCTCGCTGCGCAACTTCGCGGTCGGCACGGTCTACTCCAAGACCGAGACGGTGTTCGTCGCCCTGTTCGCGACCTTCATTGCCGGCGAGCCTTTAGGACTCGGCGCCTGGGCCGGCATTCTCGTCTGCCTGGGCGGCGTCGCCATCCTGAGCGTCCGCGGCAGGTTCTCCGACGTGCGCGGGGTGCTGGCCGATCTCACGCACAAGGGTGCGCGCTACGGCATCCTCTCGGGCGCGATCTTCGCCATCGCCGCCGGGACGATCCGCGAGGCCTCGAAGCTGCTCGAAGGCGACTTCATGGTGCGCGGCATCACCGTGCTCGCCTGCATGAACACCATCCAGGTCATCCTGATGGCGCTCTATTTGTCGCGGCGCGACCGGCCGCAGCTCTCCAAGGTCTGGTTCAACTGGCGCTCCTCGATCTGGGTCGGCATCTTCAGCGTGCTGGGCTCGGCCGGCTGGGCGCTCGCCATGACGCTCGAGAATGCCGCGCTCGTGCGCGCCGTCGGCCAGATCGAGCTGGTCTTCACCTTCATCTCCTCCCGCCTCGTCCTCAAGGAGCGGCCATCCCTCGGCGAGTGGATCGGCAGCCTTCTGGTGGTCGGTGGCGTCATCCTCATCCTCGCAACCCGGTGACCCCATGACGGACATGACAAGGCCGCTCGACGGCCTGCGCATCCTCGACTTCTCCACCACCATCGCCGGCCCGCATTGCAGCCGGCTGCTCGCCGACATGGGCGCCGACGTGATCAAGGTCGAATCGACCGAAGGCGATCTGATGCGGTCGCGCCCGGTGCAACGTGACGGGTTCAGCACGATGTTCGGCCAGCTCAACGCCGGCAAGAAGTCGATCGTGCTCGACCTCAAGAAGCCCGAAGCGGTCGCGGCGATCAAGAAGCTGGTCGCCACGGTCGACATCCTGGTCGAGAACTACCGGCCGGGCGTCATGAAGCGACTGGGCCTCGACTATGCCGAGCTGGAGAAGGTCAATCCGCGGCTGATCTACTGCGCCATCTCGGGCTACGGCCAGACCGGTCCCGGCGCCGGCCGTCCCGCCTACGCGCCGGTCATCCATGCCTCGACCGGCTACGACATGGCTCATCTCTTCTATCAGCAGGGACGCCAGCGGCCCGACAATTGCGGCATCTTCGTCGCCGACTATGCCAGCGGCGCCTACGCGATGGGCGCCATCCTCGCGGCCGTCCACCAGCGCCACGCCACCGGCAAGGGCCAGATGGTCGACGTGTCGATGTTCGAGACGCTGGTCGGCATGCTGCTGGGCGAGGTCAACCGCGCCCAGTTCGACTTCGAGATGCCGTCGCGCCCGATGTACGGGCCGATCGAGGCCAGCGACGGCTACGTGATGCTGGCAACCGCCAGCGAGAAGACCTTCCAGGACATGGCGACCGCCGCCGGCCGGCGCGACTGGCTGACCGACCCGCGCTTCGAGAAGTATCACGACCGCCGCATGAACTGGGGCCTGCTGGTTGACGAGCTCGAAGAGTGGTCCAAGAAGATGAGCGTCAAGGAAGTGGTCTCCGCGCTGGAGAAGCAGGGCGTGCCCTGCTCGCCCTATGTCACGGTCACCGAGGCGCTGCAGGACCCGCAGGTCGAGCATCGCGGCTCGCTCTGCACGATCGAGGATGGCGGCGGCACCTACAAGTCGCCGGCCCCGCCCTTCCGCTTCTCCGGCTCGCCCCTGCAAAGCGGCCCCAAGGTCGCCGCGCTGGGCGAAGACACCAAGCAAGTGCTGGCCCAGGCCGGCCTGACCCCATCCGAAATCGAGGCCCTGGTAAAATGATCGATCCGCGGACCCCCATCCTGGTCGGCGCCGGCCAGATCACCGACACGGTCGGCACGCCGTCGAGCGAGCGCTCGCGCGTCGCCTTCTGCGCGGAAGCGGCCAACGCCGCGCTCGAGGACACGAAGGCGGCGATCGGCGGGCATGCACTCGGCCACATGGTCGATGCCATCGCCGTCATGGAGTTCTTCAGCGACATCAGCCCGCGCTTCGCCTCGCCCTACGGCCGGTCGACCAACCCGCCGCAGAGTGTTGCCAACCGGCTGCATGCCGATCCCAAGCAGCTGCTCTACGCGCACTCGGGCGGCAACATGCCCCAGTACCTGGTGAACAAGTTCGCCGAGCAGATCGCCAGCGGCGAGACCGAGCTGGCGCTGATCTGCGGTTCCGAGCTGCTGCGCAGCACGCAGAACGCCCGCCGTGCCGGCATGAAGATCGACTGGAACGAGGATCCGGGCGGCGGCGAGCCGGTACGCATCGGCGATCCCCGTTTCGGCTTCAGCGAGGAGGAAGCGCGCCACGACCTGCGCGCCGCCATCCATTTCTATCCGCTGCTGGAAAACGCCATCCGCGGCGGCCTGAAGCGCGACGTCGACAGTCACATGAAGGCGATGGGCCGCTTGTTCGAGCGCCTCGCCGCCGTGGCCAAGGACAATCCGCTGGCGACGCGCCGCGAGGGCTACAGTGCCGAGGCCCTGTCGACGATCTCGCCCGACAATCGCTGGATCTGCTTCCCTTATCCTCGCCTGATGAACGCCAACGCGATCATCGACCAGGCGGCGGCCGTGCTCGTTACCTCGGTCGAGAAGGCCCGCGAATGGGGCATCCCGCAGGACCGCTGGGTGTTCCTGCACGGCTGCGCCGACGGCACGGACACCTGGGTCGTGTCGGAGCGCGAGAAGCTCGATTCGTCCCCCGCGATCCGCGGCTGTGCCCGTATCGCCCTCGACATGGCCGGCAAGAAGGTCTCCGACATCGACGCCTTCGACCTCTACAGCTGCTTCCCTTCGGCGGTGGAAGTCGCAATGACCGAGATCGGCATTCCCACGGACGATCCGCGCCCGATCAGCGTGACCGGCGGGCTGCCGTTCTTCGGTGGCCCGGGCAACAACTACGTCACCCACTCGATCGCCGAGATGATGAACGTGGTGCGCGCCAAGCCCGGCTCCTTCGGCATGGTGACGGCCAACGGAAACTACCTCACCAAGCACTCGGCCGGCCTCTATTCCACCGAACCGACCAAGGGTGCGTGGAAGCGCGAGGACCCGAAGAAGTTCCAGGCCGAACTCGATGCGCGCCCCAGGCGCAAGGTCGAGACCAAGCCCACGGGCACCGGCACGATCGAGACCTACTGCGTCACCTACGGCAAGGACGCGCCGGAGCGCGGCTACATCCTGGGCCGCCTCGACAGCACCGGCGACCGCTTCGTCGCCATGACCCCGGACGATCCTGCCCTGGTCGCCGACATGCTGACGCGCGAGCAGCTCGGGCGTAAGGTCTCGGTCTCCGAATCGGGCGGGCGCAACGTCTTCCGCCCTGCCTAGGGTGAGGAAACCATGCCCAACATTCTGAGCGCGGCACAGACCGCGGAGTTCATCGAGAAGGGCTTCACCTATGCGCGCGGCCTGTTCGCGCCTGACGAGGTGAAGCTGCTGACTCGCGCCATGGAGGAAGATCCCGCCGTGCGCGACAGCATCCTGGACCGTCGCGACGGTGAGGGCCGCTCAACGCGCATCGCGCTCTGGAACCGCGCCGGCGACAGCGTCTACGGCCTCGCCGCCCGCGTGCGGCGCATGGTCGACACATCGGCGTCGCTTCTGGGCGGGCCGGTCTATCACTACCAGTCGAAGCTCACGGCCAAGGAGCCCGAGGTCGGCGGCGCCTGGGAATGGCACCAGGATTACGGCTACTGGTACTATAATGGCTGCCTGCGCCCCGACATGTTGTCGGTCATGATCGGGCTCGACCGCACCAACCGCGAGAACGGTTGCCTGCAGATCGCCACCGGCTCGCACAGGCTCGGCCGCATCGATCACACGCCGCTGTCGCCGACCCAGAACGAGGTCGATCCCCAGCGCATGCCGCACATCCTGGAGAAGTGCCCGATCGAGTATTGCGAGTTGGAGGCCGGCGACGCGCTGATCTTCCACTGCAACGCCATCCATCGCTCCGACGCCAACCGCTCGCCCAACCGGCGCTGGACCCTGCTGATCTGCTACAACCGGGTCGACAACGACACCTTCACCAAGGTCGACGACCGCTACTACGTGCCGCTCGATCCGGTCGATGACGATGCGATCCGCCGTGCCGGCCTGCGGTTTGCGCGCGGTGATGGGCAGGAGCATTTCGCCAGCAAGCCCTACGTGCCGGACCTGCGAAAGGCGTCGTAGCCGTCATGACCGACTTCGGGCTGAACGAAATCCTCGCGAAACAGCGCGACGCGCAGCTCAAGGATGGCGCGCCATCGGTGGAGGTGCGCATCGACCGGCTCAATCGCTGCATCGGCCTCCTGGTCGACCGGCGACGCGACATCGAAGCGGCATTGACGGCCGACTTCGGCGCCCGATCTCCGACAGTGACGGCCTTTGCCGATGTCGCCAGCTCGATCGGCCCGCTGAAGCATGCGCGCGACCATGTCCGGAGCTGGATGAGGACCGAACGGCGGCGCACGACGCCGCGCATCCTGGGGTTCCTCGGCGCCAAGGCGGAAATCCGCCACCAGCCCAAGGGCGTGGTCGGTGTGATCAGCCCGTGGAACTTCCCGGTCAACCTCACCTTTGCGCCGCTGGCGGGCGTCCTCGCCGCCGGTAACCGGGCGATGGATCAAGCCGTCCGAGACGACGCCGGCGACGTCCGAGCTTCTCAAGGCTATGTTCGCCAGCGCCTTCGACGAGAGCGAGATCGCCGTGGTGACGGGTGGCCCCGAGATCGGCCAGGCCTTCTCTGCCCTGCCCTTCGACCATCTGGTCTTCACCGGCGCGACTTCGATCGGCCGCCACGTGATGCGTGCCGCGGCCGAGAACCTCGTGCCGGTGACGCTCGAACTGGGCGGCAAGAGTCCTGTCGTCGTCGGCCGGTCTGCCGACATGGCTGTTGCTGCGGCGCGGATCATGAACGGCAAGACGCTCAACGCCGGCCAAATCTGTCTCGCACCGGATTACGTGCTGGCGCCCGTCGACCGCCTCTCGGACTTCGTGAACGAGGCCAAGGCATCCGTCGCGAAGATGTTCCCGACGATCCGTGAGAGCCCCGACTACACCGCGATCGTCTCGGACCGGCACTATGCGCGGCTCATGGACTATCTCGACGACGCCCGAAGCAAGGGCGCCGAGATCGTCGAGATCAATCCGGGCGCCGAGGATCTGCGCCAGCAGCCGCACCGCCGCATCGCGCCGACCCTGATCCTCAATCCGACCGACGACATGAAGGTCATGCAGGAAGAGATCTTCGGGCCGCTGCTGCCAGTGAAGTCCTATGGCGACGTGGCCGAGGCCATCGCCTACATCAACGCCCACGACCGCCCGCTCGGCCTCTACTATTTCGGCAGCGACGCTGCGGAACGCGACCGGGTGCTGAATGGCACGACTTCGGGTGGCGTCACGGTCAACGACGTCGTGATGCATGTCGCGCAGGAGGAGCTGCCTTTCGGCGGCATCGGCCCGGCCGGCATGGGCGCCTATCACGGCCAAGACGGCTTCCGCGAGTTCAGCCATCGCAAGTCGATCTACCACCAGATCAAATGGGACTTGGCGCCGCTGCGCATGCTTCGGCCGCCTTATGGCGCCGGGCTGGCGAAGTACCTCTCGATGCAGATCAGGCGTTAGCCGCCGAGCCCTCAGGCGGCCTTGATATTCGAGCGTTGGATGCGATCGAGATTGGCGCCCTCGATGCGTACCAGCTTGGTCAAGCCGTCCCGCTTCGGCGAGTGGACGACGCCCACGTCGTAGAAGTGACTGTCGCCCGGCTTCAATGTGTAGGTATTGGAGGGCTCGACAAGAGTGGGCTCCCCGCCTTCACCCTTCCTGACGATCCGCCAGTCCGTCATCTCCGTGTCGCCGGTCGCCAGGCCGTAGATCGCCCAGCTGGTTCCGTGATCATGCGGCCCGCCGTGCGCGGCAGTCTCGTACACATGCCCGCAGATGCAGAAACCCAGCTCCGGATCCTCGTACAGGACCTTCCGCGGCTTGCACTGCTCGGCGGTCAGATGCCTGGCGACGAATTCGTCGTCGAGCAGCACCTTCGATACCAGCTTGCAGACTTCCTGCTTACCCGCGATCCCGGAATCGGCCTTGAGGGCCTTGCCGATGTCCGCGCTCAGCTGCTCGAGCGTGTAGGTCATGCGTCGCCTCCACCTGGATACCCATAATCGTACGACGGCGTGCCGGAAATCACCACTAAGCGCCCAGCCGCTCCAGCGCCGCGCTCAGGCGCGCACCGGTCTGCTCGGCCTGACTGCGACGCTCGCGCTGTTCTTCGACCACCTCTTCCGGCGCGCGGGCAACGAAAGCGGCGTTGGCGAGCTTGGCGTCGATCTTGCCGACCTCGTCGGCGAGCTTCTTGATTTCCTTCTGCAGGCGCGCGCTCTCGGCCTTGAGGTCGATCACGTCGCCGACCGGCAGGGCGTAAGTCGCCTCACCCACGACGATCTGCAGCGACGCCTTGGGCGCCGACGCCGCGGCCTCCACACCCTCGATGCGGGCCAGCCGCTCGATGGCCGGGCGGTGGGTCTCGAGCCGCGCCGTGGTCGTGTCGTTGCCGCCGATCACCAGCAGCCTGAGCTTGGCGCTGGCCGGCACGTTCAGCTCGGCGCGCGCCGAGCGGATGTCCTGGATCAGCTTCACCAGCCAGCCCATTTCGGCATCGGCCGCGGCATCGACGGCGGTCGGCGCGGGCCAGGGCTGGGCGATCAGCGGGCCGTGCTCGGCGCGGTGGCCGAGCTTGTCCCACAGTTCCTCGGTGATGAACGGCATCACCGGATGCATCAGCTTCACCGTCTCGCGCAGCACGAAGGCCGTGACGGCGCGCGTTTCATCCTTCTCCGGACCGTCTGCGCCCTGCACGATCGGCTTGGTCAGCTCGACATACCAGTCGCAGACCACGCCCCAGACGAATTCGTAGAGCGTGCTGGCGGCCTCGTTCAGGCGGTAGTCGGTCAGCGCCTTGTCGATCGCCTGGTTGGCGCGCGCCAGTTCGCCCAGCATCCACTTGTTGACCGTGAGCCTGGCCGACGCCGGATCGAAGCCCTTCGGCAGCGCTGCACCGTTCATCTCGGCAAAGCGCGTCGCGTTCCACAGCTTGGTCGCGAAGTTGCGCGCGCCCTCGACACGGGCCGGCGAAAGGCGCAGGCGTCCCGCCTGCGAGGCGGCCAGCGACGTCATGGTGAAGCGCAGTGCGTCGGCGCCGTACTTGTCGATCAGTTCCAGGGGATCGATCACGTTCCCCTTGGACTTCGACATCTTCTGCCCCTTCTCGTCGGTGACGAGGCCGTGCAGGTAGACGGTGCGGAACGGCACTTCCTTCATGAAGTGCATGCCCATCATCATCATGCGGGCGACCCAGAAGAACAGGATGTCCCAGCCGGTGACCAGAGTGCTGGTCGGATAGTACTTGGCCAGCTCAGCCGTCTGGTCGGGCCAGCCCAGGGTCGAGAACGGCCACAGGGCCGAGCTGAACCAGGTGTCGAGCACGTCGGGATCGCGCTCCAGGGCGACATCCTTGCCGTAATGCGCCCGCGCCTCTTCCCTGGCCTCGTCCTCGGACAGCGCCACGAACACCTTCTTGTCGGGTCCGTACCAGGCGGGAATCTGATGGCCCCACCAGAGCTGGCGCGACACGCACCAGGGCTCAATGTTCTCCATCCAGCGGAAGAAATCCTCGCGGCCCCTCTCGGGCACGAACTTCACCCTGCCGTCGCGCGCTGCCGCCAGAGGCGCCTCGGCGAGCTTCTTGGCGTCGGCGTACCATTGCTCGGTGAGATAGGGCTCGACCGGCACGCCGCCACGGTCGCCGTAGGGCACCGCATGGGTGTGCGGCTCGATCTTCTCGACCAGGCCCAGCTCTTCCATCTCGGCCACGATCTTCTTGCGGGCATCGAACCGGTCGAGGCCGCGATACTTCTCCGGCGCCTTGTCGTTCACCCGCGCGAACTTGTCGAAGATGTTGATGGCTTCGAGATTGTGCCGGCGGCCGACCTCGAAATCGTTGAAGTCGTGCGCCGGCGTGATCTTCACCGCACCCGAGCCCTTCTCCGGGTCGGAATATTCGTCGCCCACGATCGCGATCCTGCGGCCGATCAGCGGCAGCACGGCGTGCTTGCCGATCAGGTGCTTCCACTTGGGATCGTCGGGATGCACGGCGATGCCGGTATCGCCCAGCATGGTCTCGGGTCGCGTCGTCGCCACCACGATGAACTCGTCCGGGCTGCCGTCGATCGGATACTTGAAGTACCAGAGATGGCCCTTCACCTCGCGCGACTCGACCTCGAGGTCGGAGATCGCGGTCAGCATCTTGGGATCCCAGTTGACCAGCCGCAGGTCCTTGTAGATCAGGCCCTGCTTGTAGAGTTCGACGAACACCTTGAGCACGGCCTTGGAGAGGCCCTCGTCCATGGTGAAGCGCTCGCGGCTCCAGTCGAGCGAGGCACCGAGCCGACGCAGCTGGCTGGTGATCGTGCCGCCGGAATAGGCCTTCCACTCCCAGACCTTGGCGAGGAACTCCTCGCGGCTCAGCAGCTTCTTGTTGGCGTCGTTCCTGGCCGCTCCCTCGACCGCAAGGCCGATCCCCTCCTGCTCGAGGTTGCGGACCACCACCATCTGCGTCGCGATGCCGGCATGGTCGGTGCCCGGCTGCCACAGCACGTCGTCGCCCTTCATGCGGCGCCAGCGGATCAGCACGTCCTGCAGCGTGTTGTCGAGCGCGTGGCCCATATGGAGGCTGCCCGTGACGTTGGGCGGCGGGATGACGATGCAGTAAGGCTGCTTCGGCGACTCCGGATGGGCGCGGAAAGCCCCCGCGCTCTCCCATTCAGGGTAGCGCCGGGCCTCGATTTCCTTGGGGTCGTAGGTCTTGTCGAGCATTTCTTGGCCTTAAACGAAAAACGCCACGGTTGCGACACCGTGGCGATGATTGTGAGGTGTGCCTGGGGGTCAGCGGCGGGTCAGCCGGGAAATCTCGCGTTCGACATAGCGTTCGACCATCGGCGGCAGGTTGGTGTCGAGCCAGTCCTTCAGCATCGGCCGCAGCATCTCCTTCACCAGATCCTCGATGGTCTGGCCGCCGACCGACGGGCCGGGATTGTTTGCCGCCGGTGCCGGCACGCTGTCCTGCACGGCCTGGTTCAGGCGCGCAAAGGCCGAACTCGCGGCACCGGCCACGCCGGCACCCACCAGCGCATCGGCCTTCATGGCACTTACCGGAGCCGGCAGAGGTGCGACCGGAGCATCGGTCGAGGGTTGCGGCATCTCCGCCGGGTTCACGGGCTCGACCGCCCGAAGCGGCGTCGGCTGTTCGTTCGACATGGACTTTGGCTCTTCAACGATCTCGGTAAGCAGGAGGACATCGTCACGCGGCGAAGCGGCGGGCGACGATGGTGGTGCTGGCGGTATCACGGGCGGACGCTCTCCCGAATTTGCATTCCGCAGGCTTCCGACCTGCGCCCGGGCCTCGTCGTCCGAGATGATCTTGCGGATAGACGCGAGAATATCGTCCATCGAGGGGTCTTTGTTCGGCCCGCCCTTGCCGTCGCTCATTTACCGCTGCTTCCCATAGGGGCGCTCCCGGCGACGCCGGCCGGAGAGGTCGACGGCGGGATGATGCCCGTGCCGGATTCGCCGCTGCTGCCCCAGCCGATCCAGCGGGAGCCGACATCCCTGTAGTAGCGCTCCTCGTCGTAATACTCGACGGGCAGCGCCAGGGTGCGGGCGGTCAGTCGGCCGATGCCGGCCAGAACGCCGTAATAGGAGACCTGAACGTCGTGGCGCGCCTGGATGAGGTTGACCTGGGAATTGAGCAGTTCCTGCTCGGCGTTCAAGACGTCGAGGGTGGTGCGCGAACCGACCAGCGCTTCCTGCCGGACGCCGTTCAACGCGACTTCGTTGGCGCGGACCTGCGATTCGAACGACGTCACGCGCGAGCGCGAGGAGTCGAGCTGTCGCCAGGCGCGAATGACGTTCTCCGCCACGGCGCGACGGGCGCTGTCGAGTTCGTTGCGCCGCTGGCCGACCAGCTCGCGCGCCGAACGGATTCGCGACCATTCGCTGCCGTTCTGGAAGATCGGGATCGTGGCCTGAAGGCGGACCGCGTAGTTGTAATATTTGTCGTTCGGGACCTGCAGGTCGAACTGCTGTTGCAGCGCGCCCACGAGGTTGACCTGGGGCAGCAGGTCACCGACGGCGGAGTTGACGCCGTAGTTCGCCGCCGTGATGCGGTGCGCGGCGGTGACGGCGCGCGGACCGCCATCCATCGCCAATCCGATCGCCTCTTCTTCAGACGACGGCAGGCCGCCGATCAGCGGGATCTCGCCCAGCCGGCCCGGCTTCTTGCCGATGGTGCGCTGGAAGCCAGCCTCGGAGATGCGGACGTTGGTCTCGGCCTGGACGAGGTCCGCCCTGGCCAGTTCGAGGCGCGCCTCCGACTGCGACACGTCGGTGATGGTCAGCTCGCCGACCCGGAAGCGCTCGCGGGTGGCATCGAGCTGCTGCACCAGCACACGCACGTTGTTGCGGCGGGCGTCGGCGATGCCGATGTTCTGCACCAGATCCGCGTAGGACGTCACCGCCGACAGCAGCACGTTCTGCTCGGTTTCCGCGAGCTGGGCGCGCTGCGCCTGGATGTTCGACTGCGCCTGCTTGGTTTCGGCGATCGTCTTGCCGCCACGGAAGACCGGCTGGACCACCTGCAAGGTCGTGAACCTGCCGTTCAGCGAATAGAAGGTCGGCGCCGTGCGCACCGAGTAGGAATCCTGCTCGACCTTGTTGTACTCGAGGTTGAGCGTGACCCTTGGGCGCCAGTTTGCGACCGCCTGGGACAGTGTCTCGTCGGTCTGGCGCAGGATCGCCCGGCTCGCCAGCAGGTCGGGGTTGCTGTTGTACGTCGTCGACAGAGCCTCGATCATGCTCTGTGACCACGCGCTGGAAGCTCCCCCGAGCCCGACGGCCAGGATGCACGCGGCCGCGGTGCGGGCATGCCTCAAACTGGGCCGGATACGCATCGTTCTACCCTCATCTTTGGACGGCACCCTAGCATCAGGCGGAACACTATTGGTAGCCCTCAGCATGGGAAACACCTGCACGCGTCAGAAGGTAAAGCGCGCAGGGCGGGCGAATCCCGGCAGCGGCGGTGTACCGGCGTCGAAAAGTGGCCTTCCCGACACGATCCCCCCCTGCTTGACGAAGAGATGCGCGACGCCCAAGGCGCCGCTTGGATCGGCGATGACGGTGGCCAGACGACCGCCTTCGGCAAGCTGGTCGGCGATGGCCTTGGGCACTTCGTGCACCGCGCCTTCGATCAGAATGACGTCATAGGGACCCGAAGCCGCGGCGCCCTGCTCCGCCTGGCCCGCCACCTGTTGCACCCCCGTTACGCCGAGATCGCGAAACGCCTGCTGAGTAGCCTCGGACAGGCCGGCATCGGCTTCGACGGCAACCACCGACTTGGCCAGGCGCGCCAGGATCGCCGCGCCGTAGCCCCGGCCGGCGGCCACGACCATCGCCTTTTCCTCGGCCTGCGGCTGCAGGACCTGGATCAGGCGGGCCAGCACCATCGGTTCCATCATGAAGCGGCCGTTGCCCAGCGGCACATCGTCGTCGGCGTAGGCGACCGAGCGCAGGCCCTCGGGCAGGAAACGCTCCCGTGGCAACTCGCCGAGCGCCGCCAACAGGGCAGCATCGTTGACCCGGTTGGGCCGGAGCTGGCCTTCCACCATGTTGCGTCGCGCGAGCGCGAAATCCGTCATAGGCTGCCCCCTAGATGTAGCGGCTGTTTTATAGGCGGCGGCGGCGGATAGCGTCAAAGGTCTGTGCGTCGCGCCTTGACCGGTTTGATATGCAGTGGGTATAGCACCGCCCGCACATTGTGTGGCCCGGTAGCAAAGCGGCTATGCAGAGGACTGCAAATCCTTCCAGGCCGGTTCGACTCCGGCCCGGGCCTCCACAATTTGCACAAACGACGGGCCTTGCGTCGCAAGACCGGCTCTGTCAAAAGACCGCGCCTTCGAGGCCGACGTTACCGCCGTCGCAACCGAGTTTATTCCGGAGTAGCTCAGCGGTAGAGCAGGCGACTGTTAATCGCCTGGCCGTAGGTTCGATTCCTACCTCCGGAGCCAATTGGGGCCGTTCCTGCAAGGGAGCGGCCCTTTTTCGCTTGTGGAGTGCGAATCATGCCCTCGATCCCCCTGCCCGGTGAAAAGGCCGAACTGGTCGACCGCAGCGTCGCTTTCCAGGGCTACTTCCGAGTCGCTCGCTACCTGTTCCGTCACAGCCTCTACCAGGGCGGCCAGAGCGGTGAATTCAGTCGCGAAGTTTTCGAGCGCGGCCAGGCTGCGGCGGTGCTGCCCTACGATCCGGTCCGCGACGAGGTCGTGCTGATCCGCCAGTTCCGGGCCGGCACCTTTGCCGCCGGCCGCCATCCCTGGTGCTGGGAAATCGTCGCGGGGATGATCGAGGAAGGCGAAACGCCCGAGGAGGTCGCGCGGCGCGAGGCGATCGAGGAAGCCTCGGTGAAGATCCTGGACCTCGTTCCCCTGTACAGTCTCGTCCTGAGCCCCGGCGCCTGCTCGGAAACCTGCAACATCTTCCTGGGTCGCATCGACGCAACCGGTGTCGGCGGCATCCACGGCCTCGCCGCGGAACACGAGGATATCCTCGTGCAGGTCATGCCGTTCGCCGAGGCGCGCGCGCTCCTGGCCAGGGACGAGATCGACAATTCAGCTGCCGTGATCGCGCTGCAGTGGCTGGCGCTCCATCGCGACGATCTGCGCGAGCGCTGGCGCTGACTGTCTATTCGTAGAGATATCCGACCGGCTTGCCCTGGGTGCGCTGGGGACGCGTGTCCGTGCGTGTGATGATCTGGCCGGCCAGGCCGTCGATCTCGTCACGCTGCGTTGGCGTCCAGCGGCAGAGATTGTCCATGCCCTTCAACAGGCCGAGCCTGAGGAGCTGGGTATTCTCGCCGACACCCACGAGCGTCGTCGCCCCCTTGCCGGCCGTGACCGAATCGCCGGTCGCGAGTTCGAAAGTCTTGCCCGTCCCGTCCTTGAATTCGGCCGTGCCGCGAATGACGCGATAGACGACGACTTCTCCCTTATCGAGATCTGCCGCCTCGCCCGCCGACGTGCTCTTCGGCAGGAGGGAATGGTCGCGCGGATCGGTGGCGATGATGTGGCCCGTCACGAGATGGCCGCTCGGACCCTCGATCCCCAGGTCGCGCACGTAGACAGGCATCGCCGACTTGACGGTCCCGGCCGCCAACGGCCGGTAGAGCGCATCCAGCGCCAGCGGATCCTGGATCCAGAATCCGGCATCGCGCGGCCGGTCGTGGAACGGATGGCTCCAGGCCAATTGCGGCGTTTCGGCTTCGTTGATGTCCTCCGAATGCACGACCGTCGGGTTGGGAAAGGTCGTTGGATCGGTGATGAAGGCTTCGATGAACTTGCCGGAATAACCCAGGGAAAGCGGATCCGGCACCACCGTCTGCGATGTTTTCAGGTTCGCTTCGGTCGGCATTCCCGACCAGCTGTAGGAGCTCTGGCGATGGACGATCGCGCTTTGCAGGATCAGCGCACCGGGCCCGACGAAATGCATCAACCCGTCATAATCGAAGGTGAACAGGCCGGACGTTACCAGCACGAGTTGGAACCCTCCGGGCGGAAGGTGAAGATGAAAGTCGGTCGGGCCGGTATCGGGCCGGTAGATCGGCAGGTTGGTCGCCACTTCCTGCACCAGGAAGGCCTCGTTGTTCGCGTGGAAGCCGTTGTTCACGCGATTGTAGAGGGCCTGCGGACGATAGATCGCATCGTAGCTCGCGTCCTGGTCGCGATCAATGGCCACGAAATCCTGGTGATTCAGCCGGATGGGATCGCCGCTCGGGTGAACGAGGCTCGCCGAGTTCGAATGGACAGCAGCACGTGCATTCATGGGAACTTCCAATCTGGGCCATGCGGGGCGCACGAGCCCATCAAACTTCATGCGAATTCTGGGCCAATTCTGCCAAGTTCATCTTTCGGGCATTTTACAGTCGCCAAGCCGCCACCCGGTATCGCCCGGTTGCGGGGCCCCCCGCTCCCTGTCTACCGTCTCGCCGGGAGCGAACGCAGGGTCAAGAGAGCGAGTCCGTCATGAACGTCCGGTCGGGTTTCATCGATAGCATCGGCAATACGCCGTTGATCAAGCTGCGCGCCGCCTCCGAGGCGACGGGGTGCAGCATCTACGGCAAGGCGGAGTTCCTCAACCCGGGCGGCTCGGTGAAGGATCGTGCGGCACTCGCCATCATCCAGGACGCCGAGAAAAGCGGAAAACTCAGGCCCGGGGGCGTCATTGTCGAGGGCACGGCCGGCAACACCGGCATCGGCATCGCGCTGGTCGCCAATGCGCGCGGTTACCGCTCGGTCATCGTGATGCCCGAGACGCAGAGCCAGGAAAAGAAGGACATGTTGCGCCTGTGCGGCGCCGACCTGCGCCTCGTCCCGGCCGCGCCCTACTCCAATCCGAACAACTACGTCCGCTTCTCCGGCGCCCTCGCCGATGAGCTGGCGGCCAAGGAACCGAACGGCGCGATCTGGGCCAACCAGTTCGACAATACCGCCAACCGCGACGGCCATTACCGCACCACCGGATCGGAAATCTGGGACCAGACCGACGGCAAGGTCGATGGCTTCACCTGCTCGGTCGGTAGCGGCGGCACCCTGGGCGGCGTTGCACTCGCGCTGAAGGAGCGCAATCCGAACATCAGGATCGCGCTCAGCGATCCGATGGGCTCGGTCCTCTTCAACTGGTACGCCAAGGGCGAGCTCAAGGCCGAGGGCAATTCGGTCACCGAAGGCATCGGTCAAGGCCGCGTCACGGCCAATCTTGAAGGCGTGCCGATCGACATGGCCTACCAGATCACCGACGAGGAGGCCCTGCCCGTCCTGTTCGACCTGATCGAGCATGAGGGTCTTGTGCTGGGCGGCTCGACCGCCATCAACATCGTCGGTGCGATGCGACTGGCCCGCGAACTGGGACCGGGCAAGACCGTCGTCACCATCCTCTGCGACGGCGGCAGCCGCTACCAATCCAAGCTCTTCAATCCGGCGTTCCTGCGCGAGAAGAACCTGCCGCTGCCGCGCTGGATGAAGTGAGCCCGCGCAGATGAGTCGCGTCGTCGTCTGCGGCAGCATCAACATGGATGTCGTCGTGCAAAGCGCGCGGCGGCCCGCGCCCGGTGAGACGATCCTGGGTGCGGAAGTCTCGTTCCTGCCGGGCGGCAAGGGCCTCAACCAGGCGATCGCCTGCGCCCGCCTCGGCGTGCCCACCGCGATGGTCGGCGCGGTCGGCAACGATGCCTTCGCCAACAGCCTGCGGGGTTTCCTGGCCGACAACGATGTCGACAGTACGAGCGTGACGGAAGTCGACGGGCCGGCGACCGGCGTGGCGCTGATCCAGGTCACGGAAGGCGACAACTTCATCACTGTCGCCTCTGGCGCCAACATGCACTTCGACGCCTCCATGCTGGGCGACGAGCCGCAACACGATGAAGTGTGGGTCGCCCAGTTCGAGACGCCGCTCGCCGCGACACAGGAAATCCTCGCCCGCGCCCACGAGGCCGGGGCACGCACCGTCCTCAACCTGGCGCCGTTCACCGAGCATCCGGCGGAGCTGATGAAGTCGGTCGATGTCGCAGTGCTGAACGAGATCGAGTTGTCGCAGGCGACCGGCGCGCCGCTCGACGCTTCCAGCTCACAGGACAGCGTCGTCGCCGCCTGCAACATCCTGCGCGAGCGCGGCGCCCGCGCCGTGATCGCCACCCTGGGTGGGCGTGGCGCCATCGTCGTCAGCGCGACGGGTGTCGATGCCATCGCGGCCGTCCCGACGAAGGTCGTCGACACGACCGGTGCCGGGGATTGCTTCGTGGGCGCCCTCGCCTCGCAACTCGCGGCGGGCCGGACACCGACGGAGGCCGCGCGCTTCGCCAGTGCGGCGGCCTCCTGCTCGGTCGAGAAACTGGGCGCAGCGCCTGCGATGCCGACCGGTCCGGAAGTTGCGGCACGGCTGGCGAAAGCCTAAATCCCCGTCATGGTCGAAGAACTCTTCAGGCAGGACGCCTACATTCGCGAAGCCGACGCCATCGTGACGGCAGCCGAGGAGCGTGGCGTGCGGCTCGATCGCTCGATCTTCTATCCTACTGGCGGCGGGCAGCCCGGAGATACCGGCACCCTGCACTGGGACGGTGGCGAGGCCAGGATCGTCGACACGGTGAAGGCCGAGGGCAGCGACGTGCTCCACGTGCTGGCGCCCGATGCGCCACGGCCCGCGGTCGGCACGAAGGTCCACACGTCGCTCGACTGGGAGCGCCGCCATCTGCACATGCGCATGCACACTGCGCTGCATGTGATGTCGGCCGTCATCAAGGGCAATGTCACGGGCGGTCAGGTCGGCGCCGACAAGAGCCGCCTCGATTTCAATCTCGAGGGCGAGGTTCCCGCGAAGGAATGGGTGACCGAAGAGGTCAACAGACTGATCGCGCTCGACCGGCCGGTGACGCCGCAATGGATCACCGACGAGGAGCTGACCTCGCGCCCCGAACTCGTGAAGACGATGAGCGTGCGACCGCCGATGGGTGCGGGCCGCGTCCGCCTCCTGTCGATCGAAGGCGTCGACCTGCAGGCCTGCGGCGGCACCCACGTCGCGCAGACCGGCGAGATCGGCCGCATCGAGTGCATCAAGATCGAGAACAAGGGAAAGATGAACCGGCGCTTCATCATCGCGCTGGCCTGAATCGAAAGAGAAGGATCCCTCGCTGTGCTCGGGATGACACCGATGGTGGAATTTGCGCAGTGCGCTAATTGAAAAACCGGTGTCATCCTGAGCGAAGCGAAGGATCCTTGAGCCGACGCCGACACGAGACGAAGAGGAAGACCCGATGGAATACGCAAGGCCCGACGCCCTCGTCAGCACCGACTGGCTCGCCGCCCGCCTCGACGCGCCGGATGTGCGCGTCGTCGACGGCTCCTTCTACCTGCCGGCGCAGAAGCGCGATCCCAAGGCCGAGTTCGCGCAGCAGCACATTCCGGGCGCGGTGTTCTTCGACATCGACGAGATAGCCGACACGACCAGCCCGCTGCCGCACATGCTGCCGCCGCCGGACAAGTTCTCCTCGCGCGTCCGCAAGCTGGGGCTGGGCGACGGCAACAAGATCATCATCTACGACACCACGCCGATGACCGGCGCCTGCCGCGTCTGGTGGATGTTCCGCGCCATGGGTTACAAGGACGTCGCCATCCTGAACGGCGGCCTGCCGAAGTGGATGAGCGAGGGCCGGCCCGTCACCGACGATCCGACGCCGCCGCGCGAGCGTCACTTCACGTCGCGTCTCGACAACTCCCTGGTCCGTTCCATCGACGACGTCTACGGCCTGATCGACAGCAAGCGCGAGCAGATCGTCGATGCCCGCGCGGCAAACCGGTTCCGCGGCGAAGTGCCCGAGGCGCGCCCCGGCCTGCGCGTCGGCCACATGCCGGGTGCGTTCAACCTGCCCTACAACGAGCTGCTCGATCCGGCGACCGGCACGGTGCTGCCGGCCGACAAGCTCGCCGCCCGCATCGTCGCTTCCGGCATCGACCCGTCGAAAAAGGTCACTGCGAGCTGCGGCTCCGGAGTCACTGCCTGTGTCGTGGCGCTCGGCCTCTATCTCACCGGTGCGCCCGAGGCTGCGGTCTATGACGGCTCGTGGACCGAATGGGGCGGCCGCGCCGACACACCCATCGTCACCGGCCCCTGATCTCCACCCAACATCCGAGCCACAGTAGAGTCATGACCTCCAAGAAAACCTATACCCGCCCCGATACCGTTCTGGCCGTCGCCGGCCGCGATCCCGACAACAACTTCGGCATCGTCAATCCGCCCGTCTATCACGCGTCGACGATCCTCTCGCCGACCATGGACAAGTTCGAGAACCGGATCCCGTTCGAGGGATTCGGCTACGGCCGCAACGGCACGCCGACTCAGAAGGCTCTGGAAGACGCCGTCGCCGCCATCGAAGGCGCGCACCGCTCCATCGCCGTGCAGTCGGGACTGGCCGCCGTCACCGGCGCCATCGTGGGCTTCCTGAAGACCGGCGACCACATGCTGCTGACCGACAATGCCTACGGTCCGGCCCGCCGCTTCGCCAACACCACGCTGAAGGGCTTCGGCGTCGAGACCACCTACTTCGATCCGATGATCGGCGGCGAAGGCCTCGCCAAGCTGATGCGGCCCAACACCAAGGTCGTCTATCTCGAGGCGCCGGGCTCGCAGACCTTCGAGGTGCAGGACGTGGACGGCATGGCCGCCGTCGCCAAGAAGGGCGGCGCGACCGTGATCATCGACAATACCTGGGCGACGCCGCTCTACTTCAAGCCCTTCGACCACGGTTGCGACATCTCCGTGCATGCCGGCACCAAGTACATTGTCGGCCATTCCGACGCGATGATGGGCATCATCTCCTGCGCCACCCGCGCGATGTTCGAGACCGCGAAGACCGCCTGCCAGTCCTTCGGCTTCCACGCCGCGCCGGACGATTGCTATCTCGCGCTGCGCGGCCTGCGCACCATGGGCGTGCGCCTGCGCCATCACGAGAAGAGCGGCCTCGAGATCGCGAACTGGCTGAAGACCCGGCCCGAGGTCGACAAGGTGCTGCACCCCGCCCTGCCCGACTGCCCGGGTCATGAGAACTGGAAGAAGCAGTTCCAGGGCGCGTCCGGCCTGTTCTCGTTCACGCTGCGCGACGGCATCAAGCGTCCCGCGGTGGCCGCCATGCTCGACGGCATGGACATCTTCGGCATGGGCGCGAGCTGGGGCGGCTACGAGAGCCTGATGATCCCGGCCCATCCCGACCAGTACCGCACGGCCGTGCCGTGGCCGGAGGGCAAGCAGCTCCTGCGCGTCCATATCGGCCTCGAAGACGTCGAAGACCTGAAGACGGACCTGGCCGAAGGCTTCGAACGCCTCAACCGGGCGCACAACGCCTGACCTTGAGTTGGGCGGTATATTTCCAATACCAAAGGTTGTAGCGCGAAAGCACTCAATCGGCCTCGTTGCTATCTGACGCCCCGCCCATTAGGGTATTCGATGGGTGGGGAAAATCTGACGACAGCGAAGTCGCCCAGACCTCAAAGATAGGTTTTGGCAGGCCGTTCGGGAGGCCGTCATGACGTCTCTGGTTGGTAATCTGGGCGGTACCGCCGGATTCGGCGAGTTCTCGCTCCCTAGAAACGATGATGGCTCGACGGGGTTTATCGACCTTACGTCGATCTTCGGCGCGCAAGGCGTCAACTTCTTCGGCCACTACTACACGGGCCTGTACCTCAACAACAATGGCAGCGTGACCTTCAACGCGGCCTCCAGCAGCTTCACGCCGAGTGCGATCACGGGATCGACCAGCAATCCCATCATCGCCGCCTTCTGGGCCGACATCGACACGCGCGGCGGCGCGGTTGCACCGACGCCTGGCGGCACGTCGACCGGCACCAACCTGCTCTGGTACGATCTCGATCCCGTCACCCACACCTTCACCGCCACGTGGGACGATGTCGGTTACTACAGCGGCAAGACCAACAAGCTGAACGCTTTCCAGATCAGCATCCACCAGATCAACGCGCAGGGCGACTTCGATATCACCTTCCGCTACGAGAACGTCGACTGGACGACCGGCGACTCGTCCGGCGGCAGCAACGGTCTGGGCGGTACACCGGCCAGGGCCGGCTACAGCGCCGGAAACGGCGTCGATTACTACGAGCTCCCGCAATCCGGCAACCAGGCGAATCTGCTCGCGCTGGAGAGCGCCAGCAACGTCGGCGCGCCGGGCACCTTCGTATTCTCAGTGCGCAACGGCGTGCCGACGGTCGGCATCACCGTCGGCGATGCGTCGGTCGCCGAGGGCAATGGCGGCGAGCCCCAGTACCTCAGCATTCCGGTCTTCCTGACCGAGGCTTCCTCCTCGACCGTCACCGTCCATTACACGACTGCGAACGGCACCGCGCTCGCCGGGCAGGACTATGTCGCCCGAAGCGGCGTCCTCACCTTCGCGCCCGGGGTGATGCAGCAAAACATCCTCGTCGCCGTCGCCGGCGATACGATCGTCGAGGGCAACGAGACCTTCACCGTCACCCTGTCCGATCCGTCGGAGGGCGCATCGATCCTCGACGGCAGCGCGACCGGCACCATCGACAACGACGATTTCGCGCCGGCGGTGCTGTCGATCGCCGCCACCAGCGCCAACAAGGCGGAGGGGCAGTCGGGCAGTTCGGCGTTCACCTTCACCGTCACCCGCACCGGCGATCTGAGCGGCGGCGCCAGCGCCCAGTGGATCGTCGCGGGCGCGGCGGTCAATGGCGCCGACTTCACGGGGGGCGTGTTGCCAACCGGCACGGTGAGCTTTGCCGCCGGCGAGAGTTCGAAGATCATCAGCATTGGTGTCGCCGGCGACACCGCCGTCGAGTCGAACGAAGCCTTCACGGTGAAGCTGTTGCATCCCAGCGCCGGCACCACCCTCGGCACCGTCTCGGCAAAAGGCACCATCCGCAACGACGATTCGTCCCTGTCGATCGCCGCCACCAGCGCCGACAAGGCGGAAAGCCAGTCGGGCAGCTCGGCGTTCACCTTCACCGTCACCCGCACCGGCGATCTGAGCGGCGCCGCCAGCGCCCAGTGGACCGTCACGGGCTCGGCGGTCGATGGCGCCGACTTCACGGGTGGCGTGTCGCCGACCGGCACGGTGAGCTTCGCCGCCGGCGAGAGTTCGAAGGTCATCAGCATCGGTGTCGCCGGCGACACCGTGGTCGAGTCGAACGAGGCCTTCTCGGTGACGCTGTCGCATCCCAGCGCCGGCACCACCCTCGGCACCGCCTCGGCAAATGGCATCATTCGCAACGACGATGCGTCGCTGTCGATCGCCGCCACCAGCGCCAGCAAGGCGGAAGGCCAGTCGGGCAGCTCGGCGTTCACCTTCACCGTGACCCGCACCGGCGATCTGAGCGGTGCCGCCAGCGCCCAGTGGATCGTCGCGGGTTCGGCGGTCAATGGCGCCGACTTCACGGGGGGCGTGTTGCCGACCGGCACGGTGAACTTTGCCGCCGGCGAGAGTTCGAAGATCATCAGCATCGGTGTCGCCGGCGACACCGCCATCGAGTCGAACGAGGCCTTCTCGGTGAAGCTGTCGCATCCCAGCGCCGGCACCACCCTCGGCACCCCCTCGGCGAATGGCGTCATCCGCAACGACGATGTGTCGCTGTCGATTGCCGCCGCCAGTGCCGACAAGCCCGAAGGCGATGTGGGCGCCACGGCTTTCACCTTCACCGTCACCCGCGCCGGGGACCTGAGCGGCACCACCAGCGTCGATTGGGCAGCAACCGGGGCTGCGGTCTTCGACTCCGATTTCATTCCATTCGAAGAACTTCTGAGCTCCGCCGCTCTGATTTCCCAGAGCGCCTCCGAGATCGGCGCCTTCTTTCCCCAGATTCCTTCCGACGGCGATACCGACTTTCCGCCCTTCTCGCTCTTCGGCGGCGAGATGCCGTCCGGCACCGTGAGCTTCGCTGCCGGCGAGACCTCCAAGACCGTCACGGTCTGGGTGCTCGGTGAGATTCTGGCGGAGAGAGACGAGAGTTTTCTCGTCACTTTGTCCCATGCCAGCGACGGAGCCATCCTCGAGACGGCGTCGGCCCTCGGTACCATCCGCGACGACGACGGCGGCGGTACGGTCCGGTCCAGCGTAAGCTTCACGCTGCCCCCTGCGTTCACGAGACTTGTCCTGACGGACAGTGCCAACATCGACGGCACGGGTAACGCGCTCGACAATCAGCTGTTCGGCAATGCCGGCAACAACGTGCTGGACGGCCGCGCAGGGGCCGACCGGATGGCGGGGGGCGCCGGGAACGACACCTACCAGGTCGACAATGCGGGTGACGTGGTGGTCGAGGCGAATGGCGAGGGAACGGACAAGGTCCTGAGCTCGGTCAGCTTCAGCCTGGCGGACAATTTCGCCGAGAACCTGACCCTCACCGGCAAGGCCAACATCAACGGCACCGGTAATGCGCTCAAAAATCAGCTGACCGGCAATACCGGCAACAACGGGCTGATCGGCGGCGCGGGCAACGATGTCCTGAACGGCAAGGCCGGCAACGATGTGCTCACCGGCGGCACTGGCAACGATTGTTTCGTGTTCGACACCGCACCCAACGCGTTGAAGAACGTCGACACGATCACCGACTTCAATGTCGCGGACGACACGATCCGGCTCGACAATGCGATCTTCACCGCATTGACGGCAGGAACACTGGCGGCGAGCGCTTTCCATATAGGCACGGGCGCACAGGCAGCCGATGACCGGATCATCTATAACAATGCGACCGGCGACCTGTTCTACGACAGCAACGGCAATGCCGCAGGCGGCAGTATCCAGTTCGCCCATCTTTCGGCGGGCCTGGCCCTCACTTTCCAGGACTTCCTCATCGTCTGACCGGCTCGCTCGCCATCTTTTCGATCTCGCACCACGAACTCCGCAGCGGGATCGAGCCGCTGACGGGATCGGCGCGATCGGTGCCGATCGCGCCGTTCAGGTTCGCAGCCAAGGGATGACGGCGATCGTAGGGCGTGCCTTCGCCGCCATCGACCCACCAGCCGTGCTGGCCGAACACGGCGCCTGATGCGAGGCCCGGCACGATGGCGGCACGGGCGACCACATCGCCGCTGCGCGTCCTGATGCGAACCCAGTCGCCCTGAACGATCGAACGGGCGGCTGCATCGGCCGGCGAGATCTCCACGACCGGGTCGGGCATCAGCCGGCGCAACGAGCCGATGTTGCGATGCTGGCTGTGGCAATAGGCGACGCTCTTGGCACTGCCGAGGCGCAACGGATAACCCGCGTCGGCCGACAGGAGATCGTTGACATCGAGCTCTGGTAGTGGCCGGTAGCCGGAGAGCAGCAGCCGCTCCGAATAGATCTCGATCTTTCCGGTCGGGGTCGGGTAGCCGCGCGGACGGCCGTCCTGCGAGATCGACTGGGCATAGACCTGCGCTACACCATCGACCACGATGCCCGCCGGCGAACCGCGCAGCATCTCGACGGTCAGTCCCGTCCTGGCCAGGACGGCATCGTGGCCGCGGTCGGCATCGAGATCGAACATCCGGTCAGCGAATCCGAGCCCCGCAGCAAGCCCCATCACGATGTCGGTGTCGGAGCGCGACTCGCCGACGGGAGCGACGACCGGGGGGCGTAGCTGGACGTGCCGCAGCCCCTCGAGGCTGCCGTCGAAACCGGTGCGCAGCCCTTCCCGCTCCCACGAAGTCGCGACGGGCAGGATGATGTCCGCGTATCGGGCCGTCGCATTGATGAAGAAATCCGCATGGACGTGGAATTCCAGCGCCGACAGCGCCTTGCGGGCGATCTCCGTATCCGGTTGCGAGACAAGGAGGTTGGTGCCGAACGACATCAACATGCGCACCGGATAGGGCGCCTTCTTCAGCACCGCCTTGTAAACGTCGCGCGCCGTCACCCAGCCTTGAAGGCCGGGACCCAGCGGCCGCTCGGCAAGGCCGAGCGCCTTGCCGCGCTGTGTCGCGGACAAGAGATCCTGGCCGGAAATATCGACGAAGGGCGCGGCTCCGCCGGGCACGTTGCCGCCCTTGCGGCCATAGCTGCCGGTGAGCGCGTAGAGGATCGAGATCGCGCGATCGGTCTGCGTGGCCGTGACGCTCTGCCCGACACCGTTCCAGGCGTAGTAGGCAACCGACGCGGCGCCGGCGATGATGTCGGCAGCCTTTGCGAGGTCGGCAGGCTCGATCCCGCTCACGTCGGCAACGCGCTCCGGCGGAAATTCTGCGGCAGCCCGCGCGAACAACTCCAGCGCAGTGTGACACAGGACGGGTCCGGCCAGCGTTTCGACGGTGCCGTGCCAGCGCAGCGCGGGCGCGGCGCCCGCCTCTGCCCAACTTCCAGATTTCGAATTGAAGGCCACAAGGCCGCCGCCATCGCCCGCGTGGGAAAACAGGATGTCGGTCCGGCCATCGGTCCGAAGGTCGCTCTCTCGCAGAAAATGGCCCGTATCGGAGCGCACCAGTAGGCTCGCGTTCGTCCAGGTCCCGGCAAAAGCGCGATCGAAACGTCCGCTCGAGACGAGCAGGTTCGCCAACCCGAGCGCCACCGCCTGGTCCGTACCGGGGCACACCCGCAGCCACTGGGTCGCGCGCTTCGCCATCGCCGTCGGACGCGGATCGATCACGACCAGGCGCGCGCCGCGCTTCAGGCCCTTCAGTATCTCCACCTGGCGCGCCAGCCAGGTGGCCGCGGGATTGTTGCCCCACAGCACGACACAGCCGGTGTTGGCGAAATCCGGCGTCCCGATATCGTGGCCGTAGGTGAAGCGCGAGACGTAATCCTTGTGCCAGTTGCAGATTTCGGTGCCGTAAATCGTGTTCGGGCTGCCGTAGGCCCGGATGAAGCGCTCGACCCACGATATCGAATCCGACATGTGCGAACCGCTCGGCGTGGTGACGGAGAAGGCCACCTGCTCCGCGCCGTGTGTCTTCCGGATTTCGGACAGGCGGGCGGAGATTTCGGCCAGCGCCTCGTCCCAGCTTATCGGCGTCCAGCCGGGATCGGCGGCGCCCTTCGGTTGCGTGCGGCGAAGCGGGCGCGTCACCCGTTCGGGATGATAGACGAGTTCCGGCGCAGCCCTTCCTTTGGGACAAAGCGCCTGCCCTGTCGGATGCTCCGGCAACGGTTCGATCCCCAGCAACCGCCCGTCTTCCACGACAGCGACACAGCCGCAGCGCGACCGGCATTGCGTGCAAAAGGCCGCAATCTTCTGCGCTCCAACCATCTGCAATCTCCTACCCGACCTCACGATGGCCCCTTTCGCCTCGCCGCTGCAACCTCGATCAGGGCCGTTTGCCTGCCTGCTCCGACCAAGGTCGATCTTCACGCGGCCCGGTCATCCGCCGCACTGTTGCGGCAACAAGAAGTCGAACAGTGGAGGATGCAGATGGGCAGATTCTCATGGCCTTGGTGGCCGCGAACCAAGAATAAGTCATCGGACGAACCGCAACTCTCATCCGACCGGCGTCATCTGCTCGCAGCCTTTTCCGCGATGGCCGGCGGTGGTGCTCTGGTTGCAATGTCACAACCCGCCGTCGCGCAAACGCCAACCGACTTGCCGCCGCCGAAGCGCGCGCTGACCGGCCGCGATGCCGCCGGCAAGTCGGTGTTCAAGTCCTTCGACGTGACGCCCAAGATCGTGGAGATCGATTCCAATCCGGGCCTGACGTTCCACGAGATGTACATCACCGAGGGCGTGCCGCAGCTCACCGGTCAGGAACCGGACCCGATGCTCAAGGGGACGATCGCCTTCCCCGGGCCGGGCGGCACGATGTTCCGGCTGATCTCCTATCCGGGCCGGCGCCCCGAGGGCTACAAGCCACCACCCGGTGTCACCCTCGAGAGCGCACTGAAGGAATTGAACGACAAGGTCCCAGGCATGGGCGACGTCATGGAACGCGGCGCTCCGGGCATGCACACGTCGGATACGATCGACTACGGCATCGTGGTTCGCGGCGAGATGACACTGGAACTGGATGACGGCCAGAAGGTGCATCTGCGCCAGGGCGACTGCATCGTGCAGAACGGCACAAGGCATCGCTGGCGCAATCCGCTGACCGAGCCTTGCCTCATGGCCTTCGTCTCGATCGGCGGCAAGCGCGCCTGAGGCTTGTGCCTAGGCCTGCTGGCAGTCGCCGCAGATGCCGGTCACTTCGAGCGTCATGTCGCGCGCGGTGAAGCCGCGGCGGGTGGCGCTGGCGGTGATCGCGTCGGACAGGCCCTCGCCCTCGATCTCCTCGGCATTGCCGCACTCGCCGCAGATCAGGAAGAAGCCGCGATGGGCCTCGCCCGGGTGGCTGCAGCCGACGAAGGCGTTCATGCGCTCGATGCGGTGGATCAGGCCGTTCTCGATCAGGAAGTCGAGCGCGCGATAGACCGTGGGCGGCGCCGAGCCGAGATCCTCGTTGCGCAGGCTGTCGAGCAGCGCATAGGCACCGACCGGCTTGTGGCTCGACCAGACCAGTTCCAGCACCCGCCGGCGCAGCGGCGTGAAGCGCAGGTCCTTGGCCGCGCACAGTTTCTCGGCCGCGGCGATCGCGTCCTCGACACAGTGCTCATGATCGTGGGCATGCCCGGCGGGCGCCGCTTTGGCCGGTTTCTTCACGGGACTTCCGATTTGCCAACCGAGTAGGCGGCGATTATACGCGCCGTTCCTTCCGGAGGCCAAGGCTCGCCCCATGAGCACATTGATGTCCCCAACGACCTACAAACAGCCCGAAATCGACGCCGCTCTCGCCGTCATCAAGTTCGATGCGCAGGGCCTCGTGCCCGCGATCGCCCAGCAGCACGACACCGGCGAAATCCTGATGATGGCGTGGATGGATCGCGATGCCGTCGCCGAGACGATGCGCACGGGCCGTGCATGCTACTGGTCGCGCTCGCGCAAGGCGCCGTGGCGCAAGGGCGACACTTCGGGCCACATCCAGACCCTGGTCGACCTGCGCATCGATTGCGACGGCGACACCTTGCTGGCGCTGGTCGACCAGACCGGCGTCGCCTGCCACACCGGGCGGCACAATTGCTTCTTCCGCGCCATCCGCGACGGCGCGCTGGCGGAGATCGCTCCCATCGAGATCGACATGGAGAAGGAAAAGGTTTGAGCACGTTCGCATCGACGCGTCGCGGCTTCCTGCTCTCGGCGTCTCTCCTGCCGCTGGCCGCCTGCGCCACCGCGCCCGCGCCCAAGCATACGCTCTCGCCGCGCGGCGACCGGCTGGTCCGGATGATCCAGACCACCGGCCGAGACAACATGACGGCGCCCGAGGCCTTCGCGCTGATGGGCATCACCAACGAAGGCCGCGACATTCCGGTGCGCCAGCTCGCCGACGACGGGCCCGACGGCCGCTACGTCGTCAACCTGGTGAACATCCGCAAGATCCACGAGTTCGTCTTCCAGCGCCGCCAGGGCGATGTGCTCATCCTGCATTCGTCGGATACGGCCTTCAAGCGATTGCAGAGCGTGCGCTATGCGCGCAACGGCAAGCCTACGATCATCACTGACACTGCATTTGCCGAAAGCGATTTCCAGCAGCAGATCGCCTTTTGGTTCGCCCGGATACCCGGTCGATAGTATTGTGACAGCGAGATGACAATCGCTGTCGCCCCGCCCACCACCGCCCGCCGCACCCTCACCGTCTGCGGCGGCGCGCATGCCCTGCACGACGGTTTCACCGACCTTCTGAACGTCCTCTACCCGTTGCTGCAGTCGCAGTTCGGGCTGAGTTACGGCGCCATCGGTGCCCTCAAGACCTGCTATTCCGGCGCCATGGCGACCGGCCAGATCCCGTCCGGCCTGCTGGCCGAACGCTTCGGCGGCGTCCGCGTGCTGGCCCTCGGCACGCTGCTGATCGCCGGCGGCTACACGCTGGCCGGGCTCAGCGGCTCGCTCTACGGCGTGATCGCCGGACTGATCCTCGCGGGTCTCGGCGGCAGCACGCAGCATCCCATCGCCTCGAGCCTCGTGGCTGCCGCCTATCACGGCCAGCGCTCGCGCACCGCGCTCGGCACCTACAATTTCTCGGGCGACGTCGGGAAAGTCCTGCTGCCGGCCTTCTTCGCCCTGATCGCCGCCTCGCTCGGCTGGCAGCAGGCGCTGGTCGTGATGTCGGCCTTCGCGGTCGTCGGCGCCGGCATCATCCTCGCCTCACTGAAACCGATCGTGACGCACGGCAAGGCCGAGCCGTCGAAGGCGGTCGCCGGGCAGGACCGTCCCTGGGCCTACTGGCTGCTCTTCTCGATCCACATCGCCGACGACCTGGTGCGCACCGGCTTCCTGATCTTCCTGCCGTTCCTTCTGCGCAACAAGGGTGCGGACCTGCCGACCATCGGCCTCGGCCTGTCGCTGCTCTTCGCCGGCGGCGCCGCCGGCAAGCTGGTGATGGGCTGGGTCGGACAGAAGCTCGGCGTCGTGCCCTCGGTCCTGTTGACCGAGGTCGCGACGACACTCCTGATCCTCGCGGCCCTGCCGCTGCCGCTCGACTTCGCGCTGTTGCTCCTGCCGGCCGTCGGATTGATGCTGAACGGCACGTCTTCGGTGCTCTATGGCACCATCCCCGAATTCGTGAGCCCGGAGCGGCGCACCAAGGCCTTCGCGGTCTTCTACACCGGCGGCTCCGTCGCCGGCGCGACCGGTCCCTTGCTGTTCGGCCTGCTGGGCGATGTGGTCGGCCTCACGACGGCGCTCGTTGCCGTCTCCTGCGTCGCGCTCACGACCGTGCCGATGGTCTGGGCTTTGCGGCCGGCCTTCGCCGACGACTGAGGTTCACAGAATCTCGGAGACCCGCGACGAGATTTGCGGGAAGGTTTGGAACAGCCAGTTCACTTCGAGCGGCGCCAGCACCAAAAGCTTGACCACCGTTTCGGTGCGCGCCGCCCTGCGGGCGACGGCGTTGGGTCCTCCGAAGGCATCGCCCGGCCCCAGTCTCTTGCGGTTGCGGCCTCGTTCGAGGTCCACGTATCCCTCGGCGATCAGGAACAGGGACGTGACCGCCTCTCCTCGCCGCACGATGTACTCACCCGGGCCATAGGTGCGCGTGCCGACCGACGGCAGCAGATCGATGATCGCGCCGGCATCGATTCCGGCGAAGATCGGCATCCTCGCGAGCACGCTACCGGTCACCACGAAGTTCTGCCGCGCGATGATGCTGGCGAAGGCGGTGGCGACGATACCGGCCGGCAGCGCCAGCATGAGCAACCCGACCACCATGGTGACGGCACCGACGATACGGCCCCAGATCGTCACGGGAACGACATCGCCGTATCCGACCGTGGTGACCGTCGCGACCGCCCACCACATCGAATCGGGGATGGAGCCGAACTTGTCCGGCTGCGCTTTGTGCTCCAGCACGTAGAGGAATCCGGCCGAGGTCAGAATCACCGATGCCAGGATCAGGATGCAGGCCATCAGCGCATGGCGCTCGGCGCGAACGGCCTCGACCAGTGAATGGAAGCCGGGCGAATAGCGCGCGAACTTGAAGAAGCGCAGCAGCCGGACCAGCACGATCACGCGCAGGTCGACATCCGTCATCTGGCTGAGGATGAAAGGCGCAACCGCCATAAGGTCGATGAGCCCTTCGGCGCTTGCCATCCAGCGCAGCCGCGATCTCCAGGCGGTTTCGCCGGCACGGAAGGACTCCTCCGGCGCCGCCCAGACCCGCAGCAGGTATTCCGCTGCAAAGATGAACAGCGACACGCTTTCGATTGCATCGAATATCTCGCCGTAGGCGAGATCCATCTCGCCCACGGTGCTGACGACCGATGTCGCGACGTTCAGCAGGATCAGCACGAACAGGCCGCAGCGAACGGAGCGGACAGCGATATCCCGAGGCCCTTTGTTGCCGTCGAGGAGTTGAGAAATCCGCTGCCGCAGGGTCAAGACGTCCGGTTCCCGCTGGAAAAGTCCGCGGACTTTGATCGCGGCGACTTACCGGACGCTTACGGATGGTTTCTCAAGGGCCGCAGTTGCACACGACCCGCATCAGGCACCTTGCCATACCGGCCCCATCGGCTTGAGGCGGATGCCCTTGCGCAGGTGCTTGTAGGGCATGTCCAGCGGATCGGTGATGTGCGCGCCGGTCGACTGCACGACCAGGATCGTCTCGGCGATCGGCTGGAAGTCGGCGCGGAAATGCACCGTCGACTTCAGGCCGAGGATCCGCACCTTGGACGGCTCGACGCCGACGGCGCGGAACATCTCCTGGTCGGCCGCCTGCACGCGCTTGCAGGCCAGCACCGCGGAGACTCCCGAGGCCTCGTCGGTCACCAGCGCCATCGGCCCGATCTGGAACTTGGCACCGCCGTAGAACGGGCCGGTGCCGGTGAAGATGCCGTCGCTCAGCTTGACGACCCGCCAGTCGGCTTCGACCGGCTTCTCGCCGCCATAGCCCACGACCGCGCCGATGCCACGGCGCATGATGTTGCCCTCGCCCGCCTCGACGGCGGCCTTTGCGGCGCCCTCGTCGACGATCATGCCGATGACCGCGCCCCTGGCCTTGTGGCGCATCAGCGCCGCCAGCAGGCCGATCGTGTCGGAGGTGCCGCCGGCGCCGGGATTGTCCTGCACGTCGGCCAGCACGATCGGCTTCTTCGCATTCTTCGCCAGTTCGATGGCGCGAAGCGCTGCCTGGTCCGGATCGAGCAGCTCGCCGTCGAACGCCTTCTCCTGCGCCTTGACCGTCGCGGCGAGCTTGTCGGCCGCCGCCTCCACCGCTTCCTTGTCGTGGCCGTAGACGACGAGCGCCGGGCCGCACTGGGCAATGTCGGCCGGCGGGAAGCCCGGCGTGTGGGTGACGCTCACGATGCCCTGATTGTGGCTCTTCTCGCCGGCCTCGAGCTCGCCGACGAGATCGAAGATGCCCTTGGCCGGCTCGATGAAGGTGCACTGCCAGACCAGCGGGATCAGGAAGTCGAGCTGGCGGTAGGCGCGATAGACCGGGCGCTTCTCGCGCAGCAGCTTGTCGAGAAGCTCGATCGCGCGCTTGCCGGTGACCGCCATATCGATGTGCGGATAGGTGCGATAACCGACCAACGCCGTGGCGAGCTTCGCCATGTCGGGCGTCAGGTTGGCGTGATAGTCGAGGCTGGCCATGATCGGCAGCTCGTCGCCCACGATGCCGCGAATGCGGCGCAGCAGCTCGCCCTCGCCGTCCTCGGTGTTCTCGGCGACCATGGCGCCGTGCAGGTCGAGATAGATCGCATCGAACGGTCCGAGCTTGCGCAGATCCTGGTCGAACAGCGCCCACATCTTCTCGTAGGCATCCTCGGTCACGTAGGAGGCCGGTGCCGCGGCCGCCCAGGCCAGCGGCACGATCTCGTGCCCCAGCTCGGCGAGCTTCTTGACCGCCCCGGCGATCGGGATGTTGAAGCCCTCGACACCGGGGATCATCTCCGGCCCGCGCAGCAGCGGCGGCCAGGCATCGGCGCGTACGAATTCCTCCCAGGTCGCCTGCTGGGGTGCGAACGTGTTCGTCTCGTGCTGAAAACCACCGACCGCGATACGCGCCATCCCGTCTCTCCCGAATTTCCTCGTTTGGGCCGGCGGACCATATCATCCCGCCGAGGCCATTCCACACGCCCCTGTGACGGAGCGATTTAGAGACACTCGCGTTGCCACCGTCATGAGCAGTCTCTCGTGGCCGGCCTTTCTGAAGCAGTTTCCCCACGGGCATCTCGTATCGGCCGTTGCCGTCGATGTCGGCGCCGACGAGATCGGCAGCCGCCGCCTGCGCGGCCTGCGCGATCTGCTTCATCGCGTGATCGGCGGCATGGCGTCGAACGGCTCGTTCGCCCTCACGGTTTCGCGGACGGCCGGCTTTCCCGAGGTCATGTGTGGCTTCGAAGCGCGCGCCGATGCCGAGGCCTTCGCAGCGTTGGCAAAGGCCCGACCGGCGAATCGCTACCCGGGTTTCGCGACCCAGCGTGTCTTCGAGCTCGACAACGCCCTCGAAGCCTCCCTGAGGGCCGGCCTGCTGAGCGACGGCGATATCGACGAGCGCTGATCTTGCAGCTCAGTCGGATCGGGCATCGAACTGGACGGGCCGCAATGTTCCGTATTATCTGCCGCCGTCCATGCCTTTGTTCAGTTCGAGTTTCGCTCGCCGAACCATCGCTTTTCTGACCGCGGGTGTATTGGCGCTGCTGGCCATCGTCGGCGTCTCAGCCTGGTTGTCGGTTCGCACCGCGCAGCATGCCGAGTCCGCGGTGGTCGAACGCCAGATCCGGTCTCTGGCGACGAACCTGCTGGCCGCCGCGATCGACGCGGAAACCGGCCAGCGCGGCTACCTCCTGACGGGCGAGGCTCGCTACCTCGGGCCGTTCGAGCGCGCGCAGCCCAACCTGCAGAGGGATATTTCGACGATGCGGGCGTTGCTCGCGTCTGATCCCAGGCAACTGGCGGCCCTCAACGAGCTGGCGGCGGTCATCGACGCCAAGATGGCCGAACTGACCGAGACCATCGAAATGGCCAGGAACGGCCGGCGCGATGCGGCGATGCAGGTTGTGCTGTCCGATCGTGGCCGCCTGCTCATGGAAAGGGCGCGCCTGCAGCTCGCGGCCCTCACGTCGACGGCCGAAACACGCGTTACCGAGCGGCTGCAGGAGGTCAATGACGGCGCCGAACTGCTGACCTGGGTTACGGCGGCCGGCAGCCTGTTGATCGTTCTGTTCGCCGCCGGAGCCGCGTGGACGGTCGTTCAGTATACGCGCGACTTGGTCGCCGCCCGCACGGAGGTCCAGGCATTGAACGCCGGCCTCGAGGAGCGTGTCGCCGAGCGCACCGAGGCCCTCACCCGCGCCAACGACGAAATCCAGCGCTTCGCCTATATCGTGAGCCACGACCTGCGCTCGCCGCTGGTGAACATCATGGGCTTCACCAGCGAACTGGAAGCCTCGATGAAGACCGTCGGCCCTTTCGTGGCGGGCGACGCCAGCTTGGCGGACAAGGCCCGGCTGGCGGCCGTCGAGGATATTCCCGAGGCCATCCGCTTCATCCGTGCATCGACCGCCAAGATGGACGGTCTGATCAATGCGATCCTCAAACTGTCCCGCGAAGGGCGGCGCGACCTGCGAGCCGAGCCCATCAACCTCATCACTCTGTTCATCGCCGCGGCCGCCAGCGTCAGGCATCAAACGGAAGAAGTCGGCGCCACCATCGAGTTGCCGACATCGGCCCCTACCCTGATCAGCGATCGGCTGGCGCTGGAACAGATCGTCGGCAATGTGGTGGACAATGCCGTCAAATACCTGGCGCGCGACCGGCCCGGCCGCATTCTGATCACTACGGGAGAAACGTCGCGGCGGGTGCACATCGATATCACCGACAATGGCCGTGGAATCGCCGAGCAGGACAAGGAGCGGATCTTCGAACTGTTCCGGCGGGCCGGAACGCAGGACCGGCCTGGCGAAGGCATCGGCCTTGCGCATGTCCGCGCGCTGGTGCGGCGCCTGGGCGGCGACATCACGGTGCAGTCCGAACTTGGTCACGGCACGACCTTTCGGATAGATTTGCCGCGGCGCCTGCGGCTCAATGAAAACTCAACGGTAAAGTGAGAGGCTGCGAATGAACGCAAAGCCCGTTTCCATCGTCATGGTCGAGGACGATGAAGGCCATGCCAGGCTTATCGAGCGCAACATCCGCCGCGCCGGTGTCAACAACGAGATCATCGCCTTCAAGGACGGCACCTCGGCCCTCGCCTACCTGCTGGGCGCCGATGGCAGCGGAGCCGAGAGCGCGGCACGCTCGCTGCTGATCCTGCTCGACCTCAACCTGCCCGACATGACCGGTGTCGACATCCTGGCCAAGGTGAAGTCGAACGCGCACCTCAAGCGCTCCCCGGTCATCGTACTCACGACGACGGACGACCAGCGCGAGATCAAGCGCTGCTACGACCTCGGCGCCAACGTCTACATCACCAAGCCGGTGAACTACGAAAGCTTCGCCAACGCCATCCAGCAACTCGGCCTCTTCCTCTCCGTGATGCAGGTTCCGGCAACCGATTGAGATGGAGCAGGTCAAGGTCCTCTACATCGACGACGACGCAGGCATCGGCCGGCTGGTCGAGCGTGCGCTGGCGCCGCACGGCATCAGCGTTCGTCACGTCGGTTCCGGAGAGGAAGGCCTTGCCCTGCTCGACGCCGAGAAGTTCGACGCGGTCGCGCTGGACCATAACCTGACCAACGAGACCGGGCTCGACGTGCTGGCCCGGATCCAGCGCGTCACCGTCGACCTGCCGGTCGTGTACGTCACGGGCTCCGAGGATGCGCGCGTGGCCGTGGCCGCCTTGAAGGCGGGCGCCGCCGACTATGTCTGGAAGGACATTCAGGGCCATTTCCGGGAGCTGCTCGGTGCCGCCATCCGCTCGGCCCTGCAGCAGCAGCGGATGAAGACCGAGGCCGAGGAGGCGCAGCGAACCATCCGCGAGGAGCGCGATCGCGCCGAGTTGCTGCTGCACGAGGTCAATCACCGCGTCGCCAACTCGCTGGCCCTGGTCGCCTCGCTCGCCCGCCTGCAGGCCAACGCCGTCCAGGACGAGTCCGCCCGCAGTGCCTTGCAGGAGATGCAGGTGCGCATCATGGCGGTCGCGGGCATCCACCGCCGCCTCTACACCTCCTCGGACGTTCGCATCGTCGAACTGGGCTCCTACCTGATGAGCCTGATCGACGAGCTGAGCGCCGCCATCGACGCCGCCGACAAGAAGAACGTCGTGGCCCTGCATGCCGATGCCGACATTCGCGTTCCGACCGACAAGGCGGTCTCGATCGGCGTGATCGTCACCGAGCTACTGACCAACGCCTACAAATACGCCTACCCCGCCGGGATGCGCGGCGAAATCCGCGTGATCCTGCAGAAGGTCGGCGACGACACGGTGTCGCTTGCCGTCGAGGACGACGGCGTCGGCTGGAAGGGCACCGGATCGACACAGGGTACGGGCCTGGGAACCCGCGTGATCACCGCGATGGCCGCCAATCTCCAATCCAAGGTCGAGTACGACACCGGCGTCGAAGGCACGCGCGCCAGCTTCCGCTTCCGGCTCTGAGGCCTGCCCTTTTCCAGGGCAACGATTTTTGGCCGGCGGGGGAACATCCGGGGCAGCTAATCGGTTGAGGCTTCACCCCGAGGAGAAATCCATGCTGGTGACCCGACCTCAGCCCGTGCCCCGCCCGATGGGCTTTGTCGCGCCCGGTTCAAGCGCGCCGCTCGCTGCGGCTCCACAGCTCGATAGCGTGAATCATGAAATCCGGTCCGAGGGCGCCGCCCGTCTCGCGCCTAGGCCGGAAAACGCTACGCCTTACCCGTCGCGTCCTCGATCGCCTTGAGCAGCACCGGCCAGTATTCCTCGCCGTGGCCCAATTCGACGGCGCGCTCCATCACCTCGCGCGCGACGTCAGCACCCAGCGCCGGGACTCCCGCCTGCTCGGCCATGTCGATGGCGTAGCTCAGGTCCTTCAGCGCGTACTTCGTCGAGAAGGCACGCTCGGGGAATACGGCCGGCAGCATTGCCTTCATGCCGTGATTGCGCAGCGCGAAGGAATCGGCCGAGCCCTTGGTCAGCGTCTCGAACAGGACCTTGCCGTCGACGCCGTTTGCACGGGCGATCGACAGGCCTTCGGCCAGCGCGACCACGGTCTGGAACAGGATCATGTTGTTCAGGATCTTGACCGTCTGGCCGGCACCGACGTCGCCGCAATGCGTGACCTCGCTCGCCATGTGACGCAGCAGCGGCGCGATGCGCTCGAAGGTCGGCGCGGTGGCGCCGACCATGATCGAGAGCGTGCCGTCGATCGCGGCCTGCCGCGTGCGCGCCACCGGTGCGTCGGCAAAAGCCGAGGCCTTGCCCTGGAATTCCTCGAACAGCCGGCGCGCGAGCAGCGGCGGCGCGGTGCTGAGGTCGACCACGGTCCAGCCGAGCTTGGCCTTCGAGGTCAGGCCGTTCGGTCCCATGCACACCTCTTCGACTTCCTTGCCGCCCGGCAGAGAGAGGAAGATCGTGCGGCAGGTCTCGCCGATCTCGTCGACCGAAGCGGCCTTCACGCCGTCGGCCGCCAGGCGCTTCAGCGGCGCCTCGTCGCGATCGGCGGCGAGCACCGTCAGGCCGCTCTTGCGTGCGAGATTGCGGCACATCGGTTCGCCCATCGTGCCGACGCCGATAAATCCGATCATGTCCGTCATGTCAGTCCACTATGAAGAGTTTGGCGCCGTTGGCGGTGCTGGAGCGATGGCCGAGCGTATTGTCGGCCACCTGGTAGCTCTGGCCCGGCTTCAGTTCGACTGTGCTGCCGTCGGCCAACTCGGTCGACAGTTCGCCCTCGAGCACCAGCAGGATGTGGCCCTTCTGGCACCAGTGGTCGGCGAGATAACCCGGCGTGTACTCGACCATCCGCACGCGGATGTTGTTGAAGGTCTTGGTGCGCCAGAACGCCTTGCCGGTCTCGCCCGGGTGTTCCGTGCGCTCGACGCTTGCCCAGTCGGTCGTGCCGAAGGGTATTTCGAACATGAGCATGCTTGCGCTCTACCAATCACTGTCAGGGAGCATTGACCACCGACTAGGGATAGACGAAAACTTCTGAATGATCACTGCAAAATCGACGCTGCGCCGCCAGAACAAGGCCAAGCGCATCGAACGTGTCGGCAAGCTGGCCCGCGGCAAGTTCGTGAGCCCCGACAAGGTGCCCGAAGTGCTGCGGCGCATCATCGAGCACGGCGACGTGCTCTGCCTCGAAGGCGACAATCAGAAACAGGCGGACTTTCTCGCCAACCAGCTCGCGACGCTCGACAAGAAGGACCTGCGCGACATCCATCTCGTGATGTCCTGCATCACGCTCCCCGCCCATATCGAGCTCTTCAAGAAGGGCATGATCCGGCAGGTGGATTTCTGCTACGCTGGCCCACAGGGCACCGCCGTCGCCGACCTCGTCAAGGCGAAGAAATTCCCGGTCGGCGCCATCCATACTTACAACGAGCTCTTCGCCCGGTTCTATGTCGACCTGACGCCCCGTGTGGCGCTGGTCGCGGCGGCCCAGGCCGACCGCAAGGGTAACCTGTATCTCGCCGCCAACACCGAGGACACGCCCGCCGTCGTCGAGCCGACCGCCTTCTCCGACGGCATCGTGTTCGCCCAGGTGAACGAGATCGTCGACAAGATCCCGCACATCGACGTCCCGGCCGACCAGGTCGACCTGATCGTGCAGGCGCCCTACCCCATGCACCTGCAGGCGCTGTTCACACGTGACCCGGCCGCGATCACCGACGTGCAGGTCCTGATGGCGATGGTGGCGCTGCGCGGCATCTACGAAAAGTACGAGGTCCAGTCGCTGAATCACGGGGTCGGCTTCAACACGGCGGCCATCGAGCTGCTGCTGCCGACCTACGGCGAGCGCCTCGGCCTCAAGGGCAAGATCTGCAAGCACTGGGTTGTGAACCCGCTGCCGACCATGATCCCGGCCATCGAGTCGGGCTGGATCGAGAGCGTCTTCGCTTTCGGCGGCGAAGTCGGCATGGAACGCTACACGGCGGCCCGCTCCGACGTGTTCTTCACCGGACGCGACGGCGGCTTCCATTCCAACCGCCCGATGGGCCAGCTCGCCGGCCTCTACGGCATCGACATGTTCATCGGCGCGTCGTTGCAGATCGACATCAACGGCAACTCCTCGACCGTCTCGAAGAACCGCATCACGGGCTATGGCGGCGCGCCCAACATGGGCTGCCAGCCGACCGGCCGCCGTCATCCCACCAAGGCCTGGCTGAAGGCCGGCGCCGAAGCCAATCCCGGCCCCGGCACCTCGCCCGGCCGCAAGCTGGTCGTGCAGATGGTCGAGACGTTCCAGGCCGGCCGCGTGCCGACCTTCGTCGAGGAACTCGACGCGCACGAGCCGAGTATCCGCAAGGCCCTGCACGGCGTGTCGCCGGTGATGATCTATGGTGACGACGTCACGCACATCGTGACCGAGGAAGGCATCGCCAACGTGGGCGCCTGCCGTTCCGTCGCCGAGCGCCAGGCCGCGATCCGCGCGGTCGCGGGCTATACGCCGGTTGGCCTCAAGCGCAAGAAGCGCGAGACCGAGGACCTGCGCGCCCGCGGCATCGTGCAACTGCCCGAGGATGTCGGCGTTCGCCCATCCGAGGCGAGTCGCAGCCTGCTGGCCACGCAGGACATCAAGGGCCTCGTGCGCTGGTCCCAGGGCCTCTACGACCCGCCCTCGCAATTCGTCGACTGGTAGGACCCGTCAGAATGGAAAAGTTCACCAAGGCTTTCCCGTCCAAGCCGCTGCCGTCGAAGACCGCCAAGCCGTGGGCGCTAGCAGGCGTCGTCGGTTCGGGCAATCTCGAAGTGCTGGTCGAGCGCGGCGGCAAGCCCGCCACCGCCATGGAGTGCCACGTCGAGACCTCGATCCCCGGCTACAAGGCCTCGTGGCTCGCGGCCCTCTCCGACTTCGCCCATCACTATCCGGCCGGCGGCACCAAGGTCACGATCAACGACCAGGGCGCACCGCCCGTGCTCGTCACGCTCCGCCTGCGCCAAGCCTACGACCATCTCACCAAGGGCGACAAATGACCGGCGCCATCCTTTTCCATGAGCAGACCGCGCGCGAGCGCATCGCATCGCTCGTCGACGCGGGCTCGTTCGCCGAGCTGCTGCCGCCGCCGGAGCGGATCACCAGCCCCTACCTCGCCCAGCTCGGCATCCCCGTGTCGTTCGACGACGGCATCGTGATCGGCCGCGCCAGGATCGGCGGGAAGAAAATCTATCTCGCGGCTCAGGTCGGCCAGTTCGTCGGCGGCGCGGTCGGCGAGATTCACGGCGCCAAGCTCACCGGCCTGTTCAAGGCCGCGGCGCGTGACGGCGTGCCCTGCGTCTTCATCATCGAAAGCGGCGGCGTGCGCCTGCACGAAGGCTCGGCCGGCGAGATCGCCATCACCGAGACCATGCGCGCAATCTTCGAATGCCGCGCCCGGAAGATCCCGACCATCGCCGTCATCGCCACCGACATCGGTGCGTATGGCGGCATCGGCATCCTGTCGACCTGCTGCGACTTCCGCGTCATGACCGAGCACGGCCGCCTCGGCATCTCCGGCCCGATCGTCATCGAGAAGTGGATGGGCAAGAAGGCCTACGACTCGGCGAACCGGGCCCTGGTGTGGAAGACGAGCGGCGGCAAGACGAAGTACCTGCTGGGCGACGCCGACGCGCTGGTGCACGACACCCCCGAGGCGGTACGCGACGCCATCGCCAAGCTTCTCGGCAAGTCGAGCCCGGTCAGCCTCGCTGCCGTCAAGGCGCGCCAGAAGGAACTGGAGAAGCGGCTGAAGCGCTTCGGCGCGACCGAGAATCCCGAAGCTATGTGGAAGAGCATGGGCGTGCGCGACATCGAAGCCGCGTCGCTGGCCTCCGGCCCGGAATTCGTCGCTCTCGCCAAGCTTGGGAAGTAAGCCGCCATGAAGAAGCCTGCTCCCAAGAAGCCGTCCGCCCGCGCCGTCCTGGCGCGCCTGTTCGGCGCCTCCGCCAAGGGCATCGTCATCGAGAAGTCCGTGCTGACCGGCTACGCGACGGTCGGCGGCGCGAAAGTCTGCGTCATCGGCACCTGCGACGGCGTCTATATCGACAACGCGACCGCGATCCGCCTCGCCGCGCACGTGATCGAGTGCATCGAACGGCACCCGAAGACGCCGATCGTCATGCTGGTCGACAGCGCCGGCCAGGAACCCAACCGCGTCGCCGAAATGCTGGGCCTCGCCAGCTACTTCGGTCATCTCCTCTCGTGCCTCGAAGTGGCGCGGCGCAAGGGCCACAAGCTCATCACCGTCGCGACCGGCCAGGCCATCGGCGGCGCCTTCATCTGCTACGGCATGTTCGCCGACAGCATCTACGCGCTCGACTCGGCCAGTGTCGGCCTGATGCCGATCGCGGCGATGTCGGCCGTCACCAAGATCCCCGAGGCGGTGCTGCAGAAGTTGTCGAAGACCATGCCGTCGCTCGAATTCGGCGCCAAACCCTTCGCGCTACTGGGCGGTGTCCAGGAAGTGTGGTCCGAAAAGGACGATGTGCCGGCCAAGCTCGCGCAGGCCATCGCGACCTCGACGACCGAGGACAATCGTGCCGAGCTCGGCAAGCAGCGCGGCGGCCGCAAGCTCGCCCTCGACATCCGCAAGAAGGTCCTCGCCGAATCGGCGCGATGACCGGCCTCCGGCGCCATACGCTGGTCTGGCCGTCGCAGGCACCCGAGGCGGAGACCGCGGAAGATTACGCACGCGCGGTCGCCTGGCACGCGGCTGGTCGCCCCTTCGTCGTGACGCGCCGGCGCAACGAAGCCGCCGACATCGGCCTCGGATTCTGCACCACCGATCCTGCCCATCCAGAGCTGCGGCCGCGTCGCGTGGCTGCCCGGACCCATCCGGATCGCATCATCGAGCGCCTGCGCCCTCCCACACTCGAGGAGATCGCCCACTGTACGGCCGCCGCGACGCAGGCCGCATCCTTTGCGCACTTGATCTCCGCGGCAGGCGGCGCCGGCATCGATATCCGCGTCTACGGAAGCTGGATGTGGCAGGCCCTGACCGGCGAGCGCCATGTGCATGAGGCGTCCGACCTCGACGTGGTGATCGACGTCACCGGTCTCGATGCAGCGGACCGCGTCGCCGACTTCCTCCAGCGCGAGGAACAGGCATTGGACTTTCGCGTCGACGGCGAGCTCTCGTTCCCCGGCCTCGGCGAGGTCCAGTGGCGGGAACTTCTCCAGGACAAGGACGAGGTCCTCCTGAAGTCCGTCGACACGCTGAAGCTCGTGCCGCGCAGCCAGCTCGGACGATGAGCTTCGACGACCGGGCGCTGGCCCGCGCCGCCGTGACGGCGATGCGCGACGAGTTGCAGGCCTATCCCAAGCCTGGCCTCGTCAGCCCTCGCGACTCCGGCGCCCACGCCGACATGGACTTCGCCCTGATGTGCCGGTCGGCCGATTCGCTGCTGCAGCCCTTCACAGCCCTGGCCGCGGCAGGCCGCGCCGGCCGCTCGTTCGAGCAGGCCCTGGTGCCGATCGGCATCGAGGCCGAGCGCGGCATGCTGGCCGCCACCGGCGGCGTCAACACGCATCGCGGCGCGCTCTTCTCGGTGGGCCTGATCGTCGCCTCCATCGCCCGGGCACAGACGCAGTCGGCCGACCTCTCGCCGTCCACCATTCGCGAGGCTCTCAGGAGCACATGGGGCGAGGCCCTCGATGCGCATGCCGCACGCGACGACGAAACCAGCCATGGCGCCCAGGTGCGCCGCAGGACGGGGCGCGACGGCGCCCGCCGCGAAGCTGCCCTCGCCTTTCCCAGTGTTTTCGAGATCGGCCTCCCCAGCTATGCAAAGGCGCGGCAGGCCGGCCTCGACGCCAACGCTGCCGGCATCCAGACCCTGTTCGCCGTGATGGCGTCGATCGACGACACCACCGTGCTCTATCGCGGCGGCCTGGAGGGCGGCTCGTTCGTGCGCCAATCGGCGGCCGCCTTCCTGGCCGACGGCGGCTGCCACCAGCCCGGCTGGTTCGAAAAGGCGGAAGCGCTGCACCGAGCCTTCATCGCGCGCAACCTCTCGGCCGGCGGCTGCGCCGACCTGCTGGCCTGCACGCTGCTCGTTTCGCGCTGCTGCGGTCAGGCTCAGCCCCAGTTCGCCAGCGCGCGCTCCAGGCTCTCGGGTCCGCGATAGAGCATGCCGCGCCAGCCGGCCATGCGGGCGCCGTCGACATTGCTGGTCTTGTCGTCGACGAACAGGATCGACTGCGCGACCGTGACGCCCATGCGGGCCTGGGCATTCGTGTAGAACACGCGCTCGGGTTTGCAGACGCCCAGCGCCGCCGAATAGATCATCTCGTCGAAATGCACGCCGAGGCCGAGATGGTCGCGCAGGTAGGCGATGCGGTGATGTTCCTGGTTGGTCGCCGCAAAGACGCGACCGCCAGTGCGCTGACGCCAGGCATCGGCTTGCGCGAGGACGCCGCGATCGATGTCGGCATCCTTCTCGAACCAGTAGGAGACGAACTCCTCGAGCCGATCGGCCAGGCCCTTGGTCTCGAAATACTCGTGCAGGGCCACATAGAGATCGAGCCGGCCGCGCAGCACTTCCATGAATTCAGGCTTCAGGAAGAACTCCGGCGCCAGCTCGCTGTCGTGGTCGAGACCCCAGTCTTCCTTGAGGGTCGCGTACCAGGGATGCGGCGAGCCCGGCTGGGCGAGCGAGACGACGCCGTCGATATCGAGGACGAGGACGGGGCTGGAACTCATGGCCCGTCATGCTACAGCACCCGCCCCGCCAAAAGGAAAGTCCGTTGCAGCTCCTCGTCCCCGACCTCGCCCATCTCGACGGCTATGCCGACGCGCTCCGCCGCGGCTGGTCACCCGACAATGTGCGGGTCGACGAAGCGCCCCGCGAGGAGCTGGCGCGCATCGAGGCAGATCCGGCGGCCTTCGTGGCCTCGCTCGACGACCCCGAGGCCAAGGCCGGCCCCATCACCCTGGCCGACGGCACGACGGTCCCACGCCTGCCCGGCTACCGGCGCTGGATGTGGGATGGCGAGTTCTGCGGCTCGATCGGCTTTCGCTGGCAGCCCGGTACGGCGGCGTTGCCCACCTACGTGCTGGGCCATATCGGCTATGCCGTCGCGCCGTGGAAGCGCCGGCGCGGCTACGCGACCCGGGCGCTCGCGATGATGCTGAAGGAGATCGCCCGGCACGGGCTGTCGCATGTCGACCTGACGACCGATCCCGACAATCTCCCGTCACAGAAGGTCATCACGGCCAATGGCGGCGTCCTGGTCGAGCGGTTCACCAAGGTCTCGGGACACGGCGGCACCGAGTCCCTGCTGTTCCGCATTCCTCTCTGAAGACTCAGGCCTCTCTGAACACTCAGGACCGGGCCGAGCGCACGACCGTCTCGGCCATCGCCGCGAGCGCGGCCAGACCGCGGGTCTTCAGCGCCCGGGAAGAATCGCGACCGCCGATCTCGCCTTCCAGCACCAGGGTGATGAAGCCGTGCATGGAGGCCCAGGCGAAGTCGGCGGCGCGCTGGCGGACCTCGCCGGAAGCATGCGCCAGCACTTCGTCGACAACGGAAGCCTGCAGGCGGCGGACACCCTCTGCGCCCTCGTCGCCTTCCTTGGCCTCGATGCGATTGGCCTCGCGACTGAACATGAGCTGGAACAGCGTCGGATTGGCCGCCGCGAAGGCCATGTAGCCCACCCCCAGGCCGACCAGACGGGCCGTCGGCTCCTCCTCGACGCGCTGGACTTCGGCCGTCATGGCGGCCGTCAGCTCGGCGAAACCGCGGCGCACAAGTTCGGCCAGCAGATCGTCCATCGACGCAAAATGGTGGGCCGGCGCGGCGTGAGACACTTCGGCTCGGCGTGCGCATTCACGAAGGGTGAAGCCGCGGATACCCTTCTCCTCGAGGAGCTTGCGGCCCGACGCCACCAGCGCCTCGCGCAGGTCGCCGTGGTGATAGCCTCGCGCCTTGGAACGGGTCATCTGGCCCTCAACAAGATCTGACATTAAGAGATCTTGACGATGGAAAGAGGCCAAATTCCGGCTGACGCCCTGATTTCGACGTGGCTTGATTGCCCGATATTCGATGGAGCTTTCATGACTTTCGAGACTTGGGCTGCCTTTGCCGCGGCGTCGAGCGTTCTTCTGGTGATCCCCGGCCCGACCGTCCTGCTGGTCGTCTCCTACGCGCTGGGCCAGGGCTGGCGGACCGCGCTTCCCATGGCGGTCGGTGTTGCACTGGGCGACTTCACCGCCATGACCCTCTCGATGCTGGGGCTCGGCGCACTGCTCGCCACCTCGGCGACGCTGTTCACGATCCTGAAATGGGTCGGCGCGGCCTATCTGGTCTATCTCGGCATCAAGCTCTGGCGCGCCGGCGGCACGCTCGATGCCAAGCCACGCACCGATGCGGTGTCGGCCGCGAAGATGCTGGGCCACGCCTGGCTGGTAACGGCGCTCAATCCGAAGAGCATCACGTTCTTCGTCGCCTTCCTGCCCGCCTTCCTCGATCCCAAGGCGGACTTCCTGACCCAGATGCTGGTCTTCGAGACGACGTTCCTGGTCCTGGCATTCGCCAACGCCTTCGGCTACGCGCTGGTCGCCTCGCGCGCCCGCCGCCTCGCGTCCAACCCGCGCGCCATCGGCATGGTCAACAAGGTGGGCGGCGGCCTGCTGATCGGCGCCGGCGTCGCCACCGTGAGCTTCGCCGGATCGCGAAGCTAGCGTCTCAGCGCGCCGGCTCGCTCACGAAGGCGATCTTGGAGAGGCCGCCCTTGGAAGCGTCGGCCAGGGTCTCCATGACGTAGCGGTAGGGCACGGTCGCGTCGGCGCGGAGATAGACCTCGGGCTGCGGCCGCTTGCGGCCGGCCTCGGCGAACTTCTCCACCGCCTCCTCGCGGGTCAGCCGCTCGCCGGCCCAGTGAAGGGCGCCCTGCGCATCGATCGCGAACTCGATCTTCTCCGGTTTCTGCAGATCGGCGTTGGCCGTCGCCTTGGGCAGGTCGAGCTTCACCACGTTGGTGAGCAGCGGCGCGGTCACGATGAAGATGACCAGCAGCACTAGCACCACGTCGATCAGCGGCACCATGTTGATCTCGGCCATCGGCGAGGACGAGGTCTTGCGTTCGAAACTTCCGAATGCCATGGCGGCCTCCCTTAGACTACGGCCGTGAGCGGCACGCCGGCCTTGCCGCCGCGACCGGCCTGCAGCGCGCGGCCCATCGACAGGAAGGTCAGCAGTTCGAAGGCGAAGGCGTCGAGCTTGGCCGTCAGCACGCGATTGGAACGGGTCAGCCAGTTGTAGCCCATGACTGCCGGCAGAGCGACGGCGAGGCCGATGCCGGTCATGATCAGCGCCTCGCCGACCGGCCCCGCCACCTTGTCGAGCATGCCCGAGCCCGACATGCCGATGGCGACCAGCGCGTGATAGACGCCCCACACCGTGCCGAACAGACCGACGAACGGCGCCGTCGCGCCGATGGTGGCCAGCATGGTGAGGCCGTTCTCCAGCGACGTCGTCTCCTCATCGAGCACCTTTTTGATGGTGCGCGTCAGGAACTCGGTCTCGCTGCCCGCCTCCTCGAGCTTGGCCGCGCCGAACTTGGCGTGATGCGCCTGGGCATGCAGCGAATGGGCCGTGAGATGACCGAACGGCTCGCGCACGCCGTGGACGTTGAGCTCGTTCTGCACCTGCTCCAGCGAGGTGGCGCTCCAGAAGAAGTTCAGGAACTGGCGGCTGCGCCCCTGACGGATGACCTGCGCGATCCCCTTGTAGATGATCAGGTACCAGGAGATTGCCGACATCACTGCCAGCACGCCCAGCAGGATCTTCGCGACAATGTCCGCCTGCGCGATAAAATGGCCGAAGCCCAGGGCCGATGCGTCGCCCATGCGATACTCTCCTACTGCAACACGAATTTGATCGGAACGTGGACCCAGACGGCCTGCGCCAGGCCGCCCTCGACATAGGGCCGGAACTGCGCTGCGCGGACGGCGCTCAACGCCGCCTGGTCAAGTTCGGGATGCCCTGACGAAGCCGCCAATGAAACCTGTGCCGGCCGGCCGGCCACGTCGACCAGGACGCGGATCGTCGCCGTCCCCTGCTCGTTCGCGCGGCGCGAGCGAGCCGGATAGACCGGGTTGGGCTGCACCAGCCATCCGAGCTGCGAGGCCTGAACGGTCCGCGGGGCCGCAGGTGCCGCCGGAGCAGCCTGCTGAGGCTGGCTGTCGACGGGCGCGGCCGGACGCGCGGGCTGCGGCTTCCTCTGCACCGGCTTCGGTTCGGGCGGTTTGGGTTCCGGCTTCTTCTCCGGCGGCGGCGGAATGTCCACCGGCGGCGGCTCGTCCGGCGGCGGCAGCTCGACCTTGGCCAGCGGGAACTCCGGCGGCGGCAGGTCGGGCGGCGGCGGATCGACAACGGTTGCCAGTTCGACCGGTGGCGGTGGAATCTCAACCGGCGGCGGCGGTTCGGCGTTCTCGATCTCGGGCTGCGGCGGATCTTCCGACGGCACCATGCGCACTTCCATGGGTGCCACATCGCCCACGATCATCTTCACCGGCTCGACCTGGGTCAGCGCCCAGCCGCCGCCGACATGGAAGAAGATAACGAGCGCCAGGATTCCGCGCCGCGCCGCCGTCGACATCGGCTCGCGCGACGGCCCCGGCGGGCCTGGCGGCACGGCCGGCGGAATCGAGGAAGCAGACTTCTCCATCACGATCGTTGCTTACAGTTGAAGCGGACTGACGGCGAGTGCCACCGTAACGGCCACGGATACTGCGAAAATAGTGATGCCGACCATGCGCCGCCGGTGGGTCTCCCACCACAGGATGGCGCCGCTGATCGACAGGAAGATCATGCTGCCGGCAAGAGTATCGATCAACAGGATCCACGGCACAGGCATCGCCGTGCCCTTGTGCAGGTTGGTCAGGGTCGCAATGAAGCCGTTCTGTGTGGTGCGCACGGAGATCGACTTGTTGCCGACCCAGTACTCGGCCTGCACCAGATGATTGGGACCGCCGAAGTTCATCACCCAGCGCTCCGGTTGCTGCAGGGGACGCGCAGCGCCCTCCCCGCCGCCACCGCGCTCGGCTCCGCCCCGCTCGGCGCCACCACGTTCGCCACCGCCACGCTGACCACCGCCGGCCGCGGTGCCCGCCGGACGTTCGGTCCAGGCCACGGGCCGCGCCCGCTCGACGCGCGCGTTGTTGGGCGGCCGGTCGATCTTCAGCGTCTCCTGCAGCCAGGCGCCCATCATCTCGATGGTGTTGGGCGCGGGATCGGGCAAGGCGAGTTGCGCGTTGACGATCTTCTGGTCAGGCAGATCGAGCTTCAGCGTGCTGCGATGATTGAGCCAGATGCCGCTCAGGCCGAAGATCAGCCCCAGCAGCGCGCCCCACAGGCCGAACCAGCCGTGGGTCTTGCGCACCCAGCGCACGAAGGTCAGGCGCCGGTTCACCTTGTTGCTCTTTGCGGCCGTGGCGGACGCGACGGTCATCAGGTCTCGCTCCACTGCCGTACGAGGTTGTGATAGCAGCCGATCAGCGACCGCCGCGCCAACTCGTCGGCGTTGGTTTCGTTCAGCCGTTGGATGGCGTTGTCCATGTCGTGCAGCAAGGATCTCTGCATGTCGTCGCGGATCAGGCTCTGCGTCCAGAAGAAGCAGGCCGTGCGCACCCCGCGTGTGATCGGTGCCACCGAATGCAGGCTGGTCGCCGGATAGACCACCATGTCGCCGGCCGCCAGCTTGATGCTGTGCTGGCCGTACGTGTCCTCGATCAGCAGCTCGCCCCCGTCATAGTCTTCGGGATTGCTGAGGAACAAGGTGGCGGACACGTCGGTCCTGAGCTTTCGCCCGGTGTGCGGATTGATGCGCACGCTGCCGTCGACATGCGGGCCGAACTTCATGCCCTCGCCGTAGCGGTTGAACATCGGCGGATAGATCTCGTTTGGCAGCACGGCGCTGATGAAGATCGGATGGACCTCCAGCGCCGCGCCTACGATACGCTGGCACGCGATCGCCGTTTCAGACCGCTCGTCGATCTGCTGGTTGAACTTCACCGGGGCGCCCTGGTAGCCGGCGGTCACGCGACCGTCGACCCAGGAATTGGAGCGCTCCAGGCGCTCGCGCAGGCTGACAAGCTGCGCGGCGTTGAGGACTTGGGGAACACAGACCAGCATGACGGGCGGCGGCTTCCGTCGATCACAGGCGGTAGTTCAGCGTGATCATGGCCGTGAGGCCCGATCCCACCGTCGCACGACCACCGTCGGATGCGATGACGGCATCGTAGTACTTGGTGTCGAGCAGGTTGATGATGTTGAGACGAACATCATAGTTCGGTTGCTTGTAGGCGGCCGTCAGGTCGAAGCGGGCATAGGCCGGCACGACCACGGTATTCGTGTTATTGGCGTAGCGCTGGCCGACATAGAACACGCCGCCGCCGAGCTCGTAAGTCTCCTTGATCGTGTAGGTCGTCCAGAGGTTCGCCGTGTCCTGCGGCGTGTTGAGCGGCACCTTGCCGGTCGTGTTGCCGATGCCGTTGGTGTTCGTGACGCCGTTCAGGATGACGCCGTTGAGATAGGCGTAACCGCCGAAGACCTGCCATTCCGGCGTGATGCGGCCGGAGATGCCGACACGTCCGCCGCTCACCTGCACCTGGCCGATCGGCGAGAAGGTACCGTCCGGATTCTGCGTCCGGGCGTTGCTCTTGATGGTCGAGAACACAGCGGCGTTGACCGAGAGATTGGCGCCCAGCAGCTCGTATTTGACGCCGGCTTCCCAGCCCGCATTGGTTTCCGGTGGCAGGGTCGAGGCGCCGGTGGTCGAGGTGAGCTGTTCGAGCGACGGATTGAACGAGGTGCTGTACGACACGTAGTACGACTGCGCCGGTGTCGGCTCGAAGATCACGCCGCCGCGGACGCTCAGGAACGTATCCGTCTGCTGCTGGAACGCCACGGTCGTATTGCCCGGCGTATTGACGCGATTGATCGAGTTGCCGATCTGCGCCGTGTAGTAATCCCAGCGCAGGCCGCCCACGAGCTTGAGCTCGGGAATGACCTGGACCGTGTCGTTGGCATAGAAACCGGCGCCGAAGGCCTGCGAGGAGGCGTAGTTGCCCGGCACCTGCGCGACGTTGCCGGGAGTGCCGGCGCCGACCGTGTAGCCCGCCGGCGTGCAGCCGACGGAGCCGGCCGGCAGGGCGATGCCATTGCAGGTGCCGGTACGGCTGGATTGCTTGTTGGTGTAGGACTCGTAGTTGAGGTCGATGCCCATCAGCAGCGTGTGACCGACCGAGCCCGTATCGAACTTGGACAGCACCTCGGTCTGGTTCTCGACCGTGATGTCGTTGATGTTGCGATCACGGCTGAGCTGGCGGACCCAGAGATTGCCGAGCGGCTGCGCGCTGTAGGGGATGTTGTTCGGGCCGTTCTGCGCTGCCACGAAGCCACCGTTGGCGGCGAGCGTGCCGACGAAGCCGCCCGAGGTCTCGCGGACATCCGTGTTCACCCAGATGAATTCCGTCTGGTTGCGCAAGTTCAGGTTCGGCGAGAACTTGTGCTCGATCAGGCTCTGCAGGGCGATGACGTCCTGCTGGGTGTAGTCGTCGCTAAAGCCCCAAGCCGTATTGCGCGGGGCGTTGAGCGGGTAGCCGTTCAGGTTCGGCACGCCGTAGTTCACCTGGTCCTTGCGGTGCTGCAAAATCGCGCCCAGCGTGATCTCGGTCGGAGTGCCGATGCCGAGCTTGACCGTCGGCGCCAGACCGAAATCGAGCATGTTGGTCTGATCGACCGTCGAGGCCTTGCCGACCTGGAACATCGCCGACACGCGGGCCGCGTTGTTCTCGCCGAACGGCGTATTGACGTCGGCGGTGGTGCGCACGAGGCCGTTGGTCGTCGCCTGGGCGCTGAGCTCGGTGGCCTGCTTCAGGAACGGCTTCTTGGTCACCTGGTTGATGATGCCGCCCGTCGAGCCGCGGCCGAACAGCATCGAGGATGGGCCCATCAGCACCTCGACCTGCTCCAGCGCGAACACGTCGCGATAGTACTGGCCGCGGTCGCGCATGCCGTCGAGGTAGATGTCGGTACGGGCCGAGAAGCCGTTGATGTTGATGTTGGTGCCGATGTTGCCGCCCTCGGCCGAACCGATGGTGACGCCCGGCGCGTTGCGGACCGCATCGACAAGGCTCGTGGCGCCCTGGGATTGCATCAGCGCCCGGTTGATGACGACGACCGACTGCGGCACGTCCATCAGGTTGGCGGCGCCCAGCCGGTTGATCGAGGCGCGCGTGACCTGGAAGTCCTCGCTCGGACGATTGCCGGTGACCGTCACGGTCTGCATCGTCGCCGGGGCGCCGGAGGGGTTGGCGGGCTGGTTCTCGGTAGCGGGGTTGGCTGGCGCGGGCGCTGGCGTCTGGGCGGTTTCCTGCTGGGCCATGGCCGACGGAGCCACCAACAACCCAATCAACGCCGTCTTCACGGGCACGCGCTTAGCCATGACTTCTCCCCGGAACAATCTCAATCCCTCCTTAATTGGAGAGAATGCGAGCTATTATCACGGAAAGAAAAAGACACTGAGAATGAATCGCATGCCCAAATGGGAAGCTGCCTTGCAAATGCGTTGCATCTTCACTGAATTCACGGGAAACATGCATCAAATCGGGGCGGAACTTACCCGAACACGAGCATCAGCAGGCCCGATCCTACGGCAGAGTCCGCGCAGACACGGCTTAAGTCGCGGTATTTGGTGCGCCCGGTTGGATTCGAACCAACGACCTACCGCTTAGAAGGCGGTTGCTCTGATCCCCTGAGCTACGGGCGCCTGCCGTCCAAATACCCTACGGCCGATATGGACGCTCAGTGCGTCCAGCGGCCCACGCGCGTGTAGGAAAAATTGTCGGCGTAGGCCTTCGCCCTCACCGGCCGGCTGTGCGGCTGCTCGACCGTGTACTGCCAGCCGTTCTTCTCGGCATGGGCCTTGGCCTCTTCCAGGGTCGGGAAGAACAGGCGGACCTGCTGCATGGTGTTGCGCGAGCTCGTCCAGCCCATCAGCGGGTCGATCTCCTTGCGCGACGGCTCGGGCTCCAGGACCCATTCGTGGGTGTTGCCCGTTCCCGACTGCATGGCCGTCTTGGCCGGCTTGAAGATGCGAACCTGCATGGCTTCCGCTACTCCGTTCTCGGTTCGGGCGTGGTCGGGGCGGCCGGATTCGAACCGACGACCTTCTGCGCCCAAGGCAGACGCGCTACCAGACTGCGCTACGCCCCGCCGATACACCTCTTTGACGCGAGGGTTTCTACCAGCGACCCCGCCGGGTCGAAAGTGCAAATTCCGGATGTTACGGTGACACCATGTTCGATCAGACCCCCGAGGAAGGCCGCCCCGGCCGCGCCCCGTCCATCAATGTGCTGGGCGGCGTGCTGGAGCCCTGCTCCACGCAGCCGGTCACCGGCTTCTACCGCGACGGCTGCTGCAACACCGGTAGCGACGATATCGGCCTGCACACGGTTTGCGTCGTGCTGACCGCGGAGTTCCTCATGTTCTCCAAGTCGCGCGGCAACGATCTCAGCACGCCGATGCCGCAATATGGCTTCCCCGGCCTCAAGCCCGGCGAGCGCTGGTGCCTGTGCGCCAGCCGCTGGAAGGAGGCCTTCGACGCCAACGCAGCCCCCCAGGTGGTGCTGGAGGCAACCCACGCCGTCACGCTCCACGTCGTCTCCTTGGGCGACCTGAAGCAGCACGCCTTACGGCCGCACTAGCCGGCTAGAGCTGCGCCTCGCCGCGCAGCACCGGCACGCACTGGCCGGCAATGGTGGCCCGAATGCCGTCGGCACCGCGCCGCGCCACGACCCGCAACAGGCTGGGCCGCCCCATGACGACACCCTGATAGATGTCGAGGCCAAGCTTCGGCTCGGCGGTCAGCGACAGGAGCAGCGCGCCGAGCGGCCCCGCCGCGCTGCCGGTCGCGGGATCCTCGATCGTGCCGCCCAGGGGGGCGAACATACGGGCCTGAACACTCCCCTGCCCGGCATGGGCGTAGAGATACAGGCCGAGGCGGCCATTCAGCGCCGGCGTCTGCTCCACGGCCTGGCGGAACGACGGGAAGTCGGGTGTCGCGCGCGTCAGGGCCGACGGCTCGACTTCGGCGATGACGAACGGATTGCCGAGCGACGCACCGACGGGCTTGTGCGCTCCGACGCGAACATCCGCCGGCGTCAGCGACGCGCAGGCGGCAATCGTCTCGACCGCAATCTCCGGGCCGAGCGAGAGCGGCTGCGGCGCGGCGATGGTGGCGCCGATCGGCGCGCCCGCCGCGTCGCGCTCGACATCGATTTCGACCAAGCCGGCCAGTTCCTCGAACAGGAGCTTGCCGCCGCGGTCCCTACCCTGCTGCGCCAGCACATAGGCCGTGCCGACATTGGGATGGCCGGCGAACGGCATCTCGCGCGTGCGCGTGAAGATGCGGACCCGAGCCGTGTGCGCCGGATCCTCTGGCGGCAGGACGAAGGTCGTTTCGCTCAGGTTGAACTCGGCGGCGAGCGACTGCATTTCCGCGTCGCTCATCCCCTGTGCATCGGGAAAGACCGCGAGGGGATTTCCGCCGAAGCGCGTGGTCGTGAAGACGTCGACCGTGACGAAGGCGTAGGTGCGCATCTCAGAAGATCCCGTCCACTTCGCCGTTCTCGGTCAGGCGGATCCGCTCGGCCGCCGGCACGCGCGGCAGGCCCGGCATGCTCATGATCTCGCCCGCCATCGCCACGACGAAGCCGGCGCCGGCCGACAGGCGCACTTCGCGGATCGACAGCGTGTGACCCGTCGGGGCGCCGCGCAATTCCGGATCGGCCGCGAAGCTGTACTGCGTCTTGGCGATGCAGACCGGCAGCTTGCCGTAGCCTGCGGCCTCCAATGCCTTGAGGCGCCGCTTCGCCGGCCCGGCGATCGTCACACCCGAGGCGTGATAGATCTCGCGGGCGATGGTCCCGATCTTCTCGGCGAGCGGCAGTTCGTCGGGATAGAGCGGCTTGAAGGCAGCCTTCCCTTCGTCGAGCACGGCGACGACGGCGCCGGCGAGGTCTTCGGCACCGGCACCGCCCTTGGCCCAATGCTCGCAGAGATAGGCCTTGGCGCCGGCCACCGCGCACTGCGCCTCGATCAGCTCCAGTTCGGCAGGCGTATCGGTGAGGAAGCGGTTGATGCCGACCAGGACCGGCAGGCCGAACTTCCGCAGGTTCTCGACATGCCGCAGCAGGTTGGGCAGGCCGCGCTCGACGGCGCCGACATCTTCCTTCTCCAGCGCCTTCTCGTCGGCGCCGCCATGCAGCTTGAGCGCCCGCACGGTCGCGACCACGACCGCCAGCCCGGGCTTGAGCCCGGCCTGCCGGCACTTGATGTCGAGGAACTTCTCCGCGCCCAGGTCGGCGCCGAAGCCTGCTTCCGTGACGACATAGTCGCCGAGCGCCAGGGCCGCGCGCGTGGCGATCACCGAGTTGCAGCCGTGCGCGATGTTGGCGAACGGGCCGCCATGGATCAGCACGGGATTGTTCTCCAGCGTCTGCACCAGGTTCGGCTTGGCGGCGTCCTTCAGCACGGCGGCCATGGCACTCGCCGCCTTGAGATCGCCCGCCGTGATCGGCTTGCCGTCGCGCGTCTCGGCAACGACGATCCGCGCCAGCCGCTCTTCCAGATCCTCGAGATCGGCGGCCAGGCAGAGGATCGCCATGACCTCCGAGGCCGTCGTGATGTCGAAACGTGTCTGCCGCGGAAAGCCGTTGGCCACGCCGCCCAGGCTGACGGCCGTATCGCGCAGCGCCCGATCGTTCATGTCGAGCACGCGCGGCCAGAACACGCGGCGGGCATCGATGCCCAGCGCATTGCCCCAGTAGATGTGATTGTCGAGCATCGCGGCCAGCAGGTTGTGCGCGGTCGTGATGGCGTGGAAGTCGCCGGTAAAATGCAGGTTGATGTCGGCCATCGGCACGATCTGCGCCTGGCCGCCGCCGGTGGCGCCGCCTTTCTGTCCAAAACAGGGGCCGAGGCTCGGCTCGCGCAGCGCGATGGCGGTCTTCTTGCCGAGGCGGCTCAGCGCATCGCCGAGGCCGATCGTCGTCGTGGTCTTGCCCTCGCCCGCCTTCGTCGGATTGATCGCCGTCACCAGGATCAGGTGCCCGGGCTTGCGTCTGGAAAGCGACTTCACATAGTCGCCGTCGAGCTTCGCCTTGTCGCGGCCATACGGTTCCAGCGAGTCTTCTGGAATGCCGAGCCGTCCGGCGACTTCTTTCATGGGCTTCTTGATTGCGCGCCGTGCGATCTCGATATCCGACATAACCACTCCCAAAGCCCGCCAATTCAGGGACGAGACCCTAGCGAGGTGGGAGTGGCCAGCCAACAGCGCTCTTCGAGCCTAGAAATCCGCCGTCAATGAGAGCCGGAAGGTCCGTGGCGCGCCGATGCCCAGCGTCGTGGCGCCAAAGCCGCCCGACCAGTAGTTGGCATCGAAAAGATTCTCGACGTTGAAGCGTACCGCGACCGGATGGCCCGTTGGACTGGCGACATTGTCGAGCACATAGCGAAAGCCGACATCGAAGCGCGTCCAGGCCGGGAGGCTGCGGCGCGGGAACGTCGTGTCGATATACTGCGAGCCCGTGTAGACGACGCGGCCGTTCAGGGTGAGGCCGCGGACGAACGGCGTATCCCATTCGCCGCCCAGCCTCACCTCGACGTTCGGCACCATCGGCGCCGTCCAGCCGTCGGTCAGCCCGCCCTGGGTCTTCGTCAGGACCGCATTGAGGAGCATCAGGCCGCCCAGCAGGCGCACGCCCTCCACCGGTTCCCCGAAGACGTTCAACTCCAGTCCCTGGTTACGCTGCTCGCCGCCCAGATACTGCGTGTTGTTCGTGACGTTCGTCAGGATGCTGGGTTGCGTGATCTGGAAGAGGCTTGCCGTGGTGGTGAACTTGCCCCAGTCGACCTTTGCGCCGATCTCGAACTGCGTCGACTTGTAGGGCGGGAAGATCTCGCCCGCGTTCGTGAATGCCGCCCCGACGACCGTGCCCTGCTGCAGGCCCTGGATGAAGTTGCCGTAGAACGAGACGTTGCTCCACGGCTTGACCAGCAGTGCCACGCCGGGCGTCAGCGCGCTCTGGTCGTAGGTCGTTGTCTGGGCGCCGGTCAGCACGTTGAAGTTCGCCGACTTGACCTGCTGCAACCGTCCGCCGACCGTGAGCTGGACCCGCTTGTCCGCCGCCGTCAGCGTATCGGCGATCGCGATGCTCGAAAGCGTGCTGGTCGCGGTCTTGTTGGCAGCCGGATTGGCAAGATTGGGCCGCGCGACGATCGACGGATTGTAGATGCTCGTCGCATAGGCCGTGCCGTTGATCGCATTGGCGCCCTGGTCCTGCTGCAGGGCCGTGGCGCTTACCGAGAATTCGTGCCCGATCGGTCCGGTATCGGCGGTGCCGCGGATCCCGACCTCCCCGGTGAGCCAGGTCGTGTAGATGTTCTGGGTGCGTGGGGTCGTCGTCGCCGTACCGCTCGCGTTGTTGACCGCCACATTGAACACGCCGAACTGCCCGTTGCGATAGTCGTGCGCGCCGAAGGATGCGTAGGCCGTGATGCGCTCGGTCAGGTCGACCTCGCCCCGGACGACGCCGAACGTGTCCTTGCGCTCGTTGGTGCTCCACGGCTGGCCGCCAGGATTGCTGCGCGCGTTCGGCGCCCAGGGAAGCGGCACGGTGGCGCCGAGCGCCACGAACGGAACGAGCCCGTTGATGAACTGGTACTGGTAGCCGAAGTCGGCCGACAGGCGCACGCGCTCGCCGCGGAAATCCAGCCCGAGAAGCGCCAGGGCCCGCAGGTCGGTGTTCCACTGCATCTCCGTAGGGCCGGCGCGATAGACACCGTTGACGCGCACGCCGAACTGCTTGTCGGGACCGAGCCGGCGAGCGAGATCGACATGGCCGCCGAACTGTGACGACGAATTGTAGGTCGCCGTGAACTGGGTCAGCGGATCGGCGCCGGCGCGCTTGGGGACGATGTTCACCATGCCGCCGATGGAGCCGCTGGGCGGCATGCCGAACAGCATCGCGCTCGGCCCCTTCAGCACCTCGATGCGCTCGGCCATTTCCGGCATCACCGAGAGATAGGGCGCGATGCCCTGCAGGCCGCCGAAGGCCGGCGAATCGAGGACGCTGAAGCCGCGGATATACATGGCGTCGATGCCGGTCGTGCCGTCGGAATAGAACGAGCGCACCGAAGGGTCGTCGATCAGCGCGTCCCTCACGGTCTTCGCCTGCTGGTCCTGAACTTTCTTTGCCGTATAGCTGGTCTGGTTGAACGGCGTGTCCATCACGTCGCGATTGCCGAGCAGGCCGAGCTGGCCGCCGGTCGCCACCTGACCGCCGGCATACGGCGGCGGTATGTTGTCGATCATCGCCTGCGAGGGAACAGCGAAGCCCTGGACCTGCAGGGGATCGAGCTGCAGCGCCCCGCCCGCGCCCGGAGCCGATCGCGTCAGCAGCACGTCGCGGTCGGAGGTGAACTGCGCCACGATGCCGGTGCCGGCGAGAAGCTGGGTGAGCGCCTGCTGCGGCGTCATCGTTCCGGCGACACCCTGTGCCTGCACACCTCTCGCGACGGACGCATCGACAGAGACCTGGATACCGGCCTGCCGGCCGAATGCATTCAGCGCCGTCGCCAGCGATTGCGCGGGAATGTTGAACGTGCGCTGGGCTTCGTTCGCTTGTGCGACAAGCCGGTCGATGCCGGGACTCACGCCACTGCCGGCGTCGTCCGCCGATGCTGCCACTGACACAAACACGGCAGCCACGGCAACGACTGCTCCAGATCTACGCATAGCTCTCCCCCGGCAACGACTTTCGATGACGTTGTGGCGGCGGCTTCACGTCCGGCCATGGACGAAGACCGGCGGCGTATTTTCGATGGAGCGGAAAAAAATCTGCGCAATCGCCTTCAAGGTCCCGAGACGATCCGCAGGAACGGCGTGACCTCCCTCACCCGGCCCCCGAACGGACCGACCAGCACGCGCAGCGCGCGGTCGGGATCGCGCAGGTCGTAGAGGCCGGTCACCTGCTGCGCCGCGAGGCGGCTGTCCTGGAAGACGATCCACTTGCCGCTGTAGCGACGGATGTCGGCGACTACGTCACCCAACGGCACGCTCTCGACGAAGAGCTGATGGCCCCGCCACGACGCCACCTCTTCGGGCGGAATCCGCGATCGGCGGATCGCGCCGCTCTTGCGGTCGAGCGTGACCTGATCGCCCGGCGTCAATCCGAGCGGCTGCATCGGCGATCCGACGCTGCGGACCTTGACGGCGCCGTGCGCCACGCTGACGGTGAGAGCCTCCGCGCTCATGCGCACGTCGAAGGCCGTCCCTACGACTCTGACGGTGAGTTCACCGGCCTGGACCTCGAACGGCCTCAACGGGTCGGGTGCCACTTCGAAGAACGCCTCGCCCGACAGCAGTTTCACCGATCGGCGGCCGGCGACGATCGTGGCGTCGAGCGCGGTCTGCGGCGAGAGATCGATCCGCGTGCCGTCTTCCAGGGCGACCTGGCGCAGTTCGGCCGTCGCCGTCACGAAATCGGCGCGCGGGCCGATGAACTGCATTCCGGCGACCACCAGCATCACGACGGCCAGCGAGACGAACGCGGCGATACGGCCCCTGCCCACAAACCAGCCGGTCCGTGCCGCGGCCACCACCGGCGGCACGGACGGAACGGCCTCGGGCTGGCCGGCGAGCATCTCCCAGGCCCGTTCCGCCCGCTTCCAGGCGCGCGCATGGTCTTCGCTCTCGCGGCGCCAGGCATCGGCGGCCGCCCGCAGCGCCGCGTCATCCGGCGCCGCGTCGAGCCGCAGCAGCCATTCGGTCGCGGCTTCGATGAGGGGATCGAGGGGAGCGCTGTGCGGCATTGAGGTCACTGAATGGCGTCGGCTGCCCCGGCGGAGATCGCCGGTCGCCCCTAGACGGATCAACTGCCGCTTTTTTCGACGGAAGGTGAAATTTTTCTAGTCGTCCGGCTGGGCCAGATGCATGGCCACGCGAGCGATGCCCTGACGCACCCAGCGGTGGGCTGTATTGAGCGACACATCCAGCGTGTCGGCGATCTGCTGCAGGGTGAAGTCGCCGCTGCGATGCATGGTGACGGCGCGACGGACCGATGGCGGCAGTTCGGCCAGCGCGGCTTCGAGCGCATCGAGCTGCTGGCGATGGGAGAGATCCTGCTCCGGCGTGGTCGCGTCGGAAGGCACCTTCCACCACGACCGGTCGTCCTTGAGGGCGCGATCCTCGATCGCGCGGCGCCGGGTGAGGTCGTAGGCCAGGTTGCGGACGATGCGATAGAGATAGCCCAGCGGATGCTGGACATCGGCATCGGCCGAGCCCTGCGGCGCGAAGCGGATGAAGGCTTCCTGCACGACGTCCTCGGCCCTCGTCCGGTCGCCGACGATCGGCAGGGCATACTCGATGAGCGCCGCCCTGTGCGTCGTGTAGAGAACCATCTTGTCGTCGGGCCAGCTCACGCCATGTGCGTTATCTCAGATGCGAACGGCTCGCAAGTCCGGGCAATACCGATGGGGCTTCTTGATTGCGTGCTGTGCGATCTCGATATCCGACGCCGAGCCAACAGGAGAGAGCATGAAGAGCTGGCCGAAAATCCACGGTGCGTTGAGCGACTATGTCGACGCCAACTGGCTGCGTGAGCCGCCGCTGCGCCGTCGGCTGCGCGAGGAAACCGCGACCCTGCCGCGGGCCGGCATGCAGATCTCCGCCCACCAGGGCCAGCAGATCGAACTGCTGGCGCGCGCCATCGGTGCCCGGCGGGCCGTCGAGGTCGGTACCTTCACCGGCTATTCATCGCTTTGCATCGCTGCCGCGCTGCCGGCCGACGGCAAGCTCTGGTGCTGCGATGTCAGTGCCGACTACACCAAGGTCGCGCGCCGCTACTGGAAGGAAGCCGGCGTCGAGAGCCGCATCGAACTCACGATCGGGCCGGCGCTCGGCACGCTCGACTGGCTGCTGGCGCAGGGCCTCACCGGCCAGCTCGATCTCGCTTTCATCGACGCCAACAAGGATGATTACGACGCCTACTACGAGCGCTGCCTGAAGCTCGTGCGGCCGGGCGGGCTTGTGCTGATCGACAATGTCCTGTGGGGCGGCTCGGTCGCCGACCCCGCGGAGGTCGACCGCGACACGCAGGCGCTCCGTGCTCTCAATGCCAAGCTGAAGACCGACCAGCGGGTCGACCTCGCCCTGCTGTCTGTCGGGGATGGCATGACCGTCGCGCTGAGGCGTTAGAGCGGGGCTCTCTCATCGGAGCGCGCAACTCCAGTTGCGCTCAAGCCCTGCAGTTCGACGAAGTATGAGCGCAACTGGAGTTGCGCGCTCCGATGAAGGTCCGGTCAGGCATTCCCGAAGATCGGATGGAGGACCTTGTCGCCCGGCTTGATGCCCAAGAGCTTGGCGCTGCCGCCGTTGATCTCGAGGACGGCGCGCACCGGGAACTGGCTGGGGATCGTCTCGGTCGAATGCGGCACGGCATTGGCGTGGATCGACTTGATCGTGCCGTCGCCGGCGATGAAGACCATGTCGAGCGGGATCAGCGTGTTCTTCATCCAGAAGCTGACCGGGGCATCCTTGTAGAAGTCGAACAGCATGCCCTCGTAGGGGCCGAGCTTCTCGCGGAACATCAGGCCCCGCGCGCGCTGCGTATCGTCCAGCGCCAGCTCGACGTCGAACTTGATCTCGCGGCCGCCGGACACGACCACCAGCGACGAGCGCTTGAAGTGGAAATCGGTGCCGCCCTGCTGCGCTTGGGCAAGACCGCCGACCAGCACGAGGGGCGCCGCGAGGAAGAGACGGCGGCCGAGCGCCGACCTCGAAGAACTCTGGGTAACTGCTTGAACCATGGCCATGGCATAGAGCGTGGACCGCGATTTCGTCAAACCGATGACGCTTGCGTGAACAGGGTCACGTAACCATAGTGGCGGCCGCTCATCGGGGGGAGCCGCCTGGCGGCTGAGAGGTCCGGAAGGACGACCCCGAACCTGATCCGGTTAATGCCGGCGTAGGGACTGGTGGCTTCGTTGACGTCTTCGCCTGCTCTTTCGGTGCGTTCGGCACACATCGTCCTCGACGGCCATGTCGTGGCCGAGAACCTGTCGCTGGAGTTCGCCGCCGGCCGCACGACCTGCCTGCTGGGGCGCAGCGGCGTCGGCAAGACATCCCTGCTGCGCCATCTCGCCGGCCTGCTGCCCGGCACGGAAGCCGCCGGGCCGGTCGCCTACATGGCCCAGCGCGACCTCTTGCTGCCCTGGCTCAGCGTGCTCGACAACGTGCTGCTGGGTTATCGCCTGCGCCGCGACGAGGCGGCCCGCCGCGCCGCCGAACCGCGCGCCCGGGCGCTCCTCGCAGAGGTCGGTCTCGCAGATCGCCTGCACGCCCTGCCGCAAAGCCTCTCCGGTGGCATGCGCCAGCGCGCGGCGCTCGCACGCACGCTCTGCGAGGACCGCGGCATCGTCCTGATGGACGAGCCGTTCGGTCATCTCGACGCGGTGACGCGCTTCGATCTGCAGGACCTCGCCGCACACCTGCTGCAGGGCCGGACCGTCGTGCTGGTGACGCACGATCCCTTGGAGGCGCTACGCCTCGGTCACGAAATCCGCGTCCTCTCCGGTACGCCCTTCGCCATCGGTCCGGTGATCGCGCCGGCCGACGACGTGCCGCGCGATCCGACCGACCCCGACCTGCTCGCCTTGCAGGCCCGCCTGATCGGCCAATTGAGGCACGGCTCTTGAGACCGCTCATCACCGCGATCGGCTTGATGATTGCCTGGGAAATACTGACCTGGGCGACCGGCGTGCCGCCCTACATCCTGCCACCGCCCTCGCGGGTCGCCGTGGTGCTGGTCGAGCGGTTCGATCTGCTGGCCGAGCAGGCCCAGTGGACGGCGGCCGAAATGATCCTGGGCCTGGCGCTCGGTCTCGCGCTGGGTGCCACGCTCGCCGTGATCTTCGCCGCCTCCGTCACATGGCGACGCTGGGCGTTGCCGCTGGTGATCGTCTCCCAGGCCATTCCCGTGATCGCCATCGCGCCGCTTCTGGTGCTGTGGCTGGGCTATGGCATGGCCTCGAAGGTCGCGATGGCCGCCCTGGTGATCTTCTTCCCGGTCGTCAGCAAGCTCTATGACGGGCTGCGCCGGACCGATCCGGGCTGGCTCGAGCTTGCGCGCACGATGGACGCCTCGCCGCGCGCGATGCTGCTGCAGATCAGGCTGCCGGCCGCGCTGCCGGCCTTCGCCTCGGGCGTACGGATTGCCGCCGCCGTTGCGCCGATCGGCGCGGTGATCGGCGAATGGGTCGGCGCCAGTGCCGGCCTCGGCTTCGTGATGACCCAGTCGCTGGCGCGCGGCCAGACGCCCCTCGCCTTCGCCGCCCTCTTCATCCTCTGCCTGCTCGGGCTGGCGCTCTATTACGCGACCGACCGCCTCGCGCGCCGGCTCGTGCCCTGGCAATCGATTCAAGGAGACTGACCATGAAAACGATGATCCGACTGCTCGCCGCGCTGGCACTGTGCTGCGCCGCCCTCCCTGCCGCCGCGCAGGAGAAGGTCCGCGTCCTGCTCGACTGGTTCGTCAATCCCGACCATGCCGCCCTGATCATCGCCAAGCAGCGCGGCCTGTTCGAAAAGCAGGGGCTCGATGTCGAGCTGATCGCGCCGGCCGATCCCAACGCCCCGCCCAAGCTCGTCGCGGCCGGCCAGGCCGACTATGCGCTCTCCTACCAGCCGACCCTGCAGATGCTCGCTTCCGAAGGTCTGCCGCTGGTGCGGGTCGGCGTGCTGGTGGCGCAGCCGCTAAACTCGCTGGTCGCGCTCGAGGACTCGCCCGTGAAGACCATCGCCGACTTCAAGGGCCGCAAGATCGGCTTCTCGGTGTCGGGGGTCGAGGAAGCCGTGCTGGGGGCGATGCTGGAAAGCGCCGGCTTGACGCTCAAGGACGTGACGCTGGTGAACGTCAATTTCGCGCTGACGACCGCGCTCATGAGCAAGCAGGTCGACGGGGTGATCGGCGCCTTCCGCAATTTCGAGCTGAACGATCTCGAACTGAACAAGGCCAAGGGCCGGCTCTGGCTGGTCGAGAAACATGGCGTGCCGGCCTATGAGGAACTGATCATCGTGGCCAAGCGCGAGACGGTCGCCGTTGCCCGCACGAAGAAGCTGCTCGCGGCTCTCGCCGAGGCGACGGCCTGGCTGACCACCAATCAGGCCGAGGCATGGGCGAGCTTCTCCAAATACGGCAAGGATCTCGACAACGATCTCAACCGGCTGGCCTGGAAAGACACGGTCCCGCTGCTGGCGACCGATCCGGCCGCGCTCGACCGCGCACGCTACACCGCCTTCGCGGAATTCCTGGTGAAGCGTGGCCTGATCAAGCAGGCGCCGCCGCTCGACAGCTACCTGCGCGAGATCAAGTAGGAGAAGCTGTCAGGCGCCGCGGATCTCGACGACCTGAAGGCCCTTCTGGCCTTCAGCGACGCGGATCATCACCTTCTGACCCGGTGCCAACGAATCCATGCCGTGCCGCCGCAGCACAGCCGCGTGCACGAAGATGTCGCCCTCGGCCGTCTCGCGAGTCACGAAGCCGTAGCCGCGCTCGTTGTTGTACCATTTCACCAAAGCGCTGATGTAATCGCCCAAGGCGATGCCGTCAGGAATGGGCGGCGGCTTCGCAGTCGTGGCGACGGCCGTCGACGAATCGACGTCGATCACCCTCATGACCTGCCAGCCCTTCGGGCCGCGGACACCGGCGCACACTACGGTTGCACCGGGCTTGAGATCCTCATGCCCGGCTTGGCGCAATGTCGTCACATGCAGGAACGCGTCGCTGTTGTCGATGTCGAGGGCTAGGAATCCATACCCTTTGACAGCGTTGAACCACTTTACTTTACCACGCAGCTCAACAGTACCGACGTCCCCGCTCGTCTCTCCCAGATGGGTCGTCATTCAACGATCCCGTTGTTGTTATGCAGAAATCGTAACCATGCTTTGTCTAGGAAGCAACAGTCCTTGTACGAGATTGCAACCTCACGTTAGACGATTTGCCTGGAGTATTCGCGGGAGGATCAACAAATGTTCAAAACCGACCTGTTCAAGGGCAAGCGATTCCTCGTCACCGGCGGCGGCACCGGCCTCGGTCGCATGATGATGGAGAAGTTCGTCGAGCTTGGTGCAGACTGTGTGATATGTGGCCGGCGCGGCAGCGTCCTCGAAGAGACCGCCAAGCAGGTAATGGAAAAGAATCCGGGCCGGCGGGTCGATTTCCATACGGTCGACATTCGGGTCGCCACGGCTGTCGAGGAGATGATCGAGCAGATCTGGGTGACGGGACCGCTTGACGGCCTGGTGAACAACGCCGCCGGCAACTTCATCTCGCAGACCAAGGACCTGAGTCCGCGCGGCTTCGACGCGATCGCCAACATCGTGCTGCACGGCACGTTCTACATGACCAATGCCTGCGGCAAGCGCTGGATCGCCGAGAAGCGCAAGGCGAGCGTTCTCAGCATTCTCACAACCTGGGTGTGGACCGGCAGCCCCTTCGTCGTGCCCTCGGCCATGTCGAAAGCCGGCGTCGCCGTCATGACCCAGAGCCTCGCCGTCGAATGGGCGCGGCATGGCATCCGCCTCAATGCGATCGCACCAGGCCCCTTCCCGACCGAGGGCGCCTGGGCCCGGCTCAACCCGATGCAGGAAGGCAACGACACCCGCTACAACACGCGCAACCCGATGGGCCGCGTCGGCCGCCCCAGCGAGCTCGCCAACATGGCCGCCTTCCTGATGAGCGAGGAGGTCGAGTACATCAACGGCGAGGTCATCGCGATCGACGGCGCCATGGGCATCATGGGCAACGGCACCTTCTCCAACATGATGGCCTACAGCGAGGAGGATTGGGTTCGCATCCGCGAGCAGATCCAGTCGACCAACTCGGCCGACAAGGCCAAGCGCAGCTGACTAGATGCGTGCCCCCTGCCGACGTGTGGCATTCGCGCCACACGTCGGGGCGATTGTGAAAAAGCACGCAGCCAAAGGGGTAAAGTGGCCGTGGCCATTGGGCTTCAGCCTCAATTGAGCCAAAGTGTCATGGTGTTTTGAGGCTCCCCAAAACGATCAAACATCGGGTCCCCGAGAGATCCAATCGTGCAATCCAGTAGCAAGTCGGTCACCTCCCTCATCCAGCGTTTGCCCCGTCGGCAAATGCTGTTCATGGGCACTGCCATGGCCGGCTTGTCGGTGGTCCCCGCCGTCTTCGCGCAGAGCGTGGATGCCCGCCACTGGCAGGGGGCGACTGCCGTCACCCGTCAGCCCGAGCATGTGGTGGCCACCACGATTGCCGAATGGCGCAGCCTGTGGAGCCGCGTCGGCACCCCCGCGCCCGACATGTTCGAGGCCGGCCGGATGAACGCCGTCGGCATCTTCTTGGGACGGCGCAGCGGCGAAGGCTACGCCGTCAATGTCCTGTCGACCGCCCGCCGCCGCGACCGCATCGTCGTCGTCTTCGAGGAGCGTATGCCGGCCGAGGCGATGATGGCCCAGCGCGGCGTCAGCTCGCGGCCCGTCGCAGGCGGGGTCGCCGCGAACGCCGCTCCCTCCGCCCTGCCGCCGGGTGCATCGGGCTTCGCCGCGCCCGGCGCCACCGCCTCTTTGGCTCCGCCCCCACCGCCCGCTGCCCGCCCCGTCGGCCAGCCGACTTCGCCCTGGGCGATCATCCTCATCAACCGGGCCGATCTCCCGGTTTCGGTCGAGCAGCGCCTCTTCCGCTGATCCACCGGGGCGTCAGTGGGAGTGCCGTGGCACGCCCTTGGTCTTGGCGATCTTCTGGTAGTTCACCGCGAAATCGAGGCAGGCGCCGCTGGCGAGCTGGCCGACGAACTTGCGCTGCAGTTCCTGCCAGGGCGTCTGACTGGGCACGATGTTCGGCTTCCAGGCCTTCTTGCGCCTCGCCAGCTCCTTTTCCGTGATCATGATGTTGGCGGTGCGCTTGCCGATGTCGACGCGGACCTTGTCACCGGTCTTCAGCAGCGCAAGCCCGCCACCCACGGCGGCTTCCGGCGAGGCATTGAGGATCGACGGGCTGGCCGACGTACCGCTCTGGCGGCCGTCGCCGATACACGGGAGCAGCAGCACCCCGCCCTTCACCAAGCGGTCCGGCGGCAGCATGTTCACCACCTCCGCGGCGCCCGGATAGCCGACGGGGCCGGCATTGCGGATGACCAGGATGCTGTTCTCGTCGATCGGCAGCTTGGGGTCGTTGATGCGGTGGTGATAGTCCTCCGGCCCCTCGAACACGATGGCCGTGCCTTCGAATGCATCCCGGTCGCCCTTGCGCTCGAGATACTTCTCGCGGAACTCCGGCGAGATCACCGAGGTCTTCATGATCGCCGATTCGAACAGGTTGCCGCCCAGCACGGCAAAGCCCGCCTGGCCCAGCATCGGCTTGTCGTAGGTCTTGATGACCTCGCCGTCCGCCGGGAGCGCATGGCGGAGGTTCTGCGCCACGGTCTTGCCCGAGACGGTCAGCGCGTCGCCGTGGATCTTCTTTTTGTTCAGGAGCTCCCTCATGACGGTCGGCACGCCGCCCGCACGATGGAAGGCCTCGCCGAGATACTTGCCGGCGGGCATGCAGTTCACCAGCAGCGGGATGTCGTAGCCGACCTTGTCCCAGTCCTTGTTCTCCAGCTTCACGCCGATGTGCCGCGCGATGGCGTTGACGTGCGGCGGGCAGTTGGTCGAGGCGCCGAGCGCGCTGGCCGCCACGATGGCATTCTCGAAGGCCTTTCGCGTCAGGATGTCGGAGGGCTTCAGGTCCTCCCACACCATGTCGACGATGCGCTTGCCGGTCTCGTAGGCCATCTGGCCCCGCTCCTTGTATGGACCGGGGATCGCCGCGCAGCCGGGCAGCGAGAGACCGAGTGCCTCGGCCATGCTGTTCATGGAAAGCGCGGTGCCCATCGTGTTGCAATGGCCGACGCTGGGGGCGCTCGACGCCACCATCTCGATGAACTTCTCCATGTCGATGCGGCCCGCGGCCAGCTCCTGGCGCGCGTACCAGACGATGGTGCCCGAGCCCGCAAGGCCGCCGGCGAAGTGGCCGTCAAGCATCGGGCCGCCGGAGAGCACGATGGCCGGGATGTCGACGGTGGCGGCGCCCATGATCATCGCGGGCGTGGTCTTGTCGCAGCCGGTCGTCAGCACGACGCCGTCGAAGAAGTAGCCGTACAGGCATTCGACGAGGCTGAGATAGGCGAGGTTACGGTCGAGTGCCGCCGTGGGGCGCTTGCCGGTTTCCTGGATGGGATGGACCGGAAACTCGATGGGAATGCCGCCGGCGTCGCGGATGCCGTCGCGCACGCGGGTCGCGAGGTCGAGGTGATGGCGGTTGCAGGGCGAGAGATCGCTGCCGGTCTGGGCGATGCCGATGATCGGCCGGCCACTGCGCAATTCGGCCAGGGTGAGGCCGAAGTTCATGTAGCGCTCGAGATAGAGCGCCGCCATCGTCGGGTCGCCCTTGGCATCGAACCATTCGCGGCTGCGCAGTTGGCGCTTGGCGCCATTCCCGCTCTTCTTGGCCATCCACTTCCTCCAGATTTGTTGGGGCAACCCTGGGAGAAGGCGTGCAGGAAGTCCAGCGCGTCGCTTGAGGTCCGCCACTTGAGCTTCCCTGGGGGTCATGACAATCCTCCTGCCATGACAAGCTCTCCCGACATCGTCTGCCTCGGCGAACCCCTGATCGAATTCAACCGCCCGAAGGAAGGCGACGGCCGCACCTGGCTGCAGGGCTTCGGCGGCGATTCGCAGAACGTGGCGATCGCAGCGGCGCGCCAGGGCGCCTCGACCGGCTACCTGACCGGTGTCGGCCAGGACTGGATGGGCGACGCTTTCCTCGACCTCTGGAAGAGCGAGGGTGTCGATGCCTCGCGGGTCACGCGCCATCCGACAGCGCCGACCGGGGTGAGCTTCGTCACCCACTCCGCCGCCGGCCACAAGTTCGACTATCTGCGCAAGAACTCCGCCGCCTCGCTGATGACGCCCGAGTGGCTTGCCGCCGACTACATCGCGGGCGCCAAGGTCTTCCACCTCTCGGCGATCGGCCAGGCGATCAGCGACAGCGCCCGCGCGACCTGCGAGGCCGCCATCGACGCCGCGAAGAAGGCCGGCGTGAAGGTCTCCTACGACACCAACCTGCGCCTCAGGCTCTGGGAACTCGACCTCGCGCGCAAGGTGATCGACGCCACCATCGCGCGCTGCGACATCGCCCTGCCCAGCCTCGACGATTCCCAGCAGCTCACCGGCCTTCAGAAACCGGAAGCGGTCGCCGCCCACTATCTCGGCCTCGGGGCGCCGCTGGTGGCGCTGAAGATGGGCTCGGAGGGTTCGCTGATCGCCACGCGCGACCGCCAGGTTCGCATTCCGCCGCACAAGGTCGAGGCGGTCGATGCCACGGGTGCCGGCGACACATTCGACGGCGCTTTCCTGACCCGGCTGCTGGCCGGCGACGATCCCGAGACGGCGGCGCGCTACGCCAATGTCGCGGCGGCGCTGTCGACCACCGGCTACGGCGCGGTGACGCCCATGCCGTCCAGGTCGGATGTCCTCAACGCGCTGAAGAAGCCCGGCGGCTGAACTTCGGCAGCAGCGCCCGCACGAAGCGGCCGAACACCGTCACCTGCTGGGTGATCCAGCCGCGACCGTTGTCAGCGTCGGCGGCAGCATCGTCGACGCCGGTCGGACGGTGCTTCTCGTCGTAGATCGCCGTGCCGAACAGGATGTCCCAGATCGGGAAGACCGGCGCGAAGTTGTGGTCCTGGATATGGCGCTCGGTCGGCGTCGACAGGGCGTGATGCAGACGGTGGAAGCGCGGTCCGACCAGCAGGCGCTCGCCCAGCCAACCGAACGACATGTCGACATTGGCATGCGACCAGCTCTCGATCAGGCGGCCGACCATCAGGATCGTGACGTACTCGCCCGGCTGGACGCCGACGAACTGCGAGAACAGGACCAGCGCCAGGGTGACGATCAGGTCGTCGAGCACATGGTTGCGGTCGTCCGTCCAGACCGTCATGCGGCGCTGGCTGTGGTGCAGGCTGTGCAGCGCCCACCACCAGCCGAAGACATGCTGTCCGCGGTGCAGCCAGTAGGCCGCGAAATCGTAGAGCACGAAATAGACGAGGAACGACAGCAGGTCGTTGTCGCCGATCCATGGCAGCAGGCGCTCCAGACGCGGCGGCATGTAGCCCCAGGTCCGCACCGTCAGCTCGATCTCCTGCACCAGCGGATAGGTCAGGATGAAGATGGCGAAGGGAATGATGCCGAGCTTGTTCAGCACCGTGTAGACGCGGTCGACCATGATCAGCCCGTCGTCCTTGCCCGGCTTCTCGAGCGGCCAGCGGCGCTCGAAGAAGCGCATGCCCACGGCGATCACCGTGATCTGGACGAGGCCCAGCATGATGAACTCGACGGCGCTGTAGCCCGGCTCGTACCAGGCCATCAGATGGAAATGGAAAAGAACGGGGCTGACGAGGGTCTCGAACAGCCAGGCCTGGGCGCCGACCCAAAGGTCGATCAGGTCGCGCACCGGGCGCCTACTTGATTTCGCCCGCCGTCGACGCCGCGCGGACCGGCATCCTGCCCGCCGTCACGGTCGCCGTGGACTTCAGCATGAAGACACCGTGCGGGGACTTTCCGACCGGAATGCTGCCGACGACGCGCATCTGATCGATATCGACGATGGAAACGCGACGCAGGAACCGCTGGGTCACCCACAGTTCCTTGCCGTCGGGCGTGATATCCATGCAGTCTGGACCGCCGGGAACACGGACGCTGCCCACCACCTTCGGCTCGTCCTTGGTGTCGATCAGGGAGACCGTGCCCTCGACGCGATTGCTGAGAAAGTAGTGACGACCATCGCCCTTCGGGAAGAAGTTGTGAGCGCCCTTGCCGGTCTGCAGGCTGCTCTTCACCGCGCCATCCTTGGGGTCCACGACGACGACATTGTCCTCGCCGGTCAGGGCGACCAGCAGGCGCTTGTCGTCCGGCAGCATCACGACGCCGGCCGGGGCGTTCCCGACCGGAACGTTCCACTTCAACGTCTGAGTCGCGAGATCGAAAGCGGCGAGCCGCCCGCTCTGCTGCAAGGTCACATAGACGGTCTTGGACTCCGCATCGAAGGCGATGTGGCTCGGCAGGCCGTCGATGAAGATGCGTCCGGCCAGACGGAAGCCGTCGGCATGGTAGATGTCGACATGGTCGAGCCGGTAGGCGGCCGTAACGAACCACTTGCCGTCGGGGCTGAAGCCCAGATGGTAGGGATCGAGGATACCCTTGACGACGCCCTTGCGCTCGCCGGTCTTGATGTCGAGGCTCAACAGCTCGTTGGTGGCGGTCGAGCCGATCAGCACGTCCTTGCCGTCGGGCGAGACGATCAGGTGGTGCGGCTCCCGGCCGACCGGCAGGCGCGCCACTTCGGTCCGCGTGCTGCGGCTCAGGATGCTGTAGGAGGCTTCCTCGGAATTCAGGATGAGCACGGAATCTGCTCGCGCCGCCCCGCTCACCACGAGCGAAAGCGCCAGGGCCGCGATCGACAACCTATTCATTGGGTAGCCGGTACTCCTTGAGAATTGTCTTGAAGCACCTTTCCCGGCGTTTCGCTAGCGGCGTTTGAGTGTCGAAGCCGTGGCAGCCAGCCTCTCGACGGATTGCCAGTCACCTGTGGCCACGGCGCCACGCGGAGCCACCCATGAGCCGCCGACACACGCGACGTTCGCGAGCGCGAGATAGGACGCTGCCGTCTCGGCGGTGATCCCGCCGGTCGGGCAAAAACGTAGATGCGCCAGCGGTGCACCGACCGCCTTGATCCACGTCAACCCGCCGGCCGCATTGGCGGGGAAGAACTTCAGAAGCCGAAATCCCCGGTCCGCCAGCACCATGGCTTCCGAGACCGTCTGCACGCCCGGCAGGAACGGTATGCCAGATGACACTGCCGCCCGGGCGAGTTCGTCCGTGCAACCGGGGCTCACGGCGAAGCGTGCGCCGGCGCGCTGCACCTGTTCGAGCTGCGCCGCATTGAGCACGGTACCTGCGCCGACAATGGCGGCCGGGACTTCGGCGACGATCGCCTTCAAGGCGTCGAGCGCTGCTTCCGTACGCAAGGTGACCTCCAGCACCGGGAGGCCGCCCCTCACCAGCGCCCGGGCAAGCGGCACGGCCGTCTCGCGGCTCTCGACGGTGAGGACCGGAATGACCGGCGCCAGCGCCGCGATCGCCGCAATGTCCACCGTCAGACGCTCCAGCCGCCGTCGATCACGTTCACCGTGCCGGTGGTGAAGGCCGACTCGTCGCTGGCGAGGTAGGTCGCGAGCGAGGCGATCTCCTCGGCGGCGCCGAACCGGCCGGTCGGCTGGCGCTGCAGGAAGAACTGCTTCGCATCCGCACCGCCGCCCAGGGACGAGATGCGCTCGTCGAGCGACGGCGTCTGGACCGTCCCCGGGCAGATCGCGTTGCAGCGGATGCCCTTGGAGACATAGTCGACGGCGACCGACTTGGTGAGGCCGACGACGGCGGCCTTGGTCGTGCCGTAGATGAAGCGCAGCGCCGCGCCCTTCACCGAGGAGGCGGCCGACGACATGTTGACGATCGAGCCGGAGCCCTTGCCGAGCATGCCCGGCAGGAAGGACTGGATCGTCCAGAACATGCTGCGGACATTCAGGTTGAAGGCGAACTGCCACTGATCGTCGGTGGCATCCAGCACCGTGCCGTGATGGACGAAGCCCGCGCAGTTGAACAGCACGTCGACCGCGCCGGTCTCCGCCGCGAGCTGGCCGATGGCTTCCTTGTCGAGCACGTCGAGCTTGCGTGTCGTGATGCCGTCCACGCCCTCCAAAGCCGTGAGCTTGCCCGCATCGACGTCGGTGGCCCAGACCTTGGCCCCTTCGCGCGCGAACGCCCGGGCCGTGGCCGCGCCGATCCCCTGCCCGGCCGCCGTGACGACGCAGGTCTTGCCCTTCAAACGCATATTACTTTTCTCCCCAGATTGGCCTTTTATTTGATCAGGCCCTTTTCCTTGTAGAACTTCTCGGCGCCCGGGTGCAGCGGAATGCCCAGGGCCGCCTGCGACGTCTCGAGCCTGATCACTTTGCCCTTGGAATGGCCCGAATCGAGCAGCTTGCGGGTGCTGGGATTCCACAGCGCCGCCGTGATGGCGTAGATCAGCGCCTCGGGTTGCTTGATCGAGGTCGCCCAGAGCGCATTGACGCTCACCGTCTTCACGCCCGTCGTGTTCTTGTAGGCATCGTCCGGAATCTCGTCGATGGCGAAGAAACTGTAGGTCTTCACCAGCCCTTCCGCCTCGGGTCCAGCGATCGGCACCAGGTCGATACCCGTCGTCACCGCCAGTTCGGCGATCGCGCCGTTGGGCCAGCCGCTCACGCTGAAGAAGGCGTCGAGCTGACCGTCCTTGAGCTTGTCGGCGGCCTGCTGCGTCTTCAGGTATTCGGCCTTCATGTCCTTCTCGGTCAGCCCGTAGGCCGCCAGGATCAGCCGTGCATCGACCAGCGTCCCTGAGCCCGGCTCGTCGAGCGACAGACGCTTGCCCTTCAGGTCCATCACCGACTTGATGCCGGAGCCCTTGCGGGCGACCAGCTGGAAGCTTTCGGGATAGAGGCTGGCGATGGCGCGCAGGCCTTCGGCCTTGGGCCGCCCTTCGTAGATGCCGGTGGCGTTGTAGGCCCAGTAAGCGACGTCCGACTGGACGAAGCCCGACTGCAGGGTGCCGGCGGCGATGCCGTTGGCGTTGGCGACCGAGCCGTTGGAGGCGACCGAGGTGGCGACAAGTCCCGGCACGCCGCACGAGCCGCCGTCGGCGCAGGCCCGCGAGCCCGGCGGATTGGAGATGGCGTTGGCGATCAGGCCACCGATCGGGAAATAGGTGCCGGCGGTGGCGCCGGTCCCGATGCGGAAGAAGGTGATGTCCTGCGCCCGGGCCGGCATGCCGCCCAGTACAGCGGCGCCCAGGCCACCCAGCAGCGCAGTCCTGCGATTGATCCGCATCCGACCCTCCCTGGTCCGGGTCGATTAAATCGCGTCCCGTGTGACGCCGCAATGATCGCCCATCAATTCACGCCGATGGCCCGGCTCAGGGTCGGTCCGATCTCCTTGTGGATCACCAGGTCGGCATCGGCGTCCTGATCCGTCGGCTCGCGATTCAGGATCACGAACTTGGCGCCGTTGCGCCTGGCCAACTGGGGAAAGCCGGCCGCCGGATAGACGACCAGCGAGCTGCCCAGCACGATGAACAGATCGCAGGCCAGCGTTTCCTCCTGTGCCCGCAGCATCGGCACCTCGGGCATTGCCTGCCCGAAGGAAATCGTCGCGGTCTTCACGATACCGTCACACTTCTCGCAAAGCGGCAGCGTACCCTTTTCCAGGAACGCCCTGCGGATCGGCGCCAGCTCGTGGCGATGGCCGCAGTCGAGGCAGGTGGCGTAGGTCGTGTTGCCGTGCAGTTCGATGATCTTCTGGTCCGGCACACCGGAGCGCTGATGCAGCCCGTCGACATTCTGGGTGATGATGGCGCTCATGCGTCCCTGCTCCACCAGCTTGGCGAGCGCACGGTGACCGGCATTGGGCTCGGCCTTCAGCATGGTCTCGTCGGTGGCGAACTTGCGGTTCCAGGACTCGCGGCGCATCTCGTCGGAGGCCATGAAGTCGTCGAAGTAGATCGGCTTGTAGCGGGTCCAGATTCCCCCGGGGGACCGGAAATCCGGGATGCCCGACTCGGTCGAGATCCCCGCTCCCGTGAAGGCCACGATCCGCTTGGCCGCATCGACCATCTCGCGCAGGCGTTCGGCTTCATCCATCGCTGTCCTCCCTATGCCGTCAGGATAGCATCCGGCGATGGGCGCGCACGACAAACCGGCCTAAGCTCCGCCGGACCGTTGCCCAGTCCCCGCCGGAGCCGCCGCCATGCCGCGCCACATCGTCTGCCTGACCTTCGACCACGATCATCTCTCGGGCTTCATCGCCCGCGGCATGACCTCGCCGACGGCGATCTCGCGCGGCGAATACGACGTCGTGGTCATCCCGCGGCTGGTCGCCCTGATGGAACGCTACGGCATAAAGGGCACCTTCTTCACGCCGGGCCATACGATCGACAGCACGCCGCAGGCCGTGGCGCCCTATGTCGAGGCCGGGCACGAGCTGGCGCATCACGGCTGGACCCACCGCCTCCCCGTCACCCTCTCGCGCGAGGAGGAGGAAGAGGAGATCGTCCGCGGCAACGAGTCGATCAAGCGCATCAGCGGCCGCACCGCGCGCGGCTACCGCTCGCCGGCCTGGGACCTGTCGCCCCATTCGATCGAGCTCTTGCTGAAGCACGGCATCCAGTACGACAGCTCGATGATGGGCCATGATTACGATTGCTACTTCGCGCGCCAGGGCGACGTCGCCGAGCTGATGAAGCCCTTCGTGCGCGGCCGCGAGACGCCGCTGCTCGAGATGCCGATCAGCTGGTCGCTCGACGACTTCCCGCACTTCGAATACATGCGCCTGCCCAATGGCTCGGTGCAGCAGGGCCTGATGAATGCCACGAACGTCCTCGACAATTTCGTCGACGACTTCACTTACATGACCCGGGTGCAGCCCGATTTCGGCATCCTCACCTACACCTTCCATCCCCACGTGATCGGCCGCGGCCATCGCATGATGATGCTCGAACGCCTGATCCAGCGCCTGATCGAAGGCGGTGCGGTATTCATGACGATGGAACAGGCGATGGGCGAATGGCTCGCGCGCAATCAAGGTGCACGTAAAGCCGCAGAGTAGCTTCGACGAAGCCTATCAATGGAGCGCGCCACTCCAGTGGCGCTCAAGCTTCAGCGATCGGCAAGGCATGAGCGCCACTGGAGTGGCGCGCTCCTATGAGAGCGGCTTGCCTCGGGCCGTTCGGATCGCGCGGCAGATCGTGACCATCTTGCCGATGGCGTGGTCGACGAACAGGCCGACGGCCTCCTCGATCTCCGCGGCGAGCACGGGCCGCTTGGCCGAGACTTCCCGGGCGATCCTGCTCGAAAGCTCCGCCGCGACCTGACGGTTGCCCATAATCGCCCGACGCAACGAGCCGTCGGCGGCTACCGGCGCCAGGGCGCCCTCGACGCGCTGCAGGAACGACGGCGCATGGGCCAAGTGGCGGTACATGCTGGCCAGGATCAGCGGCTGCGGCTCGTCGCCGAACTTGTTGAGGCGCAGGACCAGCGCCCAGGTCGCGGCGTCCACGTCTTCCTCGGACGCGAGCTTGGGCAAGGCCAGGTCGGGCGCCGCCTTGCGCAGGCCCGGCGCAACCGTGCCGTCGCGGGCCACCTCGCCCCTCAGCCAGGCGCGCAGGGCGCCCAGGGCGAACAGGTTGATCGTGTTGGAATGGTCGTAGCTCGCCAGCACGGCATCGACGCTGGCGGGCTCGTCGCCGGCGAGTGAAGCGAGCTTTGGAATATCCATGGTCTCGTGGAACGTCGCCATCGCGGCGTCAGGCAGCCCCTTCAGGTAGAGCGGCTTCACGGCGGCCCAGGCCCAGGGCAGCGCCCCGTCCATGGTGGCAAGATGGCGCCATACCAGGTTAACCACGCGCACGCCGACGGTGGTCCGGATGTCGGCAAAGAGGTCGGCGATCTCGCCGGTGGCCGCAGCCTCCGTGATCGCCGGCAGCGGATCGCTCACTGAGCAGCCTGCTTGGATTCCTGGCCGATGACGGTGAAGAACGAGGCTGTCTTGGGTTGCTTGGGCAACTCGACCATTCCTTCCTTGAGGCGGGCAAAGCGCGCTTCTTTGCCACGCACGATGCGGCCCTCGTTGAGGCTCGGCATCGGGTTGCGCGCAATCGGCACGGCATCGGCCGCAGTGTAGACGCAGATATAGAGGCCGCGCGACGTGTCGGCGCCGTTGGCGGCCGAGCCGTGCAGCAGGCGGGTGTGCATCAGGCAGACGCTGCCGGCCTTGCCGAGGCAAGGCACCGACTGGCCGAGCGCCCTCTTCTCCTCCTCGGCCGCGACGGCGCCGGCGAAGCGCTCGCCCTCGAACAACGAGAGGACAGGTCCCTTGTGCGAACCGGGCACGACGGTGAGGCAGCCATTGTTCTCATCGATATCGTCGAGGAACAGCAGCGCCGTCACGATGTCGTCGTTGGTGTGCGGCGTGTAGGCGAAATCCTGGTGATAGTTCACCTCGGTCCGCGCGCCCGATAGCTTCAGGTTGATCTTGCAGTGGTGGAACTTCACGTCCGGCCCGATCAGGTCGGCCACCATGTCGACCGTGCGGGCGTCGAGCATGACCTCGCGATAGGCGTCGGAAATGTCGGACGGATTGTTGATCCGGCGCAGCGCCGGCTTCTCCGCGCTGTGCTCGGCACCCATGTCGAAGCGCGGGCGGCCGTCAATCGTCGGCGGGCCGAACGGGGCGGTGTGGGCCCGGCTCTGCTCGACCCAGCCCGCGATCTCGGCCTTGAGGGCCGCGAGCTGGGCCGGCGTGACGGCGTCCTCCACCATGAGATACCCGTCGCGCCAGAACGCGTCGCGTTGCTCCTGTGTCAGCGCCGTCATGGCCGTCTCCTGTTCAGCGTCCCTTGAAGGCCGGTTTACGCTTCTCCATGAAGGCCGTGCGGCCCTCGATATAGTCTTGCGAATCGAAGCACTGCTTCACCAGCCCGTTGAGGCGGGCGAAATCCGGCTCGCCGTCGAGTCGCGTCAGCTCCTCGATGGTGCGCTTGGCGGCATGCATGGTGAGCGGCGCATTCTCGCCGATCATCCGGCAGTAATTGTCGACGTAAGCATCGAGCTCGGCGTCGGGCACGACGCGCGTGACCAGGCCCATGCCGAAGGCTTCCTGCGCATTGAAGTGCCGGGCGGTGAAGAAGATTTCCTTGGCGTGGGACGGGCCCACGAGGTCGGTCAGGATCTTCAGGCCGCTGGCGCGATAGCCGAGTCCGAGCCGCGCCGCCGGCACGCCGAACCGGCTGTTCTCCGAGGCGATGCGGATGTCGCAGAGCAGCGACACCGCCAGCCCGCCGCCGATGCAATAGCCGCGGATGCGGGCGATCGTCGGCTTGGAGCACTTGTTGAGGCGCCGGTTGGCCTCCTCTCCGATCTTGTCGTAGTAGGCGACCTGCTCGGGCGTGTTGCGCGCCTTCTCGAACTCCGAGATGTCGGCGCCCGAGACGAAGGCCTTGTCGCCCGCGCCGGTAACGACCACGACGCGGATGTTCGGGTCGTTCTCGAAATCGTCGAGAATGACCGGGATCGCCTCCCACATGTCGGTCGAGGTGGCGTTGTGCTTCTGCGGCTTGTTGAAGACGAGCCGGCCGACCGGCCCCACCTTCTCCGCGATCATGTTCGGGGTGGGGCTGATCGACATCAGATCACGCCGCGCTTGCGGAAGTCGGCGATGGCGGCGGCGTCGAAGCCCGCTTCCTTCAGCACGTCGTCGGTATGCTCGCCCTGCTCCGGTGTGGCCGTCTTCATCTCGAACGGCGTGCGGCTCATGTTGATCGCCTGGCCGATCACCTCGATGTCGCCGAGCTTCGGCGAGTGCACGGGATGCGCCATCTTCAGGTGCTTGACCTGCGGATCGGCGAACATCTCGTCCATCTTGTAGATCGGACCGGCGGGCACGCCCGCCTTGTTCAGCTTCTCGACGAGGTCGGCGCTGCTGTACTTCGCGACCCGCTTGTTGATCTCGTCGTTCAGGGCGTCGCGATTCTTGGCGCGCGCCTTGTCCGTGCTGAACCGCTCGTCGGTGTGGAGTTCCGGTGAACTGACGGCCTCGCAGAAGCGCTTGTAGATATGGCCGCCCGACGCCGCGATGTTGATGTAGCCGTCGCTGGTCTTGAAGACGCCGGTCGGGATCGAGGTCGGGTGATTGTTGCCGGCCTGGCCGGGCACGTCCTTGGCCAGGGTCCAGCGCGCGGCCTGGAAGTCGCACATCGAGATCATGGCCTGCAGCAGCGAGCTCGACACCCACTGGCCCTGGCCCGAGGTCTCGCGCTCCAACAGCGCGATCAGGATGCCGATGGCGCAGTGCAGGCCCGCGCCCACGTCGGCCACGGCGATGCCCGCACGCATCGGGCCCTCGCCCGGGTTGCCGGTGACCATCATCAGGCCGCCCATGCCCTGGGCGATCTGGTCGAAGCCGGCGCGCTCGGCATAGGGGCCGTCCTGGCCGAAGCCCGAGATCGATCCGAGGACGATCCGCGGGTTCACCTTCTTCAGGCTCTCATAGTCGATGCCGAGGCGGAACTTCACGTCGGCGCGGTAGTTCTCGACCACCACGTCGGCCTGCTCGACCAGCTTCATGAAGACGGCCTTGCCGTCCGGCTCCTTGAGGTTGAGCGTGATCGACCGCTTGTTGCGGTGCAGGTTCTGGAAGTCCGGTCCATGGCGCGGACCGCCCATGTCCATCTCGCCGGCGGACGGCGGCATCTCGACCTTGATGCAGTCGGCGCCCCAGTCGGCGAGGTAGCGGACGGCGGTCGGACCGGCGCGCACGCGTGTCAGGTCAAGGACTTTGAAACGGGCTAACGGTCCTGCGGTCATGGTCTCACTCTACGTTTGGAAGCTTATTCTACCCGTACCATGGCGGACGGCGCGATCTCCAGCCAGACGCGGCTGCCGACCTCGAATACGGTGGTCGGGGCCGTCGACACGCGCAACGGCTTCGAACCGCTGAGCGGACGGACCTGGTAGTCCCAGTATTCGCCCAGATAGGAACGGTCGACGATTTCCGCCTCGACCGACAGGCTGCCGCCGTTGCTGCGCTGCGTCGACAGGCCGATCGCCTGCGGGCGCAGCGAATAGGACAGCTTGCCGCCAGCACTTGCCCCCTCCAGCGTGCTTGCAGCCGCCGTGAAACCGTCGAAGCGCACGTCGTTGCCTTGCGCCGTCCCTTCGACAAAGTTCGTGCGGCCGATGAAGCCCGCCACGAAGCGGCTCCTGGGGCGACCGTAGAGGATGTGCGGCGCGTCGATCTGCTCGATCTTGCCCTTGTTCATCACGACGATGCGGTCCGAGGTCACCATCGCCTCGGACTGGTCGTGGGTCACGTAGACCGTCGTGATCTTGAACTCGTCGTGCAGGCGACGGATCTCGAAACGCATCTCCTCGCGCAGGTTGGCGTCGAGGTTGGACAATGGCTCGTCGAGCAACAGCACCTCGGGTTCGACGACGATGGCGCGGGCCAGCGCCACGCGCTGTTGCTGGCCGCCCGACAGTTCGGCGGGATAGCGGCCCTTGAGGTTGCGCATCTGGACGACGTCCAGGATCTTGTCGACCCGCCGGTCGATCTCGGCCCGCGACAGCTTGCGGATCTGCAGGCCGAAGCCGACATTCTCGCCGACCGTCATGTTCGGCCAGATGGCATAGCTCTGGAAGATCATCGACATGCGGCGATGCTCGGGCGGAACGACGCCCGAGGCCGACGAGATCTGCTTGCCGTCCATCTCGATGCTGCCGCCGCTCGGCGGCATGAAGCCCGCAATCATGCGCAAGGTCGTGGTCTTGCCACAGCCCGAGGGGCCGAGCAGCGACACGAACTCACCCTTCGCCAGTTCCAGGGAGAAATCGGCCACCGCCTCGAAGGCGCCGTAGCGCTTGGCGACATTCTTCAAAACGAGCTTGCTCATGTCGCGGTACGCCTCAGCATGAAGTCACGGCCCAAGGCCTTTTGGCCGATCCACAGGAGCGGCAGGGTCAGGACCTGCAAGACCAGCGCCAGCGCGGCGAGACGTTCGAAGTTCCCCTCCTCGCTCATGTCGAAGATCATGACCGATGCCACCTTGGTGTTGGGGCCGTACAGGAAGATCGCCGCCGACAGTTCGCGCGTCGCCGGAATGAAGATCAGCAGCCAGGCGCCCATCATGTTGCGCTTGAGCAGCGGCGCCACCACGCGACGCAGCGCCGTCAGCCGGCTGCCGCCCAGTACGCGGACCGCCTCCTCCATCTCGGGATTGAGGCTGTTGATGGCCGCGCTGGCGTTGACGTACCCCACCGGCAGGAAGCGGGTCGTGAAAGCCAGGATCATGATCAGCGCGGTGCCGTAGAGCGCCAGCGGCGGCGGCGCATAGGCGGCGTAGAAGCCGATCGCCAGCACGACGCCCGGGATCACGAACGGCGCCACGCACAGGAAGCCCAGCACGCCGCCGAACGGGATCAGCCGGCGCGCGACGATGTAGGCCACGCCCAGGGTCAGGAACACCGCGACCGTGGCACTGATGCCGGCATAGACGAAGCTGTTGATGACCGACTGGGCGGCCGTCGCATGCTCGAACAGGATGAAGCGGAAGTTCGCGATGGTGATGTTGTCGAGGCTGAAGCCGCGGCCCCAGGCCTTCGCGAAGGCCGACTGGATCAGGAAGATGTAAGGCAGGAACACCGCGAGGGCTGCCACGAACATCGAGTAGCCGAACATCACCCAGCGCCAGCGCCCAAGCAGGATCGGCCGGCGCTCGCCGCCTTTGCCCGTCAGCGCCACAAAGCCCTTGCGCCGCACGATCAGGCGCTGGACGAGCACCAGCAGGATGGTGACGCCCAGCAGCGGCATGGCATAGGCCGCCGCGACCTCGACCCGCACGGGATTGCCGAAGAACTGGAAGAGTTGTGTCGTTACCACGTTGAAGCGCGCCGGAATGGCGATCATGGCGGGCGAGCCGAACAGCGCGATCGCTTCCAGGAAGCAGATGATCAGGCCGCCCAGGATGGCCGGCAGGGCCAGCGGCAAGGTTACCTTGCGCATGGTCCGCCAGGGACCCGCGCCCAGGATGTTGGCGGCGTCCTCCATCTCCGACGAGACCAGCTCGAGCGCCGCCGTCGTGAAGATGAAGATATAGGGAAAGGAATAGAGCGCGATGACGACCGCGAGGCCGGTAAAGCTGTAGATGTTGAACGGCCCCGCCTCTGCGCCCGTGGCCATCATGTAGAAGCGGTTGAGCCAGCCGGCGTTCGGCCCGGCCAGCAGGATCCAGGCAACCGCGCCGGTGTAGGGCGGCGTGATGAAAGTCGCCAGCACCAGCATGCGGGTAAGCCCGCGGCCCGGCATGTTGGTGCGCGCCACGGCCCAGGCCAGCGGCACCGCGAAGACACCGGCCAGAAGCGCGGACACGGCGCCGAGCTTCAGCGAGTTGACCAGCGCATCGATGTAGCGCGCCCGGCCATAGGCCGTGGCGTAGTTGGCGAAGGTGAAGTCGCCCGTGCGCTCGGCCTGGAAGCTGGTGATGACCAGGTAGACGAACGGACTGACCACCAGGAACAGGAGGACCGCGATGATCGCGATCCACAGGAGCCAGGACGAATCGAACCGGCTGGCGCGCACAGGACGCACCGGCATCGAATCGATCGCCGGAACCGTTACCGACATGCTGAGCTTTCGATCAGTTGCCGAACGTGTCGCGCCACTGCTCGATCACCTCGGGAATGCCCCTGTCGACTTCCGCCACGGTCGGCCGGATCACCTTGATCTCGCTGATCGGCTTGGCGCCCGGGGGCGACGGCACTTCCGGCCGCAGCGGGATCAGGAAGTGCTTGGCGCTGATCTTCGCGGCTTCGACCGTGTAGAGATATTCCATGAAAAGCTTGGCGGCATTCGGACGCTTGGTGCCCTTCATGATCGCCGACGGCGAGATGATCAGGACCGATCCGTCGCTGGGATAGACGATCGCCAGCGGATTGCCGCGCGACGCGCTGAACAGCGTCGAGCCGTCGGAGCCCGCCGCCACCTGGCGTTCGCCGGCATTGAGCGCGGTCACCGTATCGTTGATCGAACGGCCGATCTGCGGCTTGTTCTTCTCGAGCTTGTCGAAATACTGCCAGCCATAGAGCTTCTTCATCGACAGCACCCAGGTGCCGACATAGCCGGAGAAGCCCGGATGTCCGGTCGAGACCTTGCCCTTCCACTTGATGTCGAGCAGGTCCTCCCACTTCTTGGGCGCGTCCTCGGGCTTCACTTTCGTGGTGTTGTAGGTGAGCACGACCAGACCGGCCGCGGTGGTCTGATAGAAGCCGTCGGGATCGAAATTCTGGAAGACCGGAGAGATCTTGGACATGTTCTCCGGCACGAACTTGTCGAACCGGCCTTCCGACTTCAGCCGCGCATAGTGGCCGAGGTCGGTCGACGAGAAGACGTCGCAGATCGTCTGGTTGTTCTTGATGTCCTGCAGGAGCCGCTGGTAGGCGACCTGTGCCGTCGTGCGCACGACGTTGACCTTGATGCCGTACATCTCGGTGAAGCCGCGGCCCAGATCCTCCGCCCCTTCGGACGTGTAATGGGCGACGTACCAGGTGATCTCGCCTTCCTTCTTGGCCGCTTCGGCCAGCGCATTCAGGTCCGCGCGCGCCGCCAGCGGCAGGAACGCAACGGCCAGCGCAAAGGCCACGACAAGGCTTCCCAACCTCTTCATCAATTCCTCCCGGTTCGGTGGTTCATTATTTGTGAGGTGCGATACGATCACACGAGGCGCCATACGACAAGCGCCGGAGGCCAAGAGAACGCGCATGACGGAAAGTAATCGTTCGGCAGGATGGGCTGCGTATTACCAGCAGCTCCGCGATCGCCCGCCGCGCAAGACGCTGCTCGCGGCGCTCGATGCGTTCGGCGACGCACCGCCTGACGCCCTCGTCATCGATCTCGGCTGCGGCGATGGCCGCGACGTGATCGAGGAACTGCGGCGCGGCTGGAAGGTGGTCGCGGTCGATGCCGAGCCCGAGGCACTGCGGCAGTTGCAGGCGAGGCCCCTGCCCGATGGTTGCGAGATCACGCCTGTGAATGCACGCCTCGAAGAGGTGCCGATCCCGCTCGGCGTCCATCTGGTGAATTCGAGCTTTGCCATGCCCCTCTGCGAACCCGAAGCCTTTCACCGGACGTGGGAGCGCATCCGCGAGGCGCTTCCCATGGGCGGCCGCTTCTCCGGCCAATGGTACGGACCGCGCGACAGCTGGGCCGGGCGGCCGGGCATGACCTTCGTCTCACGCGAGGAAGCGCTCGTCCTGCTCCAGGGCCTCGACCTCGAGATGTTCGACGAGGAGGAAGCCGACGGCGTCACGCCGCGCGGCAATGCCAAGCACTGGCACATCTTCCATATCGTCGCACGGAAGCCCTAGCCGGGTTTACGACTCGGCTTCGCTATGCGAGGCTCGACGTCCCATCAACATCGAAAGGAGGTGATCCTGTGAACTACACCATCACGACGCCGGCGATCTCTGCAGTTGCCGCCACCAGGATCGTTCCTGCTTTGGCTTGCTGCTGTGACTGACGGATCGACGATAGTCGGCACAAAGCCGCCTCCGGGCGGCTTTGTTGTGTCTGGGCCATATCGTTGCGCGAAAGCCCCGATAGTGGACAAGGCAGCGGCTGGTGGCCGACACTTGCGCCCCTAAATCCAGGAGGAAAACATGCCAGCCGTCGTTCCGGTCACGGCCGAAATCGCCAAGCGCGCCGCCGCCCTTGCCTGGCAGGACCTTCCCGACGATCTGGTCGAGCGCACCAAGCAGTGCCTGCTCGACTGGTTCGCCGTCACCATTGCCGGCGCGCAGGAAGACCTCACCAGCATCCTGATCGCCGAGGCGCTGGAGGACGGCGCCAAAGGCCCCGCGACGCTGGTCGGCCGTTCCGAGACCGTGCTGCCCTCGACCGCCGCGCTGATCAATGGCGCCGCCAGCCACGCGCTCGATTATGACGACGTGAACTTCTCGATGGGCGGCCATCCCACGGTCACCGTCGTCCCCGCCCTGCTGGCGCTGGGCGAGCAGACGAAGGCCTCGGGCCGGCTATTCATCGAAAGCTTCGTGGCGGGCTACGAGACCTCGGGCCGCGTCGGCCGGCTCGTCTCGCCCAGCCACTACCAGAAGGGCTTCCACGTCACCGGCACGGTCGGCTCCTTCTCTGCGACCGCCGCGGCGGGCCGCATGCTCGGCCTCACCGACGAGCAGCTCGCCGTCGCCTTCGGCATCGCGGCCACCCAGGCGGCCGGCCTCAAGTCGAATTTCGGCACGATGTGCAAGCCGCTGCATGCCGGCACCGCCTCGGAGCATGGTCTGCGCGCGGCGCGCCTCGCCGCCAGGGGTTTCACAGCCCGTGGCGATTCGCTGGAGTGTGACCAGGGCTTTGCCTCGTCGCAGAGCGATCACCTGAATGCTGAAGCGGCGTTGGGCGAGCCACCGTCGGGCTGGCACCTGCGCAACAACCTCTTCAAGTACCATGCCGCCTGCTACCTGACGCACGCGCCCATCGAGTGCGCCAAGGAAATCCGGCTGAAGAACAATTTCCCGCCCGAGCGGGTGCAGAAGATCCTGCTGCGGATCGACTCCGGCGCCGACAAGGTCTGCAACATCCCCAACCCGACCACCGGCCTCGAAGCCAAGTTCTCGCTGCGCCAGACCGTGGCGATGGCGCTGACCGGCGTCGATACGGCCAACCTCGAATCCTACAACGAGGCGGTGACGCAGGAGCCGCTCATCAAGGACCTGCGCGACAAGATGGCGATCGAGTTCCAGCCCCATTGGGCGCACTCGCTGGCCGAGATGGCGATCCAGCTCGACGACGGCACGACCATCGAGGTCACGCATGATTCGGGCATCCCCTGGGCCGACCTCGAGAAGCAGCGCCAGGCGATCGAAACCAAGTACGACAGCCTCGTCACGCCGCTGCTCGGCGCCGCGGGCGCCCGCCGCCTGCACGATGCCATCGAGCGCATCGACAGCCTCACCGACGTGGGCGAACTGGTGCGTGCGTCGGCGAAGAATTGATCGTATTCCTCGCCCCCGCCAGGGCGAGAAGCGTAGACAGGAGTAGGAATGACAGAGGATTTCAGGGCCCGCGCCCGGCTGGTGCCCAAGGGTAACCGCTATGAGGATTTCGAGGTCGGCCGCGTGTTCCGGCACCATTGGGGCCGCACGATCACCGAGTCGGAGAGCACGCTCTTCTCGACGCTGACCTTGCACTTCAACCCGCACTACTACAATGCGGCCTACGCCCAGGCGCACGGCCACCCCGGCATCGTGGCCAATCCCCTGCTCGTCTTCACGACGGTGTTCGGCCTCACGGTCGAGGATCTGAGCGAGGGCGGCGGGCCGTTCCTCGGCGTCAACGAACTCACCTATCACCAGCCCGTCTATCCCAGCGATTCGCTGCGCGCGGAATCGGTCGTGCTCGACCGGCGCGTCTCGGACTCCCACAAGGGGTTCGGCATCGTCAGCTGGCACAGCAAGGGCTTCAACCAGCGCGAAGAACTCGTCATCGACTTCAAGCGCACCAATCTCGTCCGTCTCAGGAATCCCCAATAATGCCTTTCCTTACCGAAGAACGCCGCATGATCCAGGAGCAGGCGCGCGAGTTCACGCTGAACGAAGTGCTGCCGGTCGCCAACAAGCTCGACCCCGAGAAGGGCGACATCCCGATGGAGCTGCGGGAGAAGATGGCCGAGCTCGGCTATTTCGGCATCCTGATCCCGGAGGAATACGGCGGCCTGGGCCTCGGCTGTTCCGAGTACTGCCTCGTTACCGAGGAACTGTCGCGCGGCTGGATGAGCGTCGCGTCGATCATCGCGCGTGGCAACCTGCTGATCGGCTCGCATGAGATGAGCGAGGAGCAGCGCAAGCGCTACCTGCCGCGCATGGCCAAGGGCGAGTTCCTCGGCGCCTTCTCGATGTCCGAGCCCAATGCCGGCTCCGACATCTCCAACATCTCCTGCCGCGCCAAGAAGGACGGCGACGGCTACCTGATCAGCGGCAACAAGTACTGGTGCACCTTCGCCGACGGCGCCGACTTCATGATCATCATCGCGCGCACGTCGGACGCGCCGGCGGGCAAGCGCCATATGGGCCTCTCGATGTTCTTCGTCGAGAAGAAGCGCGGCGAGCTGCCCAAGGGCGTCAACGGCGCACCCATTCCCAAGATCGGCTATTTCGGCTGGAAGACCTGGGAACTGGCCTTCGACAATTTCCGCGTCGAAGCCGCCGACATGATCGGCAAGGAAGGCCACGCCTTCTACTACGCGACCTCGGGCCTCGAGACGGCCCGCGCCCACACCGCCGCCCGCGCCATCGGCCTCGCCCAGGGCGCGCTCGACGATTCGATCCAGTACGCCAACGACCGCAAGCAGTTCGGCCACTCGATCTCGGATTTCCAGGCCATCCGCTTCAAGATCGCCGACATGGCGACCCAGATCGAGGCGGCGCGCCAGCTCATGTATTTCGTCTGCGAGCAGATCGACACCGGCCAGCGTTGCGACAAGGAAGCCTCGATGGTGAAGCTCTTCGCCTCGGAGATGGCCGAGCGCGTCACCAGCGAAGGCCTGCAGATCCATGGCGGCGCCGGCTATACCACGTTGCACGCCATCGAGCGCCACTGGCGCGATGCGCGCCTGACCAAGATCTTCGAGGGCACCTCCGAGATCCAGAAGCGCATCATCTCCGACCGGCTGCTGGGCCGGGGCCGAAACTAGGAGTGAGGAACTGATGAAAGTCTCCGCTCTCACCGGCAAGACCAACTACTTCGAGGACTTCACGGTCGGCGACGTGATGAAGCACGCGCGCGGCAAGACCGTGGAACCGATGGAGCAGGTCTGGATCACCAACGTGACCATGAACACGGCCGAGGCGCACTTCAACGAGCACCTGACCCAGTCGATGCCCTACGGCAAGCGCCTGGGCTTCGGCGGCGTCACCATCTCCATGTGCATCGGCCTCGCCGCCGAGGACACGGCGGAGAACGCGCTGATGGAACTCGGGATGGACAAGATCCGTCTCAAGGGTCCGCTCCACCACGGCGACACGCTCTACTGCTACACCGAGGTGCTGGAGAAGAAGGATGCCAAGCAGGACGATGCCGGCATCGTCCGCTTCAAGCATTACGGCGTGAATCAGGACGACAAGAACATCTTCGAGGGTGAGCGCACCGTCCTGATCAAGCGGCGCAGCCACTGGGGAGACAAGTGACGCTGGGGGCGCGCCACTCCAGTGGCGCGATCTTCGCTGGCATCGCCCAAAGACGCGCGACTGGAGTCGCGCGCACCCAGCCATGAGCGACTCGTCCGTCCTTGGAGCCCTCGACGGTGTCCGCATCGTCGACCTCACGCAGATGCTGGCCGGCCCTTACTGCACGATGCTGCTGGCCGACCAGGGCGCGGAGGTCATCAAGGTCGAGCCGCTCGACGGCGACCACACGCGCATCATTGGCCCCTATCATGCCGACGATAAGCTCAGGGCATTCGGCGGCTACTTCGCCTCGGTGAACCGCAACAAGAAGTCGATCGCCATCGACCTCAAGACGGCGGCCGGCCGCGAGCTGGTCCTTAAGCTCTGCGACAATGCCGATGCGGTGGTCGAGAACTATCGCGGCGGCGTCATGGATCGCCTGGGCCTCAGCTACGAGACGCTGCACGCGCGCAACCCGAAGCTGGTCTACGCGACCATCCGCGGCTTCGGCGACGTCCGCACCGGCAAGAGCCCCTATTCGGACTTTCCGGCCTACGACGTGATCAGCCAGGCGATGGGCGGCATCATGGCCATCACCGGGCCCGACAAGGACACGCCGATGAAGGTCGGTCCCGGCGTCGGCGACATCGTGCCGGCGATCACCTGCGCCTTCGGCATCGTCTCGGCGATCCTGCGGGCCTACAAGACCGGCAAGGGCCAGTTCGTCGACGTCGGCATGGTCGACGCGATCCTCGCGGTCTGCGAGCGCATCATGCACCAGCATTCCTATGCGCAGACGCTGCCGCATCCCGAGGGCAACCACCATCCCCTTCTCTGCCCGTTCGGCATGTTCCCGGCCAAGGACGGCTTCGTCACGATCGCCGCGCATGCCGACGCGCACTTCCCGATCCTGTGCCGGCTGATCGACAAGCCCGAGTTCGCGACCGATCCGCGGTTCATCACCGTGCAGGACCGCCGCGCCAACCAGGACGTGCTGATCGCCACCGTCTCCGACTTCACGCGCCAGCGCACCAAGCAGGAGCTGCTGACGCATTTCGGCGGCAAGGTGCCCTTCTCGCCCGTCTACAACGTGCGGGACATCGTGGCCGATCCGCACTTCGCGGCACGCGAGATGCTGCCCTGGGTGCCGCATCCCGGCCTCGACCACGAGGTCCAGATCGCGGGCGTCGCGGTGAAGATGACCGAGACGCCGGGCAAGGTACGCCATCGCGCGCCGTTGCTGGGCGAACATACCGACGACTATCTCAAAACCATCGGCCTCGGTGCGGGCGACATCGCCCGCCTGCGCGCCGACAAGATCGTAGCTTAAGGAGAAGATTGATGACCGACCGTCCCAAGCGCGCCCGCCGCGTCCAGCTCTCGACGCCCGGCTCCAGCGAGAAGATGATCCAGAAGGCGTCGGAGTCGAAGGCCGATCACGTCTTCCTCGACCTCGAGGATGCCGTCGCTCCCAGCCAGAAGCGCGACGCCCGCAAGAAGATCATCCAGGGCCTCAAGGAGCTGAACTGGACGGGCAAGACGCGCTGCGTGCGCATCAACGACCTGACGACCGAATATGCCTACGAGGACATCATCGAGATCGTCGAGGGCGCGGGCGAGCATCTCGACACGATCATGATGACCAAGGTCCAGACGGCCGCCGACGTGCTGTTCGCCGACAAGCTGCTTCACCAGATCGAGAAGAAGCTGAAGATGAAGCGCAAGATCGGCCTCGAGGCGCTGATCGAGGAAGTCGAAGGCATGCAGAACGTCGACGAGATCGCCGCCTGCACGCCGCGCCTGGAATGCCTGGTGTTCGGCATGGGCGACTTCTCGGCCTCGATGGGCGTGATGAACAAGAATGTCGGCGCCGCCGACGGCTATCCCGGCGACGTCTGGCACTATGCCCGCTTCCGGCTGGTGATGGCCTGCCGCGCCGCCGGCATCGACCCGGTCGACGGCCCGTTCGCCGACTTCAAGAATCCGGACGCCTACCGCGAGGAATGCCGCCGCTCGATGATCCTAGGCTGCGTCGGCAAGTGGGCGATCCATCCCTCGCAGATCGACCCGGCGCTGGAAATCTACTCACCCAAGGCCGAGGACATCGTCCGCGCCCGCAAGCTCGAGAAGGCCTATGCCGAGGCGGAAGCCGCCGGCCTGGGCGCGATCAACGTCGATGGCATCATGGTCGACGTCGCCTCGATCCGCATCCTGCGCAACACCATTCTGAACAAGGCCGACCTGTACGGCCTGTAGGCCGACGCCATGAAACGCGTGATCGTACCGGTGGCCAGCATGCTGGCCATCCAGGTGATGATCTCGCTTTCGGTGATATCGCTCAGCGTGATGATGCCCGAGGTCGCCCGCGACCTCGCCATCGATCCCAAGCTGGTCGGCATCTTCACGGCGATCATCTATGCCGTTGCAGCCAGCGTCGCGCTGGCTGCCGCGGCGCCGATCGTGCGACTGGGCGCCGTCCGGGTCTGCCAAGCCGCCCTGCTCATGGCCGCGATCGGGCTCGCTTTCAACGCCGTATCGGCGGTCGCTGCGACCGTGGTGGCCGTCATCTTCATTGGCGCGGCCCAGGGGCCGATCAACCCTGCCTCGGCGCATGTCCTGTCACAGCGCGTACCCCGCGAATATTTCGGCATGGTCTTCTCGCTGAAGCAGACCGGCGTGCCGATCGGCTTCGGCCTCGCCGGGATCATCTTTCCCTTCCTGCTCTCGGAGATCGGCTGGCGCGGTGCCAGCCTCGTCGCCGCCGGCGCCGCCGTTCTGGCGGCGCTGATCGTCGAGCCCCTGCGCCCCAGCCTTGACGTGACCGCGACCGTCGGCGGGCCGTCGCGCAGCATCTGGAAGTCGATCCGCTTCGTGCTGGGTCACCCCCAGCTGCGGGTTCTGGGCTGGTCGGCCTTCATCTACGTGGTCGCCCAGCACACCTTCACCTTCTATCTCGTCACCTATCTCTACGAGCATTGCCGCCTGTCGATCGCCGAGGCCGGCGCGCTGTTGACGCTCTCGCAGCTTGTCGGCACCGGCGTGCGCCTGTTGAGCGGTGGCGCCGGCGACCGTTTTCCGCGCATGGCATTATTGGGGTGGACCGGCGTCGCCATGACCGTCGGCTGCGTCGCCACCGGCCTGCTGGACGCCGACACGCCCTTCTGGCTGATCGCGCTGGTGGTGATGGGCTACGGCTCGGTCGTCATCAGCTGGAACGGCACGTCACAGGCCGAATTCGCCCATCTCTCGCCGCCCGGCGAAGCGGCCCCCATCGCGGCGGTGCAGACCGCCCTCGCTTTTTCCGGCGCGGTGTTCGGCCCGCCGATTTTCGCGCTGATCGCCTCTATGGTCAGCTACCGGATGGCCTTCTTCGCCGTCGCGGCCTGCGTCTTCGCGGCGGCGATCTGGCAGATCGTAGCCGCCCGGAGGCCGGTGGCCTCATAGGAGCGCGCCACTCCAGTGACGCTCAGAACGCCGTCGACACGCCGTGAGAAGAGCGCCACTGGAGTGGCGCGCCCCATTGAAGCCTAGGGTTCCTTCATGCCGGCGATCGACACGATCTCCGCCCACTTCTTGGTCTCGCTGGCCTGGAAGGCCGCCAGCTCCTCGGGCGAGCCGACAAACGACATCCCAAAGTTCGCCTTCAGCAGGTTGAGATAGCCCTGCGATTTGGCCGCCTGCCGCACCAGTGCATTCAACTTGTCGATGATCGGCTTCGGCGTGCCGGCCGGCGCATAGATCGCCGTCCAGGCCCACATCTCGAAGCCCGGAACACCGCTCTCTTCCACCGTCGGGAACTGGTCGAGGCCGGGGATGCGCTCCTTGCTGGTGACCGCAAGGCCGCGCGCGCGTCCATCGAGCACGGGCGGCAGGCCGACGGTGAAGTCGGAGAAGATGACGTCGATGCGGCCGCCCATCAGGTCGGTGATGGCCTGCGGCTGGGTCTTGTAGGGCACGCCCAGAATGTCGGTCTTGGTCATGATGCGGAACAGCTCGGCGCCGCCGCGGCTCGACCCGTTGCCGCTGCCAAAGCTCAGCTTGCCCGGCTGCGCCTTCGCGAGTGCAATGAATTCCTGGAGGGTCTTCACCGGAAGGTCGTTGCGCACCATCACGATCTGCGCGCCGAGGATGATGCCGGAGATCGGCGCGAAGCTCTTCACCGGATCGTAGGTCAGCGACTTGTAGACGTGCGGGTTGATCGCCTGGGTCGTCTGCGTCGTGAAGAACAGCGTGTAGCCGTCGGGCGCGGCCGCCGCCGCGGACTGGGCTGCGATCTGGCCTTCCGCACCGGGCTTGTTCTCGATGACGACACTCTGGCCGGTCTGCACCGCGATATCCTGGCCGATCGCGCGCGCGGCAAGGTCGGTCGCCGTTCCGGGACCGAAGGCCGTGATGATCTTGATCGGCTTGGTTGGATAATCCTGGGCGACAGCCGGCAATGCGAGAAGCATTCCGACCAGCAAACTGAAGATTCTCATGAGCCGGTTTATGCCGCAGCGAAGTGCTAGCGTCATCACAAAGAAGAGGAGGAAACGAAAGAATGCGAAACTGTTCGCTGCCGCTCGTCGCGGCAATCCTGGCCCTGGTCGCGGCGCCGTCCGCCTGGGCGCAGAAATCCGGTGGCACCCTCAAGATCGCCCACATGGACAATCCGCCGAGCGCGTCGATCCACGAGGAAGCGACCATCTCGACCGTCATGCCGTTCATGTCGGTCTACAACAACCTCGTGATGTTCGATCCCAAGACCAAGCAGAACACGCCGGACAACATCATCCCCGACCTCGCCACCGAGTGGAAATGGAGCGACGACGGCAAGGACCTCACCTTCAAGCTGCGCGACGGCGTGAAGTGGCATGACGGCAAGCCGTTCACCAGCGCCGATGTGAAGTGCACCTGGGACATGCTGATCGCCGACGAATCCAAGCTGCGCAAGAACCCGCGCAAGACTTGGTACTTCAACCTGGAGAAGGTCACCGTAAACGGCGACCGCGAGGCGACCTTCCACCTGAAGCGCCCGCAGCCGTCGCTGCTCACCATGCTCGCCGCGGCCTTCTCGCCGGTCTACCCCTGCCACGTGCCGACCGCGCAGATGCGCACCAAGCCGATCGGCACGGGCCCGTTCAAGTTCGTCGAGCTGAAGCAGAACGAGTCGATCAAGCTCGCGCGCAATCCGGATTACTGGAAGCCGGGCCGCCCCTATCTCGACGCGATCGAGTTCTCGATCATCCCCAACCGCGCGACGTCACAGCTCACCTTCGTGGCCGGCAAGCTCGACATGACCTTCACCTCGGTCATCACGCCGGCCATGGTGAACGACCTCAAGACCCAGGCGCCGACGGCGATCTGTGAGACGCAGCCGACCAACACCCAGGCCAACCTGCTGGTCAATCGCGAGAAGGCGCCGTTCGACGATGCCAGGGTGCGCCGTGCCATGTCGCTCGCGCTCGACCGTCCCGCCTTCAACGAGATCCTGGGCCAGGGCAACTTCCGCATCGGCGGCGCCATGCTGCCGCCGCCGGAAGGACTCTGGGGCATGCCGACGGAGTTCCTGTCGACCGTGGCGGGCTACGGCCCCGATGTCGCCAAAGCGCGCGAGGAAGGCCGCAAGATCATGGCCGAACTCGGCTATACGGCCGAGAAGCCGCTGAAGATCAAGGTCTCGACCCGCAACATCCCGAGCTATCGCGACCCGGCGGTGATCCTGATCGACCATCTGAAGCAGGTGAACATCCAGGGCGAGCTGGAGCCGCTCGAAACCGCGGTCTGGTACAATCGCATGGCGCGCCGCGACTTCACGATCGGCATGAACGTCCAGGGCGTCGGCGTCGACGATCCGGACGTGGTCTTCTACGAGACCTTCCGCTGCGGCTCGGAGCGCAACTACACGAACTATTGCAATCCCGAGGTCGAGAAGCTGTTCGACCAGCAGTCGAGCATGCGCGACTTCGAGGCACGCCGGAAGCTCGTCTGGGAGATCGACAAGAAGCTGCAGGAAGACGGCGCCCGCCCGGTCATCCAGCATGGCTGGGGCGGCACCTGCTGGCGCCCCGAGGTCAAGGCCGTGAACCTGGCGGTCAACACGATTTATAACCACTGGCGCTTCGAGGACGTCTGGCTCGACCGCTAGGACGGCGCTAGGCTCAGGCAGGCGATCCGATCGGAGGTTTCGATGATCAAGGGCCTGCACCACAATGCCTATCGCTGCCGCGACTCGGAGGAGACGAGGAAGTTCTACGAGGACTTCCTCGGTCTGCCTCTGGTCCACACACTCAGGATCGACGAGACCAAGACCGGCCGTACGACTGGCTCAGGCGTGCTGCACACCTTCTTCCAGTTGGACGACGGTTCCTGCCTCGCCTTCTTCGAGGCGCCGGACATGCCGTTCGCCTTCAAGGACCAGCATGATTTCGACCTCCACATAGCTCTGGAAGTCGAATCCGACCATCTCGACCGCATGTTCGCCAAGGGCAAGGCGGAAGGCCGCGAAGTCCGTGGCGTCTCGGACCATCATTTCATCCGGTCGATCTACTTTCGCGATCCCAACGGTTACGTGATCGAACTCGCGGCCAAGGTTCCGGGACAGGAATCGGCGCTGGACCCGGCAAAGAACCGGGCGCGCGGCAAGCTCGACGAATGGCAGGCAAGCAAGCCCAAGCCAGCAAAAGCGGCCTGAACGCCGCAGGAGGAAACGATGAGACTGGTACACTGGGCGCTTGGCGCCCTGATGGCGTTTGCGTTCGTTTCAGCGGCCGGCGCCCAGACGGTGCCGCAGTTCCAGGTCGATCCGTTTTGGCCGAAGCCTTTGCCCAACAACTGGCTGTTCGGCCAGGTGGCGAGCGTCGCCGTCGATTCGCAGGACCATGTCTGGATCCTGCAGCGCCCGCGCTCGCTCACCGAGGATGAGAAAGGCGCCTCGCTCAAGCCGCCGCGCAACGCCTGCTGCGTCCCCGCGCCTTCGGTCATGGAGTTCGATGCCGACGGCAACTTCATCCAGGGCTGGGGTGGACCTGCCAACAATCCCTGGGTCGGACGCGAGCACGGGCTTTATGTCGACCGCAAGGGCTTCGTCTGGCTGAGCGGAAATGCCGACATCGACAGCGCCGTCTTCAAGTACAGCAAGGACGGCAAGCTCGTGCTGACGATCGGCAAGCTTGGCCCCTCGGGCGGCAGCAACGACACGACCCTGCTCGGCAAGCCCGCCGACATCCAGGTCGATGAGGCTGCCAACGAAGTCTACATCGCCGACGGCTACGGCAACCGCCGGGTCATCGTGTTCGATGCCGATACCGGCGCCTACAAGCGCCACTGGGGCGCCTACGGCAACAAGCCGAGCGACGACAAGACGCCGAAGTACGATCCGGTGGCCGCCGTATCCCAGCAGTTCGGCAATCCCGTGCACTGCGCCAAGGTGTCGAAGGACGGCATGGTCTATGTCTGCGACCGGACCAACAACCGCATCCAGGTGTTCAAGAAGGACGGTACCTTCGTGACCGAGTGGTTCTACGACAAGAGCACCTTGGGCAACGGCGCGGTCTGGGACCTCAACTTCTGGCCCGATGCCAACCAGACCTGGCTGTTCAACATCGACGGCGAGAACAATCTGATGCGCATCCTGAACCGCGCCGACGGCAAGGTCGTCGGCACGGTCGGCCGCTCGGGTCGCTACGCCGGCCAGTTCCACTGGGTCCACACGATCGCCGTCGACTCGAAGGGCAATGTCTATACCGGCGAAGTCGACAACGCGAACCGCGTGCAGAAGTTCAAGCCGACGAACGGGGAACCAAAGTAGGCGGTCGTTCGTTGGAGCGCGCCACTCCAGTGGCGCTCAAGCTTCGTCAGTAAGACAAGGTATGAGCGCCACTGGAGCGGCGCGCTCCATTGCTCCGTCGTGCGCTACGCCAGGTTCTTCTTGAAGAACGCGATGGTGCGGTCCCAGGCGATCTTGGCCTGGGCCTCGTTGTAGCGCGGCGTCGAATTGTTGTGAAAGCCGTGCAGCGTGCCGGGATAGATGAACATCTCGTAGGGCACGCCGTTGGCCTTCAGCGCCGCCTCGTAGGCCGGCCACATCGCATTGATGCGCTCGTCGCTCTCGGCGTACTGCACCATCAAAGGTGCCTTGATGTTCGGCACCGACGCAGTCTCCGCCGCCGGGCCGTAGAACGGCACGCCGGCATTCATCTCCGCGCCCAGGGTCGCGGCCAGGAAGTTGGTCGTGCCGCCGCCCCAGCAGAAGCCCGTCACGCCGAGCTTGCCGGTCGACATCGCATGGGCTTTCAGGAAGCGCGCGCTGTTCACCATGTCGGTGCGCAGCTTGGCCTGGTCGAGCTTGGCCTGCAGCGTGCGGCCGTCATCGTCGTTGCCGGGATAGCCGCCGACCGGGAACAGCCCGTCCGGCGCCAACGCCAGGAAACCCTCGGTCGCCGCGCGACGCGCCACGTCCTCGATATAGGGATTGAGGCCGCGATTCTCGTGAACCACCAGCACCACCGGGAACGGGCCGTTGCCCTTCGGCTGCACCAGATAGCCGCGCATCGTGCCCGACGTGCCGCCCGGCGACGGATAGGTCACATACGTTGCCTTGATGCGATCGTCCGTGAACGAGATCGTCTGGGCCTGCACGTAGCGCGGCAGCAGGGCCTGCGCCATGGCAAGCCCGCCGACCGTCATCGCGGCGGCGCGCGCCAGGAAGGTCCGGCGGTCCATGCCGCCGTGGCAGTACTCGTCGTAGAGATCGAAGACGCGCCGATCGATCTCCATCTGGGTCAGGTTCTGTCCGTCCATCGTGAGCCCCTTGCTTTGTTGTCAGCCGAGGTTCCGACGGTAGAGGGCAATCAGACGCTCCCAGTGTCGCTCGGCCGCTGGCTTGTCGTAGCACCACCGCTGCGGGAAGGCGAAGCCGTGATGCACGGTCGGCTGGATCTCCAGCTCACCCTTCGCGCCAGACTTGTCGAACAGGGCCTTGAGTTCCTTGACCATGTCGGGCGGCGCCAGCTCGTCGTGCTCGGCACAGGAAATGTAGAGCTCGCCCTTGGCCTTGCCCAAGGTCAGGTGCGGGCTCTCGACCGCGTCGCTCACCAGCCAGGTCCCGTAGAACGAGGCCGCCGCCGCGATCCGGTCGGGATAACGTGCGGCCGCCGCCAGCGAATAGGGACCGCTCATGCAATAGCCGTGGGTGCCGACCGGTCCCTTCTTGGATTCCTTTTGTGCATCCGCGAAGGCGATCATCGCCGCCACGTCGTCCATCACCGGCGGAATGGTCATCTTGGTGCGGACCGCCCGCATGCGCCCGTGCTCCTCGCTGCCGTGCTTCAGCACGTCGGGCCCGTACTTCGTGTCGGTGCCGGCGCGGTAGTAGAGGTTTGGCAGCATCACGTAATAGCCGACCGTCGCCAGCCGCCGCGCCATGTCGTAGAGCTCCTCGCGGATGCCCGGCGCGTCCATCAGGAACAGTACCGGCGGGTACGGCCCGCCCCGCTCCGGATGGCAGATGAAGGTCTCCATGCCCCCGTCGTTGGTCGGGATGTCCAGAATTTTCTCGATCATCTTGTGTCTCCTCCGGCTTTGCGGCGCGCCAGCCACTTGCTAGGCTTCGCTCAATAACAAAGCCTAGGGAGAGAAACGATGAGACGTAACCTGTTCAGCACGGCCGCATTCTGCCTTGCGGCCCTGGCCGCATTGCCGGCGGCCGCCCAGCTTTCCGACAACACGCTCAAGATCGGCGTCGCCACCGACCTGTCGAGCCTCTATGCCGACATCAACGGCCCCGGCGCGGTACTCGCCACCCAGATGGCGATCGAGGATTTCGGCGGCACGGTGCTCGGCCAAAAGATCGAGTTCATTTCCGGCGACATCCAGAACAAGGCCGACGTCGCGGCGACCACGGTCGGCCGCTGGTACGACAACGAGAAGGTCGACATGATCATGGGGGCCGGCGCCTCCTCCTCGTCGATCGCGGGCGCCCGTGTCGCCGGCGACAAGAAGAAGATCTTCATCGCGCCCGACCCCGCCTCGTCGGACCTCACCGGCAAGCTCTGCAATCCCTACCTGATCCACTGGGTCTACGACACGGCGGCTCTCGCCAACGGTACCGGCTCGGCGGTCGTGAAGGCCGGCGGCAAGAGCTGGTTCTTCCTCACCGCCGATTACGCTTTCGGCTATGCGCTGGAGCGCGACGTCTCCGCCGTGGTGAAGGCGGCCGGCGGCACCGTGGTCGGCGGCGTCAAGCATCCGATCAACACCAACGACTTCTCGTCGTTCCTGCTGCAGGCCCAGAGCTCCAAGGCGCAGGTCATCGGTCTCGCCAATGCCGGCGGCGACACGATCAACTCGATCAAGCAGGCATCGGAATTCGGCATCACCAAGGGCGGCCAGAAGCTCGCGGGCCTGCTGGTCTTCATCTCGGACATCCATTCGCTAGGCCTCGAGCGCGCGCAGGGCCTGAACCTGACCGAGGCCTTCTACTGGGATCTCAACGACCGCACACGCGCCTTCTCCAAGCGCTTCGCCGCCAAGTTCAACGGCAAGATGCCGACCAGCGTGCAGGCCGGTTTCTACTCGGCCACGCTGGCCTACCTGAACGCGGTCAAGTCGACGGGGACCGACGATCCCGACAAGGTGATGGCCGCCATGAAGGCCGCCAAGTGGGACGACCCCATCTTCGGACCGAGCTACGTCCGTCAGGACGGCCGCAAGATGCACAACATGTATCTCTTCGAGGTCAAGAAGCCGTCGGAGTCCAAGGGGCCGTGGGATTACTACAAGCTGGTCGCCGAAATCTCCGGCGAGCAGGCGTTCCGCCCCCTGGCCGACAGCGAGTGCCCGCTGGTCAAGAAGAACTGAACCCGGGAAGTCCCGTCATGGCCGAACACCGGTCGTGACGGGATGCCCTCCCCTAACGCCGCGTAACATGTACCCACCCGAACGCATCGTCTGCCTGACCGAGGAAACCACCGAGACGCTCTACCTGCTGGGCGAGCAGCACCGGATCGTCGGTGTCTCCGGCTATACCGTCCGGCCACCGCAGGCACGCAAGGAGAAGCCGCGTGTTTCGGCGTTCATCTCTGCCGACATTCCCAAGATCCTCGATTTGCGGCCCGACCTGGTCCTCACCTTCTCCGACCTGCAGGCCGACATCGTGGCGGCGCTCATCCGGGCGGGCGTGGCCGTCCATGCTTTCAACCAACGGACCGTCGCCGAGATCTTCGCCATGATCCGCACGCTCGGCGCGCTGGTCGGCGCCCACGAGCGTTCGGAAGCCCTTGCGAATCGCCTTGCCGCCAACCTTGAGGATACGCGCCGGCGCGCGGCGCAGAGAGGCAATCGTCCCAGGGTCTATTTCGAGGAATGGGACGAGCCCATGATCTCAGGCATCGCCTGGGTCTCGGAACTGATCGAGGCCGCGGGAGGGACGGACATCTTTCCCGAACTCGCGACCTGCAAGTCGGCCAAGGACCGGATCGTCACACGCGAGGAGATCATTCGCCGGGCGCCCGACATCATCGTCGGCTCCTGGTGCGGCAAGAAATTCAAGCAGGAGAAGGTCGTCGCCCGGCCGGGATTCGAGGCCATCCCTGCCGTCAGGAGCGGGCGACTTCACGAGATCAAATCACCCCTGATCCTGCAGCCCGGCCCTGCAGCTCTAACAGACGGACTTGCGGCTCTCGAAGCGATAATATCGTCGCCAAACGACCTAAAGAAAATCGGAGGAAACCCATGAGCAAGGGAACGGATCTGTCCAACATCTACGTCGGCGTCGCCGGCTATTTCGGGAAGCCTGACCATACGGGCCGGGTCGGCATCTTCCGCCGCGGAACCGCGGGTGGCGACTGGGAGCATGTGCTTGGTGCCGTCCAGGCCTTCACCGTCTTCGTCCATCCGCAGAATCCGGAGACGGTCTTCGCGGGCACCAACGACGGTGTGTGGCGCAGCACCGACCGTGGCGCGACCTTCCGCCGGACGGCCTTCCCCGATGCCGGCAAAGAAGTCTGGTCCTTCCTGGTCGATTCGCGCGATCCCAACCGCATCTTCGCCGGCGCCTCGCCGATCGGCATCTATCGCAGCGACGATGGCGGCGCCTCCTGGCGCTACCTGCCGACGCCGAACATCGACACCCATTGCAAGGGCCCCTTCGCTTCGCGCGTGATGCGGCTGGTCCAGCACCCCAAGCGCCACGACGAGATCTACGCCGCGCTCGAGATCAACGGCGTCATGCGCAGCATCGATCTCGGCCGGACCTGGACCGACTGCAGCGCGGGCCTGCTGAAACTCGCCGAACAGGAGCATCTCAAGAGCAAGATCGTGAGCGACACCACGGCCGAGGGCATGCTCGACGGCCATGCCGTGACCATCAACCCGGCCGATCCCGACGGGCTGTGGCTCGCCGTCCGCATGGGCCTGTTCCGCAGCAGCGACCAGGGCCACACCTGGAAGGACATGGAGGTCGGCCGCTTCTCGCCCACCACCTACGGCCGCGACATCCGCGTCTCGCCGGTCGAGCCCAACACGCTCTACTCCGCCCTGTCGGTCGCCGCGTCCAGCAAGGACGGCGGCCTCTATCGCAGTGAGGATGGCGGCGAGAGCTGGAAGCGCTTCGACAAGGTCCAGGTGCACGGCACCATCATGTCGATCGGCCTGCATCCGACGGACGCCGGGCAGGTCTATATCGGCGCCCGCTACGACGGCGAGGTCTTCGGCACCCGGGACGCCGGCAAGACCTGGCAGGCGATGCCGCTGCCGGGAGAGGTCCAGCACATCTACTCGCTGGCGTGTGGGTGAGGTCGTTCATTGGAGCGCGCCACTCCAGTGGCGCTCATGATCATGATTGCGCCACTGGAGCGAAGC